>JBLHWM010000088.1:0-11576 GCA_047629095.1 Planctomycetota bacterium | reverse complement strand
GGGCAGGGCGCGGGGCACGTTGTCGTGCATGTCCCAGCCGCCGTCGATCAGCTGCACATAGCGCGAGCCGCTCTCGAGCAACTTGCGCGCTTGCATGCAGTTCGATGCGAAGGAGCCCTTCTCGGGGTCGACGCCATAGAGCTCGAGCATCTCGGGCGACTCCGTGGAGAGGTCCGTCATCTCGGGCACGCTAGTCTGCATGCGCGCGGCCATTTCGTAGGCCTTGATGCGCGTCTCGACATCCGGGTCACCGGTGCGCTCGGACTCGATACCGTTGAGCTTCTCGAGGGCGTCGAGCACCTTGCGGCGGGAGTCCTTACTGATGCCCTCGGGTGTGTTGATGTCGAGCACGGGGTTCTTGCCCGAGCGGAACTGCGTGCCAGCGTAGCGACCGGGCAGGAAGCCGTTGCCCCACAGGCGCGGCTGGGCCGGTGACGTGCCGCGCGCGTTCGAGACGAGCACCACGAACTCGGGCAGGTTCTCGTTCATGCTGCCGAGGGCGTAGCTCATCCAGGCGCCCATCGATGGACGTCCGTCGAGGGGCGCGCCCGTAAGCAGCTGGCTGATGGCGATCTCGTGCAGCACGTGGTCGACTTGCACCGTGCGCAGCACCGTCATCTTGTCGGCTTGGGCGCCAATGTTCGGCACGAGTTCGGAGAAGCGCATACCGCTCTCGCCGAAGTTGCTGAAGCTGTACTTGCTGCCGACGACGGGGAAGGAACCCCGCGAGTCGGTCGCATCGAGAATGCCCCGGTTGACCAAGATTGACGGGGGAATCTCCTCGCCAAAGCGCTCGTTCAACATGGGCTTGTCCTCGAACAGGTCGAGGTGCGCCATGCCGCCGTTGGTGAAGATCATCACCATGCGCTTGGCCGTCGGGTTGCCAATCATGTACGGCGCCTTGCCGTCACCGAGCGCACTCGCCATGGCGCTCTGCCCCATGACGCTAAAGAGCCCCATGGCACCGACGCCACCCTTGAGGAATGCACGCCGGCTAACCGCCGCACTACGGGCCTGAATAGCCGCTTTGAGATCGTTTGTATATTTGCTCATGACTTGGGGTGGGACTAGCCCTTGTGGATCGTTGCGTCTAGGTTCAGGAGCGCGCTCATGAGCGCCGTCCAAGCGGCGAGCTCCGAGGCCGTCACCTCGCTCTCTTTGTCGAGGCCGGGTGCGTCGCCGATCTTGATCAGCTTCGCGGCACCCTCCTCGTTCGTGGCGTAGGCTGCGCGTTGGAACATCAGCAGATCGGCGAGGATCTCGAGCTCGGCTTCGGTGGCCTTGCGCGAGGTCGCCATGCGGAAGGCCATGGCGATGCGCGCGTGGTCCTCGGCCGATGCCGTGGGTGCTGGCACCGTGGCGATTGCCTCGGCCGCAGCTTCCGCTTGCACGGGCTCGGCCTGCTTGGCTTTGCCCATGCCCTTGGGCTCGCCCTTCTTCTTAGAAGCGGGAGCTGCCGGCTTCGAGCCCAGCCCAAGATCTTCGTCCAGCATGCGCTGGGCGAAGACGCGGGAGGCCTCCACGTAGACCGGGTTGTTCAACAGCACCAGCGCTTGCAGCGGTGTGTTGGTCTTCGGTCGTGTAACCGTGCAGACCTCGCCCTTCTGGGCATCGAAGGTCGTCATGGACGGGTTCGGCGCGCGGCGCCTCCAGTAGGTGTAGAGACCGCGGCGGTACTGGGCCTCACCCTTGTCCTTGCTCCAGTCGCGGCCACCAAAGATCTCGGTCCAGATGCCCTTGGATTGGTAGGGCTTGACACTCTTGCCGCCAAGCTCTTGTACCAGCAGACCACTCAGAGAGAGCGCGTTGTCGCGAACCATTTCAGCGGAGAGTCGCGTGCGCGGCCCCCGGGCAAGCATGCGGTTGGCGGGGTCAGCGGCGAACTTCTCCGGTGAGGACTCGGCCGCCTGGCGGTAGGTTTGGGACAGAATGATGCGGCGCTGCATGGCCTGCACATCCCAGCCGCTCTCGACGAACTCGACTGCCATCCAGTCTAGAAGTTCCGGGTGGCTGGGCAGCTCGGCGCGGATGCCGAAGTCGCCGGGCGTCTTGTTGATACCCGTGCCGAAGTAGGTCTGCCACATGCGGTTGACCGCCACGCGGGCCGTCAGCGGGTGGTCGCCGGAGGTGAGCCAGCGGGCTAGGCCCAGGCGGTTCTTCGGCAGGCTCGCGTCCATCGGCGGCAGGGCCGAGGGCGTGTCGATCTCGACGTCCTGGCCACGTTGGCGGAAGTCGCCGCTTAGGAACAGGTAGTTGTCCCGGGGCGTCTCGCGCTCGGCCATCACCAGGGTCTCCGGGATGTCGCGGATGTAGGTGCCACGCTCTTTTTGCAAGCGCTCGAGTTCACGACCTAAGGCGCGACCGATGGTCGACACGTTGCGACGGTAGTGATCGCGCAGGACGTGCTGGATGCGATCGTCTGTGGGCAGCTCGTAGGTCTGTGGCGCGGGCTGGATGGAATGGATACCCATAAGATCCGTGCGGTTGACCCCGGGTAGGGAGGGGGGAGCGAGCAGCTTGGCCCCGGCGCCGTTGGCCGAGTTCTTCTGCACATCGTCCTTGTCTTCGCTCGCGAGTGAATCCTTGCCCTCGACACCGACTGGTGCCTTGGGGCTCGGTCCAGCGCTTTGCTTGGCAGCTACCTTCAACGTCGTGGCAAGACCAGTCGAGGGTGAGGCCGCGGGCTTCGTCGCGAGGGAATCTTGGACCGGCACAGCAGGTCCCGAGCGCAGCGCCGACAGGACCTCAAAGGTCATTACATCTTCGCCCTCGGATGTGAAGTCGAAGGTGATGCTACCGGTGGGCTCGCTAGGTTCGCCGCCACGGCGTGAGGGTGTGGGGGTGCTGCGGTAGATCGCCTTGACGAGCAGCTCGTTGACACCCTTGCGGAAGCCGAGGCGCACTTCGCGCTTGGCTGCGCTACTGCCGCCGCCACGACTAAAGAAGCCGCCGAAGCCACCCTGCATTTGCTGGGTCTGCTTCTTCTCGACGACAGGCTCGGGCTCTTCCTGGAAGACGACCTCGCCGTTCAACCAGACCTTGACGCCAACGGGACCATCGAGGCGCAGCTTCGCGATACCGGGACGCAGAGCGTGGACCTCGCGGGTGAAGTAATAGGCACCGATACCAACCTTGACCTGGTTGCTTTCGCCGCTCTTCCAGGTCTTCTTCTCGTTCCAGGTCAGCTCCACGGGGCGCGGCTTGCTCTTGGCCTTGGGGGCCGGGGCCGGCTTGGCCGCTTCGGCCTTCTTCTCGCCGTCTTGCTTGGGCTCGGCCTTCTTGTCGGCGCCCGGCTTAGCCTGGGCTTTCGCGCCAGGTTGGCCTTCGGGCTTGGCAGCAGCCTCGCCTCCGGCTTTCCCCTGCTGCGCGGCAGCGGGGGCTTGCTCTGGTTTCGCATCAGCAGCCGCAAGCTTGGCTTGCGGTGTGGGAAGCGGCGTTGCGGCTACATCCACCGCGACCAAAGCCACGGCACCAGCAGGTGCGCCCGGCACGCCGAGCTCGGCAGCTGCGGCGAAGGCAACGGCCTGCTCAAGACCCGCGGGCTTAGGCGTCTTCTGCCCTTTGGCATCGGACTTCTTGCCACCTTCCGTCTTGTCCTCTTTCTTCTCGAGAACAGGCTGGATGAACTTCGCCTTGCGGTCGATGCCGTCGTCGAGCTTGGACTCGGGCTCGAACTTCTCCGCATAGGCCAGCTCGGCGGACTCGGCGGGGAAGGGGCCGAGTGCGCTCCAGTGCTTGGGCGCCATGGGCAGCATCAGCTCGCGCACGGACACGTCGCTGGTCACCGACCAACGGAAGCGCCCGATCTGGTTCTTCGACGTGCCGCGGGAGTTTTGCTCCATCGTGATCTTGAGCAGCGACGCGGCATTCATCGTGATCGGCTCCATGGGGATCAGCAGCGCCTCGTGGCGCTCGCCGATGGCGCGACCCACTAGGGTCCAACCGCCTCCGCGACCGAAGCCGCCTTCGTCTTCATCGTCATCTTCCTTCTCGTAGACGATCGTTCCCTCGAAGTTGCCAGGGGAGACTGCCTCGGTGTACTCCTTGGTCTTGTCCTCGGAGTCCTGCGTGATGTCCGCGCCGGCGAAGGCCATGTAGACCTGGGGCGGGTCGGTTCCATCACTGAGGGAGGCGTCGCGCAGCACGAGCTTGCTCAAGCGAAAGGTGCCGTCCGCCGCGCGGCCGGAGGCGCCACCGGGGAAGGACGGGTCGGGCAGGACCTCGAGCCGAATGGCCTGGACCAGGCGCTTGCCGGGCTGGAAGACCAGGTCGTAGGTGTCGCGGGCCGGGGACGGGCCAACGGCCTTGATCGAGCCGTCGTCCTGGGGACGGAGGCGCGCGCCGTTGTGGCTCAACATGCCTGAAGCTTCCAGGGTGTCCCAGGCAACCGGGTCGCCGAGGGTCGCCTGCATGCGGCTCTCCCAGTCGGTCTGGCCGCGGTCGAACAGGATGTCCGGGCCGTCGAGGCGAGCCTCGAGCTCGGCGATACGCTGGTCGAAGTCCGCCAGCATCGGCGCTTGGTCGGGGTTCGGCACGCGCATGTTCGGGCGCGGGTTGCCGTAGTCGATGTCGCGCTCGGCCACGTTGCTAAAGAAGCCGAAGAACGAGTAGTAGTCCTCGTGGCTGATCGGGTCGAACTTGTGGGAGTGGCACTGGGCACAGGCCATGGTCATACCCATGAACGCGGTGGCCGTCGTGTGCACGCGGTCGATGACGTATTCGGTGCGGTACTCGTCCGCCTCGGACGGCGTGTCCATGTCCGTCTGGTGGTTGCGGTTGAAACCGGTGGCCACGAGTTGGTCGAGGGTCGGGTTCTCGAGCAGGTCCCCGGCGAGCTGGTCGACGGTGAACTTGTCGTAGGGCATGTTTGCGTTGTAGGCTTCGATGACCCACTCGCGCCACTTCCAGTTGCTGCGGTCCTGGTCGAACTGGTTGCCGTTGCTGTCCGCGTAGCGCGCGAGGTCGAGCCAGTCCTGGGCTTGGCGCTCGCCGTAGCGGGGCGAGGCGAAGAGTCGGTCCACCTGGCGGTCGAAGGCGCCGGGCTTGGTGTCGGCCTCGAAGGCGTCGAGCTCTTCAACGGTGGGGGGCAGACCGATCAGGTCGAAGCTGGCGCGGCGCAGCCAAGCTGCGCGGGAGGTGGCCGGCTCGGGGGTCAGGCTCTCGGCCTCGAGCTTGGCCAGGATGAAGGTGTCGAGCTCGTTGAGGATCCAAGCTTGGTCGTTGACGGCCGGAAGCTCAGGCCGCTCGGGCGCAAGGAAGGCCCAGTGGTCCGTCCAGATCGCCCCCGCGTCGATCCAGTCCGTGAGGATCTGCTTCTCTTCTTCGGTGAGCTGCTCAAGGGCATCCAGGGGAGGCATGGGCTCATCGGTGTCCATGATCCGGAAGATCAGCTCCGATTCGGCCGCATTGCCCGGAACAACGATCGAATACCCGCCCAGGTCCTCGGTCAGATCCGTGGCGATGTCAAAGCGAAGGTCGCTCTCGCGAGTCCTGTCATCCGGCCCGTGGCACCCAAAGCAATTCTGAGTGAGGATCGGCCTGACGTCCCGCTGGAAGTCGGGCACAGCCTTGGGCGCAATCGCAAGCGCACCATCAATGACTTCCCGCGCATCCTCAACCGCGACTTGCAGGGTCACGGCTTCGGGCTCCTGACCAAAGGTCAAGAGGCTAGCACCTATAAGGAAAGGGAAAACCACCAAGGGGGACGATTGGATTTTCTTGAACATGATGAACTTAGACTATCACGCTACCCCGATCCGGCCAGTCTTCGCACCGACCTCAGGCCTACGAATTAGGCCAGCCACTCTAAAAAGGCCCCTGTCTCCTGAATGTTTTACAAGCGGACATACTTGTCTTATCTTGCAATGATCCGGACAAGCCTCGTGAACTCACCCCACATTGCACGATCCAAGCTAGGATGACTCGCTTACCCTGCCACTGGCCTGAATCCTTCAGCCACCCCCCAGGGACACCAGAGGCAAGGAACAAACCACCCTCCAAAGCCGTCTCGATCGCTCTCCCGCCCAAGGATTGCCGCGTCCCCCCCCCCTAAGAAACTGCAATGCGAACCATCCTAAAGACCACCCTGACCCTAGCTCTCCTGGCCCAAGCTGCCAGCGCTGGCACGATCTATGTCGACGCCAACCTAACGACCGGACTGGACGACGGGTCGAGTTGGGCGAATGCAATCCAAAGCTCGATTGGCGTTAAGGTGGCACTGGCTGCCGCCACGTCCGGAGACGACATCTACGTTGCGGACGGCACCTACCTCGCGTCGTCTGGGTTGACTCGAAGCGACTCCTTCCAGCTGATCAACGGCGTGACGCTCTACGGTGGCTTCTTGGGTGGCGAGGCGAGTCCCGCGGACCGTCCGGCCTTCGGCACGGCCCCGAGTATCCTGAGCGGAGACCTCGCTGGAGACGACGCCCTCGGTAGCTTTGGCGACAACAGCTTTCACATCATTCGCACGGCGGGCACCAACGCCACAGCCGTGATCGATGGCTTCGACGTGGTCGGTGGCAACGCCAATTCGGCTGGCTCCAACAATGATCGTGGGGGCGGAATCCTCTGCGACGGCAACGTGAGCCCCACGGTTCGCAACTGCCGCTTCATCGCGAACCGCTCGACTTTCGGAGGCGCCGCCGGGTACTGCAACAACGGCGCGGCACCATCCTTTACCGACTGCACCTTCCAGGATGGCGTTGGTGGTGCTTTCGGCGGAGCCTTCGATATCGCCTTTGGTGGAGCTGTGCGCTTTGAGCGCTGCCTCTTCCAGGGCAACACGGCGAACCGAGCCGGTGCGCTTGAGATCTTCAGCACCAATGGCGTGCTTGTGACCAACTGCATTTTCCGCAACAACACGGCTACCGGTGGAAGTGGTGGAGGCGCCATTTGGGTCGGCTCAGGTGGCAACACTCGCTTCGCCAATTGCACCATTGTGGGCAATACGGCCACGAGCCAGGCCCAGGGTGGCATGCGCAATCAAGGTGCGGGCAGCACCGTCGTTCGCAACTCGATCTTCTGGAATAACCAGGGCCCCGGTGGGGCAATGGCATCGGCCAATCAGCTGACAGGTTCGATCAACGCGACCTACTGCATCGTCCAAGGTGGCTTGGCTGGAACGGGCAACCTCTCCGCCGATCCCCAGTTCGATGGCGGGCCCTCGGGCGACCTTCGATTGAAGCCCACTTCGCCCGCCGTCGACGCTGGCAACAACAACGCTCCCCCCGCGGGCAGCGTGCTCGACTTCGGTGGCAATCCGCGCAACATCGACCTTGGCCTTGTACCCGATACCGGCTTCGGATCGGCTCCAATCATCGATTTTGGTGCCTTTGAGGTCCAGGGCGCCGGCTTCACTTCGGTCGCCGGTTGCTTTGGAAACCCGCTAGCCTTGACTTCAACATCTCCGGCCCTCGCCCCGGGCACGGCGCTTGGATTGACTGCGACCTCCGCGGTCTTCACCTCGGGCTTTGTCTTCTACTACGCCGGCAGCGACGGCACAGCCCTCACGGGTTGCGGAGTGAATTTCCCCGGCGTTGGAGAGGTTCTCCTGGGTCTTGGAACCGCACCGTACCTGCTTGGCTCCTCGGCCATGGCGTTGGGCACCAGTAGCCTAAACCTCAACATCCCGCCCCTCCCCGGATTCGTTGGGGTGGAGTTTGCTTTCCAGGCGGCCGCCGGCTCAACGACCTTGCCCGGCGGTCCTCTTGAACTCTCGAACTTGCTGCTCGGCGTCTTACAGCCCTAGGCGGACATGCGCTCCTAAACAAGCGACGCCTTGCCACCTGTTTAGGGGGCAAGGCGTCGCTTTCGTTTGCAGCCAAGTCGCAGTCATTGGGCTGCGCGGATTAGGATCCGCGCTCTACAGAATCGTCATCGAGTGGGCGTTAGAAATGCGCCGGATGATGCAGGGCGAGGCCGGGTCGAGCACGATGAAGGCGGACTCTAGACTGATGCCGACCAGTGCGGGAATCGGGGGCAGGTCGAACCTGGGAGCCGTGGACTCGCCCGCGCCATTGAGGGTGCCAAAGGAGTTCTGGAAGACCGTGTTGGGCTCCAGCGACTTGAGTAGAAGAGGCGTGATGTCCAAGGGCACCGTGCCGCCACAGGTGGCCGTCCCGACCGTGTTCGAGATCGATGCAAGCAGCATGTACGGCATGCCCGCGTCCGCCGGTGAGGTCAGGTAGAAGTTGCGACCTGTGCCTCCGCCGAAGGGTGGGGTCGTGGTAGCACGGCCTTCGAAGACAAGGCCCGCACCACCGCTTTTGACGGTGAAGGGGAACGTGTCCACCGGCGCGCCGAAGTCGTACTGGACCTCGAGTCTGTACTTGCCCACGGGGACCGTGTTCCCGCCCTGGTCCTTGAGGTCCCAGCGGAAGTTGAACCAGCCGCCGGCGCCCATCAGCAGAGAAAAGACGGGGGCTGTGGGGGCGTAGACTTCGTTCCCGCCGGCGTCGAGGATGCGCCAGAGGTTACTGGTGACACCGAACTTGCCGGGGTAGTCGTTGGCGAAGGTGATCGACAGGTCGCCGCCGATGGGGACGGCGGGCGGGCCGACCACGGTGTGGAGTTGAGCTGTGGCAGATGAGCTCAGGATTGCGAAAAAGGCGAAGGGAAGTAGATGGCGGAGGTTCATGACGCGGCTTGAGTTTGTGTGGAGGAGGAGGCGAGGGGGCGCGTGGGATATAGGGCGCGCAACCTTGATGGTCTACGGGCTAAACTGGCCAATATACTGATATTAATAGCATTTTGACGGCTGCTGTGTCGCTGCTTCGCAGAACCCGTGCAAGGCCGTGGATGGACAAAGAATGCCTCTGGAAATGCGGGGCTACAGGTTATGTTCTCTGTCGCGGCTGCCGCATCACCACCCTCCCCCCCTAATAAAAGGTCCCTCGGCCATGGCTATCGCGGATTCGTCTTCCCTTCGTGTATTTTTGAGCGCGGCCCTGTGCCTAGTAGCGTCCTGCGGAGGCGGCGAAGAGCCGAAACCCGCCCCTGGAGCGGGTTCTGAGGCTCTCGTGGAGAACGAGGCGGGTGAAATCTCGAAGCCCGCAGCTTCGGGCGCCCTGGCGGACGGATCCCAGAGCCCCGCCGAGATGGGTGCCCAAGTCTTCGCGGCGGCCTGCGCCTTGTGCCACGGCGCGACCGGCGACGGCAACGGCTTGGCCAAGTTCGACAAGCCCGCCCGCAGCTTTGTGGATGGAGGCTTCTCCTTCGGCAACACGCCCGAGGCTCTGTATCGCACGGTCTCCAGCGGCATCGGCGGCACGCCCATGCCCGGCTTCAAGGACAGCTTGACCGAGCAAGAGCGGCGCGCCGTGGTCGACCACGTGATCTCACTCGGACCCGAGCGGGTGGCCGTAGTGCCCGGCGCGACCGTGATGACCGTGACCGACAAGCCGCTCGTGGTTCGCGGCAGCTTCCCGCCCCTGCGTGAGGGCGACGAGATGACGCCGCGCGGTCTGCTCGTGGGTGGATTGGACGGGCTGAGCTTTCAGTACGACCGGGAGGACATGCGCTTGCTCGCCGTGCGTCAAGGCGAGTTCGTGGATCGCCGCGACTGGGAGAACCGAGGCGGCGACACGTTGGAACCTCTGGGTGAAGTGGTGTTCACAATGGACGATGTTTTCGGAGAGCTGGGTTGGACGATATTAAATTGGGACGTTGAACCCAGTAGCGAAGAGGCAGCGTTATCCGTGGCTCGAGCAGAGTTTGCGGCGACTCAGATTCGCACCGATTCGGCCATTGTCGAGTACGACCTCTATCACGGCGCCGAACGAGTAGCCACCGTGCAAGAACATGTAGAGGCCTTGAGTTTGGGTGGCTGGACGGGTTTTCGGCGTACTTTTGATGCTTGGGCAGTGGGGGAGGCTGATATCCATGTGGCTCTCTTTGCAGATGGAAGCTTTAGTGACCTGCCGGATCTTTCGAGCTCCGGTCGAGATGCGCAGATCATGGAAGACGAACGTGGCTTTGGGACGGTTTGGATGACCCAGGGGACGCTCAATGGTTTCGTCGCGGCACCTACATCCGACACGGTTCCAGTCAGGTGGACCCATGATGTGCTCTATGGACTCAAGCCCACAGAAGCCAACCTAGCCGCCCTTAAGGAGGCACTCTAATGTTGCTACTCACCGCAGCTCTTGCCTTCGCGCCCCAGGCCGATGAGGCCCAGTACTACACCGTCGACTACCTGACCCCGCCCGAGGGCGAGGTGATCGAGGTCGGCGGCATGGCGTTCCTGTCCGACGGGACGATGCTCGTCAGCACCCGTCGCGGACGCGTCTGGTGGATCGACAATGCGGATGCCGAGGATCCCGCCGACGCCAAGTTTCACATCTTCGCCGAGGGACTGCACGAGGGGCTTGGACTTACGGTCCGCGACGATCGCATCTACCTTGCCCAGCGCGGCGAGCTGTCGGAGCTGATCGACCTGGACGGCGACCAGGTCTGCGATCGTATCGAGACGATCACCCAGGATTGGGGCATGAGTGGCAACTACCACGAGTTTGCCTTCGGCCTGCCGATCGACGACGAGGGCAACTTCTACATGGGCACCAACGTCGGCTTCTGGTCGCCGGAGTGGTGGCACGGCCTGAGCGTCGAGCCCAACCGCGGTTGGATCTTGAAGATCTCTCCCGAGGGAGACGTGACGCCCTACTCGAGCGGTGTACGCGGTCCGGCCGGTATGGGCTTCGACGCCGAGGGGCGCCTGCTCTTCACCGAAAACCAAGGCGACTGGATACCCGCCGGTGGTCTCTTCGAGGTCAAGGGCGGGGAGTTCTTCAGCCACCCCGCGTCCCTGCGTTGGACCGAAGAGTACGGCAACGGCGAGCTCGTCCCCAGCAGCCTGCTGCCCCCGAAAACCAAGCGCACACCGCCCGCGGTGTGGATCCCCTACGAGTGGTCGCGCTCCTCGGGCAACATGGTTCCGATTCCGGATCACCCAGCCCTGGGTAAGTTCAAGGACCAGCTCCTGATCGCTGAATTGACGAATGGACTCGTCTTTCGGGCGCTATTGGAAGAGGTGCAGGGCCAGACCCAGGGCGCAGTGGTGCTCTTCCGCCAAGAGGTGGGCAGCGCCTTCCGTCTTCAGTTCGGCCCCACGGGCACGCTGTTTGTCGGCATGACCAACCGCGGTTGGGGCGGGCGCGCGCCGGGCTCTGGTATTGCTCGGTTGAACTGGACCGGCGAGGAAGCGCTCGAATACCAAGAGATCAATCTGCGGGACGACGGCTTCCAGCTCAAGTTTACCCAAGCCCTTGAGGCGGCTCCCGATCCCGCGACGATCGAGGTCTACACCTACGACTACAACTGGTGGTGGGATTACGGTTCGCCCATGATGCGCCGGGCAGAGCACGCGGTCTCGAGCGCGACTCTCTCGGCCGACGGACGCGACCTGAAGATCACGATTCCCGATCTCGAAGCGGGCCGCTGCGTTCGCGTGAAGATCCCCGGCATCGGATTGCTGCACGACGAGTTCGACTACACGATCAACCAGCTGCCGTCTGGCCCCTGGAGCGAAGCGATGGTGGCGAAGCTAGTCGAGCCGCCCTCCGTGCGCGAGTCGGACGAGG
>JBLHWM010000087.1:0-11602 GCA_047629095.1 Planctomycetota bacterium | reverse complement strand
TATTATCGCGGGACTCGTGCTCGCAACAGGTCGCGCGGTGGGGGAGACCATGGCCGTGCTAATGGTGGCCGGCAATGTGGTCGCCTGGCCCAAGGGACTGCGCGAACCCGTGCGCACCTTGACCGGGAACATCGCCTTGGAGATGGGCTATGCGACCCAGGATCACCGCGCTGCTTTGTTTGTGGTGGGGCTGATTCTGATGTTGCTCGTGGCTCTGCTCGTGATGTTGTCGAGCCTCTTTGGCGGTGCCGCTCATAGCTCCGCTCCGTCCTTGCGAGGGTCCCGCACATGAACCGCGAACGCATTCCCTATGCGCTGCTCTGGTCCATCTCCATGGGCGTCTGCGCGGTGCTCGTTTGGATTGTCGTGGACCTCTGTCTGCGCGGCATCGGACCGATCTCCTGGGAGTTCTTCAGCCAGCCTCCAACACAGTCCGGACGCGAGGGCGGCATCGCTCCGATGATCGTGTCAACTCTATGGATCGTCGCCGTGGCGACCTCGGTAGCCCTGCCCTTAGGATTCTTCTCCGCGGTGCTCTTGTCCAATGGCAACGGGCGGCGCTTTCCGAGCCTCGTACGGTCGAGCCTCGACATGCTTAACGCCGTGCCATCGATCGTCTTCGGGTTGTTTGGCAACGCGCTGTTCTGCATCGCTTTAGGCATGGGCTACTCGATCCTGTCCGGTGGCCTGACCCTAGCCTGCATGATCCTGCCAATCTTGATTCGGACGATGGAGCAGTCGCTGTCCGCTGTGCCAGCCGACCAACGCCTCGCGGCCAGCGCTCTGGGGCTCTCCAAGACAACGACCCTGTTCCGCATCTTGGCGCCCCAGGCTGCACCGGGCATGGCCGTCGGGTTGATCCTGGGCGTGGGCCGAGCCCTCTCGGAGACGGCCGCCTTGATCTTCACCGCGGGCTACGTGACGCGCTTTCCTGGCGACGTCTTCGACTCGGGCCGCGCCATCTCCGTACACATCTTCGACCTCGCTATGAATGTCCCCGGTGCCGACCAACGCGCCTACGCTAGCGCTCTTGTTCTTGTGGTTGCGCTCTTCGCGATCAATGGCGGCGTGCGGGTTGCGGCGCGGCGTTTTTCCGTTAGGTTGGCGGCATGATTCGCGCGGAGAATGTATCGGTCGCCTTCGATGGTAAGACCGTGGTGGAGGGTGTCAGCCTAGAGCTGCCGTGCTGCCGGATTCGCGCCATTGTGGGGCCTTCGGGCTGCGGCAAGTCGAGCTTCCTGAATGCGCTCAACCGCATGACCGACCTGCTGCCCGGCTGTACGGTGGACGGCAAGGTGCTGGTGGACGGCGTCGATATCCTGCAGGCGAAAGAGGCCCCGTACGGACTTCGCCAGCGCATCGGGATGATCTTCCAGAGGCCGAACCCCTTCCCTCTTTCCATCTCCCGCAACATCGAACTTGCCCTGCGCGAACACGGTCTGCGGGACAAGGCCAAGCTTGCGGCAAAGGTCGAGTCGAGCCTGCGCCGGGTCGGCCTTTGGGACGAGGTCAAGGACCGCCTTGGCGCGTCGGCCCTGAGCCTGTCCGGCGGCCAGCAGCAGCGACTCTGCATCGCGCGCGCCCTAGCGCTCGAACCCGAAGCGCTGCTCTTCGACGAGCCCACCAGCGCCTTGGATCCGATGGCGGCCAAGGTGATCGAGCAGCTCATCACCGAGCTCGGCAAGCAGCTCGCCATCGCCATCGTGACCCACGACCTGGGCCAAGCTCGGCGCCTAGCCGATGATCTTGCCGTGTTCTGGTACCGCGACGAGCGCGGCGTGCTGGTCGCGGCCGGTCCACAGGACGAGGTCCTGGCGAATCCTGGCGACGAGGACGCGGCGCGTTACTTGGGCCTGCCGTCCTAACTCGCGCCTAGTAGCCCGCCGAAAACACTGCCGACTCGGCATCCTCGCTTCGATCCTGCAGCGTCGGTTGTGACTAAGCCGCACCCAGCGAAAAACAGGCCCGCGTCCGCGGTCTCGCCGTCGCGCTCTGCGCTGGCTCAAGCATGGCTTCGTCTCAGGACGACCGCTCTCTTAGCAGGCGCCAAGGGGCTGGTAGACCGGCTCCCACATGCGGTCATCGATGCGCGCCTTGAGCTCGGCGTCACTGACGCGGTCGGCTAGACCTTCGTCCCGGGCCTGCTTGGCGACGGCGAGGGCGATCGTCTTGGTGAGGTTGCGGATCTCGTTGAGGGGCGGCAAGAGCGGCGCGTCGGGATCGGCCTTGGCGGGGGAGGCTTCGCCAAGGGTCAAGGCGGCGGCGAGGAACATGCCCTCGGTGACGCGCACGGCGTTTGCGGACAGTACGCCAAGGCCTATGGCCGGGAAGATGTAGACGTTGTTGGCCTGGGAGATGGTGTGCAGGCGGCCGCCGGACTGCACCGGATCGAAGGGGCTGCCGGTGGCGATCAGCGCCTTGCCCGCGGTCCACTCCAAGAGGTCCGCGGGGGTGGCCTCGGCCTTCGACGTGGGGTTGGAGAGAGGCATGAAGATTGGCCGCTCGGTCTGCTTGGCCATGAGCGTGACGATCTCCTTGGTGAAGGTGTTCGGTTGTCCGGTGGCGCCGATGATCGCAGTGGGGTGCGCGTTGCGAACGACGTCCAGGGCGCTGTGCTTTTGGTCCACGTCGAAGTCCCAACTGGACAGGTTCGCCCGGGGCTGGAGCATGTGCGCCTTGAGGCCCGTCATGTTCTCACGGCCGTCGTGCAAGAGTCCCTTGGAGTCGACCACGAAGATGCGCGCGCGGGCTTCAAGCTCGGTCAGTCCTTTGCTGACGAGGCAGCGCACCAAGAGGCTGTAGTTGCCGAAGCCCGCAGAGCCCGCACCCAGCATCACGAAGATCTGGTCTTCGAGCGGTTCGCGGGTCACGCTGACCGCCGAGAGCAGGGTGCCAACGGTACTGGCCGCCGTGCCCTGGATGTCGTCGTTGAAGCTGCACAAGCGATTCTCGTAGCGGCTTCGCAGCACCTCGGCCTTGTCCGAGGAGAAGTCCTCCCACTGCAGTAGCACCTTGGGGAAGCGCCGGATCGCAGCGCGCACAAAGCACTCGACGAAGTCGTCGTATTCGGTGCCGGTAATGCGGTGGTTGCGCCAACCGAGGTAGCGCGGATCCGCAAGGCGCTCCTCGTTGTTCGTACCCACATCCAACAGGATCGGCAGGGTGCGCGCGGGATCGATACCGCCGCACAGACTGTAGAGCGAGAGCTTGCCGATCGGAATGCCCATGCCGCCGGCACCCTGGTCGCCGAGTCCGAGGATGCGACCACCGTCGGTCACCACGATGACATCGACGTCTTCGTGCACGTTGTCGAAGATCTCATCGATGCGCTCCTTGTTCGGATAGCTGAAGTACAGGCCGCGTGGGCGGCGGAAGATCTTGCCAAAGTTCTGGCACGCCTCGCCCACGGTGGGTGTGTACACGATCGGCGTCATCTCGCTGATGTGCCGCAGCAGCAGCGCGTAGAAAAGAGTCTCGTTCTCATCCTGGACGTTGCGCAGGAACGTGTGCTTTTCGAGGTCCGTTCCCTTGGCGGAGAACTCGCCGTAGAGGCGCGCGATCTGCTCTTCAAGTGTCGTGACGTAGGGCGGCAGGAGGCCGCGCAGGCCGAGGTCCGTGCGCTCGTCCGAGTTGAAGGCCGTGCCCTTGTTGAGCAGTGGCTCCTCCATGAGGAGACGGCCGCGCAGCTTGGTGAACTTCGGAGCGTTGGACGGGGTCATGGCGAGGAGTTCCTTTGGGCGGGGCTAGTTGGGACTGAGGCAGTCGAGCGCTGCTGGCACGCGAGCCCGCAGTCTAGCAGTGGCACGGCGCGCATCAGGCGGATTCCGCCGAAGTGTCGGATGCTGGAACCTAAACTTGACCGTCGTCTTCTTCGCTGGCGTGGAAGTGCTCGAGGCTGCGATACATGTCGCGCAAATCCCGGACGCCTCCGATCGTGAACCACGTCATGATCACGATGCCTGCGGCGAAGGTGAACCACATCCAGCCGCGCCACCAGCCGAGCCACGCCTCGTCAGAGACCTCGAAGTTGACGTTGTAGATCGTGCCGATGATGAAGATCACGGTCCAGACCAAGGGCCACGAGACGGTGACCAAGGTGACCCACTTGTCGCTACCGGTGAACTCGGTGTTGAAGCCAAGCTTGACCAGCCACGGAGCGTGCTGGTTCTTGGATTCGACTTGATCCTCTTGCGAGGCATACGCGCCCCGGTGCAGCAGCTTGTCGAGGTTGTGCTCGCGTTGTGGACCGAGCAGTGAGACGCCGATGTAGGAGGTGATCGCGAGCAGGATCGCGACGAACGCGAGCACCTGCCCGGTGATCCATGGGCTGTGGTGGATCCAGAGGCCGAACTGGCCAATCGGGGCAAGCAGCCCGCCCGCAGCGTCCCATTCACCCAAGCTTGTCACCAGGATGTCCTGCTTGAGCACGATGCCGGCGCTACTCGACAGCAGTCCAAGGATCATCGCGGTCCACGCGGCTTCGGTTGTACCTCGCTTCCAGTACAGGCCGCCGATGATGGCGGAGCCGGCGCCACCGACAAACACGGCGCCGGTGAGTGCCAGGAACATGGAGATGTACTGGCTTGGCTCGTGGAGGTAGCTGAAGACCGTGGCGAAGATCGCGACGGCGAAGATCGAGGACTTGAGCAGCAGCAGGTGGGCCCGGGTGGACAGGGGCTTCTTGCGGAAGGGAAGTACGACGTCTTGTACGAAGATCGATCCCCAGGAGTGCAGGTACGTGTCGTTGGTGCTGATGAATGCGCCGAGCATCGACGCGGCGAAGAGGCCGAGTAGGCCCGTGGGCAAGAGCAGCGCCGTGGCCGCTGGCGTGCGGACCTCGGACTTCAGCGCATCGGTGGGGTACGCACCTAGGATCCCGTCAATCGTGCCCGCGTCGAGGGCGTAGGCGGGGTGGTGCATGATCGTGCGGATCGCCAGGGGCAGTACGATCGTGATCAGCATCAGCACGCGGAAGCGCCAGCCGTTCAGGATGTTGGCCATGCGCGCCTCGTGGGCATTCTTGGCGGCGGCGTTGTAGCCCTGGTCGCCCTGCCACGCTCGCATTCCGTAGAACAGAATCACGATGCTGATCAGCCAGTAGAAGACGTTGAAGTTGCTCTCCTTGCCCAGGTCGAAGGGGTCGACCATGGACTTGCCCGCTAGGGGATTGAGCCCATCGATGACGTAGCGCCCCTCCCATACATTGCCGAGCAGCGTGTCCGACATGTGAGCCCAGGGCATGCTGAACATGATGTAGCCGATGATCGCGAGGAACACGACGTTGCTGAAGACGCCTTGCACGAAGTCCGTGACCATGACGGCGATTTGACCCCCGAGGAAGACGAAGAACAGCGCGATCGCCATCAAGCCGATCATCAAGGACAGGAACGTGTTGGCCTGGTAGCCGAACGCCTGGAAGTGTTCGGGCAACCCGCAGAGCGCGATGAAGAAGCGCGCGGCCACGCCGGGGAAGATGCCGTAGTTGATGATGCCCGAGATGAAGGCGACCAGACCCGCGAAGACCCGGAAGCTCTTGCTGTAGCGCATCTCGAAGAACTGCGCGAGGGTCATGGCTCGCGTGCGACGGAAGCGATAGATGACCCAACCGGACAGGGCCATCAGGATCATGGCGGGGCCCTCCATGAGGCTCCACCAGATCGACGTGAAGCCCACGTCGTAGTTCTGCTGGAAGTACCAGACCAACGTGATCACGCCGAGCTGCGCCATGTTGAAGGCGACGGAGATCAGGTACCGGCCCGCGCAACGGTTTGCCGCGAGGAAGCCCGAGACGCTGTTGCCGTAGCGCCTGGTGCTGAGCGCTGCACCCGTCAAGGTGGCGAGCAGCAAGCCCATGATGATCCAGTCTAGGGTGGCTAGGTTCATCGCCCTTGTCCAGCTGCGAAGTCGGTCTCAAGAGCGGTCATCATGGCCCAAGTGTAGGCGACGGGCTGGTCCACCGAAAGGCTCCCGTGCTATCGTTGGGCACATGAAAGTTGTGCCCCTGCTTGTTCTGCCCTTGTGTGCTTCCGCCTGCCTGTCCGCTCCCGAAGCCACGGTCGTCACGGCTGTGCCCGGAGCCGTGGCAACCCGCACCTCGCAGATGGACGACTCCGCTCCCGACGAGCGCCAGACCTATGTGGCCCAACGCACCGGGCAGCCCATCGTGGTGGATGGCGTTCTCGATGAGCAGGCCTGGCTGCACGCGGTCGAGACCAACCTGTTCGTGGATATCCAGGGCAGCTCCCTGCCCGAGCCGCGCCACGGTACCCTGGCAAAGATGCTCTGGGACGACGACTACTTCTACGTGGCCGCGATCATGGAAGAGCCCGATCTCTGGGCTACGCTAACGAAGCGCGACTCGGTCATCTTCTACGACAACGATTTCGAGGTCTTCATCGACCCCGACGGTGACACCCACGATTACTACGAGCTTGAGATCAACGCGTTCGGCACCGAGTGGGACCTCTTGCTCGAAAAGCCCTACCGGGACGGCGGGCCAGCACTTCACGAGTTCGACACCCCCGGCCTGTTGAGCGGCGTGCAAATGATGGGCACCCTGAACGACAACCGCGATGTGGACCAAGGCTGGACGATGGAGATCGCGATTCCCTTCCACGCCCTCGCCGCCATCGCGGGTCGCCCCGTGCCGCCTGTGGATGGAGACGTGTGGTGGGTGAACTTCAGCCGCGTCCAATGGCAGCTCGACAAGGTCGACGGCGAGCGCGGCTACGTGAAGCGCAAGGGCCCCGCGGGCGAGCGCCTGCCGGAAGACAACTGGGTGTGGTCGCCCCAGGGTGTCATCGCCATGCACGAGCCCGAGTCCTGGGGCCTGGTCATGTTTGCCATGGACGAGTCCGGGGCGCTGTCCGTGCCCAGCGCATTCGCGCCGCCCGCAGACCTCGCCCAACGCGAGCTCTTGCACGAGGTCTACGACAGCATGCACACCCTGCGCGGACTTATGCACAGCTTCACCGAGGACACGTCAAAGCTGTCGATACTGGCCCGCAAACTGCTCGCCGAGTCCGGCTGCGAGCTTGCGCTGCACTCCACACCTTCGGGTTTCGAAGCCGTGCTGACCTGGACTGCGGGCGACACAGGCATGACCCTGCGCATGGATGAAAAGGGGCACATCTGGTAATGCTGGAACGCGATCCCAGAGCGCCGCTCCTGACCCGTGCCGACATTCCTACCGCCACGGGTCTCATCGATCCCTCGTCCGTTTTCAACCCAGGCGCCGTGCACTTTCGCGGCCTTGATTACCTGATGTTGCGGGTGCAAGCGCGGTCGCGGGCCACGTCCTTGGTGCTCGCGTCGTCCACGAACGGCCTCGACTTTGAAGTCGCGGACACCTGCGTCAAGTTCGACGGTATCGAGTCCGAGACCCGCGCCATCCACCACATCTACGACCCGCGGCTAACTTTCATTGGCGATCAGGTTGTGGTGATCTTCGCCGCGGACATGGACGACGCTTGCCGCTTGGGCGTGGCGGTCACGGACGACATGGCGCACTTCCGGTTCCTCGGCTTCTCGGAAGAGGCCTCGCGCAACGGCGTGCTCTTCCCCGAGAAAGTTGGCGGCCGCTACCTACGGCTCGAACGTCCCAACGGGACCACGACCGCCGGCGGCGTGGCCACCGGCGACGCGATCCGCTTGAGCGAGTCCCCGGACCTGATCCACTGGTCCCTGGTCGGGCCGCCGGTCCTCGAAGGCCGCTGGCGCTATTGGGACGAGCTGATCGGGTCGGGCCCTCCGCCGGTCAAAACGCGCCGGGGATGGCTGCACATCTACCACGGCGTCGCGACCCACTTCGCCAGCTCCAACATCTACCAGGCCGGCGCTGTGCTCATGGACCTGGAAGACCCGTCGAAGGTCCTGGCGCGAACCTGGGACAACATCCTGGAGCCGCGCGAGGTCTACGAGCTCACGGGCCAAGTTCCTAACGTGGTCTTCCCGAGTGGCTGGCTCGTGCGCGATTTGGATGCGGGCGGATTTGCCGCTGATGCCAGCGAAGTGCTGGTCTACTACGGAGCCGCCGACACCTGCGTGGCGCGTTGCCGCACGACCGTCGGCGCGCTGCTCGCAGCTTGCGTCGAGGTCGCGCAGTAGCTTCGGAAGCCTGCGCATTCGCCAACGAAATCAACTGAACATAGGGCCCCAGGGCCTAGGTGATCCCCATGAACATTAGCTTGATGAAGAGCCCTTGGGCTGTCCTCCTTCCGGCCTTGGCTGCGGTCTTGGTCTCCTCTTGCTCGGGCGTCTCGGGCGGTGACGAGCAGGCTCTCAAACTGGCAGCCCTTCCAGGCTCGCAAGAGTCCACCGAGTCGGCCCAAAGGACGCGCCCCAACATCGTCTTCATCTACTCCGACGACCACGCCACGGCAGCCATCGGCACGTACCAAAACTCCGTCGTCGCAAGCTTCGCAGAGACCCCCAACATCGACTCCCTGGCCGCCGCGGGGCTGCGCTTCGACCGCGCCTTTTGCACCAATGGCATCTGCGCCCCGGCCCGCGCCGTCGTGCTGACGGGGAAGCACAGCCACGTGAACGGGGTCACCAACAACGGCAGCGTTTTTGACGGGAGCCAAGAGACCTTCCCGAAGCTGCTGCGCGATGGGGGCTACCAAACGGCCCTAATCGGCAAGTGGCACCTCAAGACCAACCCCACAGGCTTCGACTACTGGGACATCCTCCCGGGCCAGGGGCAGTACTACTCGCCCGAGTTCATTCGCCCCGCCGCAAACTACGATGAGGAGGCTAGCGCAGAGCAGCAAGCCTCGCAGAACATGACCGAGCGCCGCCGCATCGACGGCTACGCCACCGACGTGACCACCGATCTGGGCATTGCGTGGCTCGAGCAAGAGCGCGATCCCGCAGAGCCCTTCCTGCTGATGTTGCAGCACAAGGCGCCCCACCGAAGCTGGATGCCCTCGCCCGAGCAGCACGCTCTGTATGCCGATCAAGACCTGCCCGAGCCCGCGACCTTATTCGATGACTACAAGGGGCGCGCGAGTGGCGCTCAGACCCAAGAGATGTCCATCGCCGACCACATGTGGCTGTGGTACGACCTGAAGGTGCCGACGGCCTACTGGGGCGTCGAGGACCAGGCGGCCATCGAGCTCGATGGCCCGGACAAGTGGGCCGAGGGCTTGGAGGCGCGTATGAACGAGGAGCAGCGCGCGGCCTGGCTCGCCGCTTACACTCCGGGTAACGAGGCCTTCCGCGACGCGCGCCTCGCCGGCGAGCTAGAGGGCGACGAACTCACAAGCTGGAAGTACCAGCGCTACATCAAGGACTACCTGCGCTGCATCAACGGCGTCGACGATTCCGTGGGGCGCATCACGACGTGGCTTGAAGAGAACGGGCTCGACGAGAACACGATCGTCGTCTACAGCTCGGACCAGGGTTTCTTCCTTGGCGAGCACGGCTGGTACGACAAGCGCTGGATGTACGAAGAGAGCCTGCAGCTGCCCTTGGTCGTACGCTGGCCCGGCACGATTGCGCCGGGCCGCACGGACGAGCACCTGGTGCAGAACCTAGACTTCGCGCCGACGTTCCTGGAGGCCGCGGGCATCGCGATTCCCAGTGCGATGCAGGGTCAGAGCTTGGTGCCGATCCTGCGCGACGAGCCCATGGCCGAGGGCGATTGGCGCGACTCGATCTACTACCGCTACTTCGAGGTAGGCATCCACGCTGTGCCGCGTCACTACGGCGTGCGCACCGAGCGCCACAAGCTGATCTTTTACCACGACCTTGACGAATGGGAGCTCTTTGATCTCGAGCGCGATCCCAACGAGCTAAGCAGCTGCTTCGACGAGCCGGACTACGCGGACATTCGGCGCGAGCTCGAGGCCGAGTTGCAGCGCCTGCGGCAAGCCTACGGGGACGCGGACTGAGACTTGCGGACTTCGGCTCGCCCGGAGTCGAGTAAGCGGCCAGGCAAAGAGCCGCGTGCTCCGGGGTGGACCCGGAGCGCGCGGCTCATTTTGTAGCCGCCCTCCAGAGCGGGGAGCCGGTGCCTACCGCACCTTGCGCAGTCCCTCGGCCATCGCCGCGATCATCTTGACCAGGTCCTGGGCGGGGGAGTCGGGACCTTGCCGCTTCGAGATCGCCTCGGCGTGGCCGTCGAGTCTCTCGGGATCCGTGATCGAACGCGCGTAGTCGTAGATCGGACCTCGCAGCAGGCCCACTAGGTCCGCGGAAGGCTTGGTCGGGTTGGTCTCCAGCAGAGCCAAGGCGCGCAGTTGGATCGTCTGCTTATCAGCATCTGCCGAGTAGGAATCCGAGAGGTGCTTGACCTCCAGGTCCACGTCGGCCTGGGCGAGTTCAGTCTTCTGCTCAGGCGTAGCAGCGGCCATCGCAGCTCCCAGGCGCTCGCGGAAGGAAGCGAAGTCGATGGCTTCAAGGCGCGCCTCGATCAAGAGGATCTGCGCCGCGAGCTTCTCTTCGCCAGCGGCTTGGCGTGCGATCAGAGCGTCGCGCTTGTCGAGGCCAAGTGCAGTCACCTCGTAGTGCCCAGCCAGTGTCTGGAGGCGCGCGTCCGAGGGCATGTCCGCGCGCATACCAGTGGCGACACGGCGCAGAAGCTTCGTGTTGCCCGTGACCTGGGCATGCACACCGAGGATCTTCCAGAACAGGCTACAGGATGGGGAGCCCGGCGTGGGGGTCTGGCCCGACGCAAGGATGCTGGCCATCTTTCCGACCATGTCGGGCTCCTCACCTCGGTAGCCCGCCATGTACAAAGCGTAGATGCGAGCGTCGAGCACGACCTGCTTGACCCGGGCTAGCTGCGCGGGAGTTGCGTGCTCGGCTAGGTTCGCGACACCAGCCTCGAGAGCGTCGGTCTTGATCTTGCCCAGGGTGAACTCCAAGAACAGCAGCTCAACGGCTGCCACGGGATCCCCGGCGTCGGCTCTCTTGCGCACGGCATCCAATTCGATCAAGGCGTCGCGCGTACTGGCGAAGGCGGCAACTGTGCGGTCGCTCGGCTGGCCGATCACGTTACCTTCGTGATCCATGAAGGCCAAGGTCGGAAAACTCCCGAAGCCCTTCTCACCGAGTAGCTTGTCGTAGGGGACATTGTCGAGGCGTGTCGTGACGTGCAAGTACGGCACGACGGTCTCGCTGAACGCGGGGAATGCTGGGTCGGAGAGCGCACGGCCCTCCAGGGAGTCGCAGGGACCTCAGGGGGAGTACGAGCGCGAGAAGTAGGTGAAGAGCAGCTTGCCCTCGGCCTTCGCCTTCGCGCGCGCGTCATCGTAGTCCAAGATCCAGTGCCCGCTGGAGACGAAGTCCTTGGCGATCTTCTTCTCGTACTTGGCTCGCAGTTCAGCCTGTTCGCCGGTGCTCTGGGAGAAGCTCGATCCGACAAGCACTGCAGCCATGATTGGGATTAGCAGGAGTTTCTTCATAGTGAAATCTTATCGGCCCGCGCGACCGAGTCCATGGACCTTACTTGGAGGGAATCGTGACCCATTAGGAATCGTACCTAGCTCATGCAGACGGGACGCGAGCGGGGCCCATGCGCCCGCTCTACTCAGTCTGCTCACCTAGATTGATCGGCAACGGACAAGCAAAGAGCCGCGCGCTCCGGGATGGACCCGGA
>JBLHWM010000086.1:0-11605 GCA_047629095.1 Planctomycetota bacterium | reverse complement strand
CGACAAGTTCACACCGGTGCTACGCGACCCGCTGCGCTTCGAGACGTGGGTCTTCCGCTACCCCCTCGACCAGTCCAAGAACTACGTCAAGCGCGTGGTGGGCGTCGGCCCGGAAGAGTTCCGCGTACACAACGGCGACCTCTGGCGCCGGGACATTGGCGCCGAGGACAGGAGCGCCGCCAACGAGGGCTGGGAAGTCCTGCGACGGCCGCGCCGAGTGCAGCAAGAGACTTGGCTCAGCATGATCAAGGCGGACGCCGGTGATGCGCTCTTCCACAGCGCCGACGACCTGAAGGTGACCTTCGGTCGGGACGTCAAGCACCCCGGCGACTTCCGCATGCGCTACGGCATCTCCCGCGGCAGCGTCATGGACAACTACAACGACGGCTACCCCGACGGGCTCAAGGATCGCATCCCGCGCAACAAGAACAACTCCGGCTCCAGCACAGTCGGCGACCTGCGCGTGAGCGGCGAGGTCAAGCCCATGGCCGACTGCGAGTGGATCGAAGTCCAGCTGCTAGAGGGCCACATGCAGTACAACTTCCGCATCCCCGGCCCCGCCGCCCCCGAAGACGCCAAGCCCTCCATCGAAGTCAACGATCGCGGCCCCAACTCCTCGATCGCCCCCTTCACCGCGCTCATCGAAGGAGAGCCCCTAAGGCTCAAGGCCGGCAGCACATACCAGTTCGGCGCACAGAACCTAGACGACCTACTCGAGCTAGAGCTAGACGGCGAAGTACTCTGCGCACAAGAGATCCCCACCGCCTCGAACCAAGCCTCCTCCCTCTTCCTAGAGAACAAAGGCGGCGCCAGCTTCGAGCACCTAATGGTCTACCGGGACATCTTCTACACCCCCGCCATCGAAGACAGCTGGACGATCCCCGCAGACCACTTCTTCATGATGGGCGACAACACCCTGAACTCGTCGGACAGCCGCAAGTGGGACAGCTACACCCTAGAGGTCAACGACGAGAACGGCGAACCGACCCAAGTCTCCGGCAACAGCCGCAACTCCGACAACATGGGCCAGTCGGACTTCTTCACTGGTCAGAACCCCTTCACGATCAACCGCGGCACCGAAGACCTACGCGCAATCACCTGGTTCCGCGACACGTTCGGCGAGCTTCATTCTTATGAGGCTGGCGAGGTGTTTGAGGTGGACCGGCCGATTAAGGCGGAGCCGTTTGTGGCTTTGGGGATGATGCAGGGGCGGGCGGTTAGTGTGTTTTGGCCGATCAAGCCGTTTGATGATGTTTGGCGGTTTAAGTGGGTTCATTAACCACACCCCGAAGGGGTGTGGAAGCATCGCCTAATCGTCGCCCATAACCCCCACTCCACCCAAGCGAAGTGAGGACGCCTCCCCCGGGGATGCGTAAGCGACCCCCCAAGCACCCCCATCCCAAAACCCTCGCCAACTCGCCCGCAACGTTCAACCCGCAACGTTCAACGAGCAACGCCGTACAAGCAACGCCGTACGAGCAACGCCGTACAAGCAACGCCACACCCGGCCGCCCCCTCCCAGACCGCGAGCCCTAGGTCCGACCTCACCAACTCGCTACCGGGCACCCCGAGCACCCCGAGCACCCCGAGCCCTAAACCTTCACTCCCCCTTATCGTCAAGCTCGTCAAAGTAAGCCCCAAAGTCCCGCTCAAGATCATCCAAATCCCGCTTCCCCGGGAACTGCAACAACGCCCCCTTAGCCTGCCGCTTCCCCCGCGACCGCTTGCCCCGAGGCCAAACCCGCTCCAACCACCGCGGCAGCACCGATCGCGGAAAGTACAGCACCGCCAACACGACCAGCACAAACAACGTCAGTAACAAAGCCAGCGGCCCCGTCTCCGGCCGCGCAACTCCCACCGAATCGGACAGCACAAACTGCCTCTCCGCAGGCAGCAGTCGCCCCATAGCCACCGCGAACTGCGACCGGCTCAAGCCGCCGACCGCTTGCTTTAGATCCGTCGCGCT
The DNA here is from genome assembly GCA_047629095.1 of Planctomycetota bacterium. Taxonomy (GTDB): domain Bacteria; phylum Planctomycetota; class UBA1135; order UBA1135; genus CALBMX01. The sequence goes on along the minus strand of JBLHWM010000086.1, from coordinate 9,639 downwards.
GCCCAACTCCCGGAGCGCCCAAGTGCGCTCGACGTTCTGCATCAGCCCGCCGGCCCCCGTCACGACCAGGGACGCCAACACCTTGCTCTTCGCGCGCAAGTACTTCTCTTCGGTCCCCCTAGCAAGCCCGGCAAACGCGAGCTCCACACCCGCTAGGACCGCCGGTAAGTTGTCGCGCTCGCCGACCTCGATACGGCAGGCCAGGCGCCAGATGTCGTCGTTGATGACCAGCTCGGAGTTCGGGCTGTAAGCGAGACCTCGGTTGGTGCGAACCTCATCCATCACCGCATCGCTCAACAACCTGTTCGCGATCAGCAGCGCAGCTAGGTCCGCCGAGTTCGTCGGCTCGGCCAGGTGCCCGGCGTACAGGAATCCCTTGCGATCGTTCGGAGCGTGATCACCCGAGCCAATCAAGCCGGGCCCAAACCTCGGCTCGAGCTCATGTTCATCGCGAGCCGCCGAATCCGTCGCCAGGCCCGCCAGTTGGCCCTGAATCCTCTCCGCAACCTCGTCCCCAGGAACGTCCCCACTAAAGGCAACGACCAGGTTGTCTTGGCGATAGTACTGGGCATACCAGTCCTCCACGTCGACCGTGTTCAGGCGCGAGACCGTGGCCTCGGTGCCTCCGATGCTGTGGCCCAGGGGATGGTCGCCGAACAGCAGTCGTTCAAGCACCGGCGCCGCGCCGTGGGCGTGACGAGTGTTGAGCTCCTCGATCACAATGCCGCGCTCGCGAAGCACCTCACCGGTCACGAACTTCGGACGGGCCAGCTGTTCGGTCAGCCAATCGACCCCGAAGCGCCACTGGCTTGCGGGTACAGAGACCCAATAGGCGGTCCAGTCGACGGTGGTCTGCCCGTTGCTCTGGCCGCCGATGCGACGCAGGTCCTCGGTCAGCTCCGCCTCGCTGCGAAGATCGGTACTGAGGAACAGGCTGTGCTCGAGCAGGTGGCTGATTCCGGATTCTCTTGGTGATTCATCCCTGGAGCCAACGCCCACCAAAATCGCCATGTGGAAAGCTGTCTCGTCGGCGCTCGGGTACTCCCAAATGCGCAGGCCGGAATCGGCGGCGAGGGTCTGCTCGGGCCACGCGTCGGTCGCGCTGACGTGATCGACGGGAACCTGCGCGGACAGGGTCTCGGCCAGGACAACCGACAGTAGTAATGTGAAGAGTTTCCCCATGGTGAGCGCGCGTATTGTAGCAGCTTCTTCCCAGCGGGAAACGCCGCGGCCCCACCGAGCTCTAGTGGCAAAGTCCGAATCCGAGCTCACCGGCGGAGTCACCTTGATCCCGAAAATCGCCAGCTTGGGTCACGCTCACGGGACTTGCTATGTTTTCCTAGAATGAGCGTGGCCCTAGGGAGAAGAGCTCGCTGCTCCTTCCCCCAAGTGCACCCCCCCGTCTATGTTTATCCCCTACGGAACCACCTGCTATAGCGACACGCCACCTTATGGAACACGGCTGATCCTGCTCCTCAACGTCATCGTATACACCCTGGTCAGTCGAGGCGTGCTCGACTCCGAGTTGCTAGCGATGAATTGGGAGAGTCCCTCGCTCTTCACCATGGTGTCGTCCACGTTCTTGCAGGTCGGTTTCCTACACCTCGCATCTAACCTAGTCTATCTCTGGCTGCTCGGTCGTATTGTCGAGGGCGCCATCGGCACCGTCCCATTCTTGGTGCTCTGCACTTGCATCATGCTGGGTGCAAACAGCCTCGAGGCGGCCGTTCTTCACGGCCAGGTTGGCGGTTCCCTTGGAGCCTCGGGCCTAGTCTTTGGCTTGCTCACCGCAGCGTTCTTGGTTTCGCCTCGGGCGCAGATCCACTGCTTCTACATGTTCTTCTACCACGCTAGGCGTGTCGCGATTCCGTTGATGCTCTTTGCGGCCATCATGATCTTATTGGAGCTTGTCGATGGCCTCATGGACAAGTTCGAGGTCTCCTCCGCAACGCTGCACATGGCGGGCGCTGGCTCTGGCGCTCTGTTTGCCTTCGCCGGCTTGAAGCTTGGCTTGATTGATGCGGGAGGCTGGGACTGGTTTAGCCTGCGCGACCGCGAAGAGCCCGAACCCTTCGGCTTGACGCTGGGGGCCGCTGCAGCCATTGCGTCCCAAACTCGATCACAAGCCGAGTCTAAGACCTGCTCATCCTGCGGCAAAAGGCGCAAGGCCGAAGCCGCCTGCTGCCCCTACTGCGGTAAGGATTAGACGCGCCCCTACTTCCGGTCCAAGAACGCGATTCGGTCCTGGGAGTAGTCGAAGACCAGCCGAAAGGCCTGCAGGAATTCCTGGCCCAGGTTGCCCGTGCTGTACTCGTCGGTGAAGACACCGATGTCGAACTGGGAGAAGGCCACGAGGGGCTCTTCAAAACGTTGGCCGCCGAGCTCGAACCAGGGAATGGTGCCTTCGAAGGCCGTGCCCGAGCCGCCTACGCCGCCCAAGGTGATGCGCTTGAGGTTACGGCCGCTGAGCAGGTCCAGGCGCTCCACCGCGGGCGTGTGGAAGGTCACCGTGCCGTCGGCACCGGTGTCCATGCGAAAGGGCTCGGTCAAGGGGCCCGTCCCACTGTCGAAGCTCGCCATCACGGATGCGGTGTGCCCGTCAAAGAGCAGCGGGCTCCAGCTGGGTTCGGCGAGCGTGTAGGTCATGGGGTCGTGCACCGCGACAAACGCGGCCAAGGGCTCCACCTCGACCACAGCACGACTGAAGAAGCCGTAGCCGATGATGCCCGCGATCGGGACCCCAAAGGCGCGCTCGAGGAACCCGAGCTCGACCTCTACATAGACCTGCTCATCCCAGGTCATCGGGCCCAAGCTGAACTTGTCGCCGGCGCGAAAGGCCGAGCGGGTCGAGCCCGCAACACCAGTGGCGAGTACCTCCCCCACAACCTCCAGCCCAAGCTGCTCGGCCACCTCGGGGTCGATCACCATGGCGCCCGCGCCAGAGTCCAGGATGAACCAGCCCACGTCCTGGCCATTCACCAGGGGGTGCACCAGGATGTGCCCGGAAGCGACGCGCTTGACCTCGACCTGGGCTGGGATCTCGGGGTCGAACTTCACGTCCTTCGGCATTCCTAGCTGCACCTCGAGAAGCTGACCTTTGGGCACGCGGCGCACGCTTGCCACGCGCATCTCGGTCACGGGCCCGTCGTCCCCTTCTTCCACGCGAATCCTATGGGGCGTCAGGATGCCGGCCACCAAGCGCCAGTCCTCAAAGGTGGTCTTGCTGAGGCCGGCCGATCCCATCTCGGTGTACCCGGTGGGCAGTCGGGATTCGGGGTCGACCTCAAGCTCGAGGTTCGTCGGTCCCGTGCGCATGGCCAGTCGAAATGCGCCGTTTGCAGTCGCCATTTGGAAGGGACTCTCGTCCGAGAGCCAGCTGCCCGAGAGCAAGGATGGAAAGACTAGGGCTGAGTTGTGGCTCGCAAGGGAGAGCTTGCGCATCACGCCGCTGAAGTCGCTCTTGTACACACTGGTGCCGTCGAAGACCTCGGTCTTGCCAAGCACGCCGCCCACCTCCTGTCGGTAGCGACCGTCGGCGAAGAGCGTCAAGGTGAAGGGCGCCTTGGTGCCTAGGAAGTCCGCGTCCCCCGCGAGCTCGAGGGCGCCGGGCAGGGCCTCCCAACTCGCCCGATCGATGGCGTCGGAAGTCGATTCGCGCAGGGACTCCGTGATCGCGGCGGGGTCTTGGGGCGCAGGCGCTACGCACGCAAGGAACGCAGCGGCTAGAAGGCTCAGAATGATGGTCTTGCCCATGGTTTAGATGACGAAGATCGCGACGCCGAAGGTGATGATTTGTAGGGTCATTGGGTTTCCTTGGTTTCGGTTGCGGGTGACCTGTGCTTGCGACGAGCGGGCACCGGTGAGAGGACTTGGGATAGGGCGAAGAGCCTAGCGCCGGATTCGCCGGGCTCGTCACAGACCGCGTGCTCGCGCATGTAGCCCAGCACGTCTTGGATCTTGGCCAGGGCGACGGCGGCCTGGGCGGGATTGAGCCAGCCCTTGGTGCGCTGTACAAGCGGGAAGTCGTGCAGACCGGCGAACGAGCTCTCCGTCTCCCAGTCATCGGTCAGGGCGGTGCGCATATCCCGTTCGGTGAGCCGTAGGATGGCCGCGCCCAGGTCGGCCATGGCGGCGCGCTCCTCGACGGGCGACTCGTGGCTCGAGTCGGCTGACACCTCGCGCTCGCAGAGGGCGTAGACGGCGCCGCTGCGGCCGCCACTCTGGCGCTTGCCCTGGCGCTCGACGATGCCGGCCTTTTCTAGCTGGCGCAAGTGGTGGTAGAGCGAGTCGGCGGCTCGCCCCAACTGGGTCGAGATCTCGGCGACGGTTGCGGGCCCGCTGATCTGCATGACCTCGACCACCTCGATGCGGGCGGGCGAGGCCAAGGCCTTGAGCAAGGCGATGCGCTTCTTGGGAGTGATAAGGGGAGGAGTCATGGTAAAGCTAGATTACGCGAGCCCCGCAACTTATTGAAATGGCGTTTCCATTTACATGAAGTGGGTCCAAATACCGTGTCTGTGGCTTTGGCAGGGGCTTGGGGTAGATTCACGGGCCCCGAGACCCATTTCTAGGACACGGTTTCCACACATACCCACAGCCCAAGCCGCTTCCCCACACAAGCCGAGCCCCTAGCCCTAACAAAATCCGGCCAGAGGCCCAGTCAATCGTGAGTCGGGCCCCGACATTGCAAGTAACAATCTAAGCCGTTTACAGGAAGCCACTTACAAGTGTCCTAATTGAGTTGGATTCCATGAAACCACTCAAGTTCTGCGCGCCAAGGCCCACCGAGCCTGTCCGCAGGACCACTTGTCCACCCCTGCGGCCTAGGTTCTCCCCAAGTTATCCACAATGAATCCTAGCCGCCCAAGGGGCACCTTCCCCGGTCCTCAAACGCAGGCTAAATGGCCCCAAATCCTCTCCATTTCTAGCGTTAGGTGAAGCTTCCCCACACGCCCATGGGCAGGGGCCCGGCGCGCTTGCTAAACTTCCGCCATGGGAAGCTCAGACTCGATCTTGCTTGATGTGCGCGGCCTCGTGAAGTCCTTCAAGGGACGGCGCGTGGTGGACGGCGTCTCTTTCGCCGTGCAGCCCGGCGAGGTCGTGGGCCTGCTCGGGCCCAACGGCGCGGGCAAGACCACCAGCTTCCGCATGACCGTCGGCTTGGTGCAGCCAGACGCCGGCGAGGTCTGGCTCAACGGCAAGGAGTGCGGCCGCCTGCCGATGTACCAGCGCGCGCGCCAGGGCATGGGGTATCTGCCCCAAGAGCCCAGCATCTTCCGCCGCATGAAGGTGCGCGACAATGTGATCGCCGTGCTCGAAGCCATGCCGATCAGCCGCCGCGACCGTGGCCCCCGGGCCGACGAGCTGCTGGAGTCCCTCGCCCTCACCCATCTCGCCGGCAGCCTCGCGGAGACCCTCTCGGGGGGCGAGCGCAGGCGCCTTGAGATCGCCCGGGCCCTTGCGTCGGAACCCTCGATCCTCATGCTCGACGAGCCCTTCGCGGGCGTGGACCCGCTGGCCGTGGACGAGATCCAGGGCATCCTGCACCAGCTGCGAGCCGACGACATCGGCATCCTGATCACCGATCACAGCGTTCGCGAGACCCTGGAGATCTGCGATCGCGCCTACGTGATCCACCGCGGGCAGATCCTGCGCGAGGGCGCTCCCGAGGCCCTGATCAACGACCCCAAGGTGCGCGAGGTCTACCTCGGCGACCGCTTCGACGACGGCGCGCCCATTCCAGCACCGTCCGGCGATGGCGTGACGGCGGCCGAGGAATCTGGCCTAGCTGGCGACTGAAGTCGCGGCCTCGTACTCACGACTCCCTGGGCCGAAGCGAGCCACGGCACGGCGGGGGCGGCCCACGGCGCAATGGGCTTTACCCTAGGACGCCCCCCATCCACCAAGGGTTTGTTTATCCTGTGGAGCACAAAATCAACGGTGTGCCCCTGGCGCACCTGCTTCCTTCATTATTAACGCGGGCCAGCCCCGCACCCACGACATGAATATCGTCGCCTGCATCAAGCGCGTCCCCGCTACGGAGACCCAGCCGAAGATCGCCCCCGACGGCAAGGGTATGGACCCTTCCCAAGCCGAGTACATGCTGTCCTTCTACGACGAGATTGCGCTCGAAGAGGCAATCCGCACGAAGGAGGCCACGGGCGGTGAGGTCACTGCGCTCACCCTCGGCCCCGCCGAAGCTACGAAGGAGATCCGCGACTGCCTAGCGCGCGGCGCCGACAAGGGCAGCCTGCTCAAGGACGCCGACTGGTACGCACGGGACAACCGCACCACGGCCAAGGCCTTGGCCGCACAGGTCACGGCACTCGGCGCGGAGATCGTCTTCTGCGGCCGCCAAGCCACCGACCGCGACAACGCCGCCGTCGGCCCCATGATGGCGACCTACTTGGGTTGGGCCTGTGTCACCGACGTGATCGAGCTCGCCATCGACGGCCAAAAGGCCGTCGCCAAGCGCGAGTCCGAAGCCGGCATCGAGTCCTTTAGCTTCGACCTGCCCGCCGTCATCACCTGCCAGAAGGGCCTCAACGAGCCGCGCTACGCCGGCCTCAAAGGCATCATGGCAGCGAAGAAGAAGCCCATCGAGGAGATCGCTCCCGAGCTGGCCGAGAACATGACCGAAGTCACCTCCGTCGAGCTTCCGCCCGCACGCCCCGAGGGTCGCATGATCGGCGAGGGCACGGACGCAATCCCCGCCCTTCTCGAAGCCTTGCGCTCGGAAGCCAAGGTGCTCTAGACCACAAACCACGACCAACGAACCTAAAAAGACATGTCTAAGATCATCGTATTCGTGGAGCAGAGCAACGGCACTGCTAACCGCGCAAGCACAGAAGCTCTCGGTGCCGCCGCCTCCCTTGGCGCCGAAGTCATCGCCGTCGCCACCGGCGAAGGCGCAGCAAACCTGGCCCTCGCCGCGGCGCGCACCATCGCTCTCGAAGGCACCCAGTACAGCCCCGACGGACTGGCTAGCGACATCGCTGGTATCGCCAAGGCCGAGGGCGCCAACGCCGTCTTCTGCGCCTCCACCGGCACGGGCCGTGACCTCGCTCCGCGCGTGGCCGCGCTGCTCGACTGCCCCTGCTTCAGCGACTGCACCGCCGTCGCCGGCGACGGCGACGCCATCAGCTTCACCCGGCCGACCCTGGCAGGCAAGCTGATCGCCAACGTCAAGAGTACCGGCACCGCGGTCGCAACCCTGCGCCGCAACTGCTTCGAGGCCCCGGAAGCCGGTAGCGCTGCGGTTACGACCCAGCCCGCCAGCACGGACTTCAAGGCGCTGCTCATTGAGATCGCCGCCAAGGTCGGCGGGAAGCTCGATGTCTCCGAGGCCCCGATCATCGTGTCCGGTGGACGCGGCATGAAGGACCCAGCGAACTTCAAGCTGATCGAGGACCTGGCCGCAGCCTTCGGCAACGCCGCCGTGGGCGCAAGCCGCGCAGTGGTCGACGCCGGATGGCGCCCCCACAGTGAGCAGGTCGGCCAGACCGGCAAGACCGTCGCGCCCCAGCTCTACTTCGCCATCGGCATCTCCGGTGCGATCCAGCACGTTGCCGGCATGAAGACCTCCAAGGTCATCGTCGCCATCAACAAGGACCCCGATGCAGCCATCTTCAAGCTGGCCGACTACGGCATCGTCGGCGATGCTCTCGAGATCCTGCCCGCGCTCACCGAAGCCGTGAAGGGAGCCCTCGCCGGCGCCTAGGCGAAGCTGCCTGGGAAGCAACAAGCCCCGCGGTCCTTTATGGATCGCGGGGCTTGTTGCGTTAAGCGAGCTGCGCGCGGGCTACCACTTTCGCAGGAGCAGGATCGAACCTGGTGCGAAGCCGTCCTCTTCGCGGAGCTCAATCAGCTGCACCTTGGGGTCCGCGTTGAGAGCGGCGATGTCCGCGGGCTTGGTCCACAGGGGCAGGAGCTTGGCTTGGCGATAGGTCGGCTCGTAGCGATCGAAGAACTGCATCGGCACCAGGCGGTCGTGGCCGGGGGACGAGCGCTTCGTGCCTGGCTCGGAAGCCTCGAGCACTTGCTTGTTGGTCAGCCCCATGGAGTCAAAGATCACCATGCCGGAGTAGTAGCCGATGGCGCCGATGGGCACCAGCACCAGGGAGTCCGTGGGCTTCGCGTGCAGCTTGAGGGCCCGACCGACCTGGGCCCATTGGGCGCAGCGGTTGGACATGCCGCGCCAGTAGTTGAACTCGTTCGAGTAGTTCTCGTTCGTCCAACGGAAGTGTAGCTGCTCGCGCACGGACTTGGGCACGAGGTGCTTACCAAAGGATGGTTGGACATTGGTGAAGATGCCCACCGAAAAGAGCGCGATGCCTATGGCCAGTCGAGCTTGGATGAGCTTCTCGATGGAGACGCCGAAGAGCAGTGCCAGGAACGGCGCGGCCGGCAGGAAGAAGCGTCCCATGGCCATGAAGTCGCCGCCCACGAGTAGGGAGTAGACGAAGGTCGCCGCCACGGCCAAGGTTGCGGCGTCCATGGCGCCGAGTGCGACCCGGGATCCCTTTAAGATGCGTGTGGCCATAGCGGCCAAGCCTATGCCGAAAACGACGGGTACGACCGGCAACATCGCCCAGTAGCTGAGCAGGTAGTCCGTGCCGCGCTCGAGGGAGAGCGCCGTCATACCGACCTTCGCCCGGGCCGTGTTCGGCAGGTAGTCGCCGTAGGTGTGCAGTCGCCAGGCCAGGAAGATGCCGCCGCAGACGGCGAGGATGGCAGCGGTCTGCAGCACGGCCGTCCGGAAGGGACCCGGCGCGAAGATGCCCACAACCGGAGCCTGTCCGCGGTCCGCGCGGCGCCTCCAAAGGAAGCCGAGAATCGCGACGATGCCGATGCAGACGATCCAGTACGGGCCGTCTGCGCGCAGCAAGCTGGTGGCGACGCCGGCGACTCCCGCGACGATACCGCGCGGGTTGTCCTCGTCCAGAAACAGCGCGGAGAAGAACACGAAGATCGAAAGCACAAAGAGGCTCGTCGACAGTCCGCTTGTGGACCAGACGCCCACGGTGGGGTTCGTCGCGAAGAAGAGCCCCGTGGCCAGCAGCGCCGGGATGCCCAAGCGAAACTTGCGGCGGGCAAAGTCGAGCAACACGAACAGCGTCGCGAAAGACCCCGCCACGGTCAAGACCCGCGACCAAATCGTCACGTCCAAGTGCAACCACTCAACGGCACCGAGAAGAACTGCCCAGAGAAACTCGGAGTAGCCCTCCACCGGCGGATTCGTTCCGGGGTTGTAGACGAGTCCAAAGCCGTCCGCGAAGTTCTTCGAGTAGCGGAAGAGGATGAACGCGTCGTCGGTCAGGAAGTTGAACCGCGCGACGAAGTAGGCAAGCACAATGCCCGTGAGAGCGAAGACGCTCAGCAGGACGTTTCGCGTGATCGAAGGGTGGGGCGAGGGGCGCATGGTTGCACTCTAACGAATCCTCGGGGCCGCCGGGAGGACCTAGTGTTGTCCCCGGTATCCGAGCCGGGCGAGTAGCACTCGTCCTTGGCTCTAGATCAAGCTCGCGAGGGCGCCTACCCCATCGCCCGTAGAAGCATGACGCCGAACCACTTCTTCTCGTCCATCCATACGGTCTCGACCGAGAACCCCGCGGCGCGGGCGAGCTCTCCCATGGTCTT
>JBLHWM010000085.1:0-11664 GCA_047629095.1 Planctomycetota bacterium | reverse complement strand
GACCAGGCCGGCGTGACCCTGGACGACGTGGGCCCGATCGAGCTGAACGAGGCCTTCGCCGTGCAGGTACTCGCCTGCCGCAAGGCCTTTGGCTCGGACAGCTTCTCCCAGAAACACCTGGGCCGATCCAAGGCCATGGGCGAAGTCTCCCTGGCCCAGCTCAACCCGAACGGTGGCGCCATCGCCATCGGCCACCCGGTTGGCGCAACCGGCGCGCGCATCTTGTTGACTAGCGCCTTAGAACTTGAAGCCGGCGACCACGAGCTCGGCCTCGCAACCCTTTGTATCGGCGGTGGCCAAGGCGGCGCCGTCCTGCTCGAGAGGTGCTCCGTATGAGTGCGCACAACCACAATCCTCTGGAAGGCGTTCCGGTTCCCGCGAACGCACCGGCACCCGGCGCGTCCATTCGCATCGAGCGCCCCGAACCGGGCCTGATACGCTTGGTCCTCGATCCCCCCCACCGCTCGCTCGCGGTCTTCGATGTGCCGATGCTGCTCGACCTCGATGCGGCGCTCACCGAAGTCGAGGACGAGGGCTCCCTGCGTGGACTCGTCATCAGCGGCGCGGATCCCTTGACCTTTGCTGCCGGCGCGGACCTCGAGGCCATCGGCAAGCTCGAGACCCCCGAGGCCGTGGGGCGCTACATCGCCTTCGGACAGGCGCTCTTCCAACGCATCCACAAGCTGTCCCGCAGCGGCGGCGGCAACGTCATGGTCGTGGCCGCCATCGGTGGCCCCGTGCCTGGTGGCGCTTGCGAGATCGCCCTGGCTTGCGACCGCATCGTGATGACCCGTGACGACCGCTCGCGCATTGGGTTGCCCGAGGTCAAGCTCGGCATCGTCCCCGGTTGGGGCGGCTGTGCCCGACTGCCGCGGCGCGTTGGCGTACCGGCGGCTCTGGGCGTGATCGTTGCGGGCAAGCTGGTGCGCGCCCGCTCCGCACTCAAGATGGGCATGATCGATCGCCTGACTCCGGCCGAGTACCTCGACCGCGTTGGCGCGGACATCGCCATGGGGCGTGAGAAGTGCAAGCGCAAGACGCGCGGCAAGTGGGCCTGGCTCATCGATAAGAACCCCCTGGCACTTACTGTGATCGAGCGCCAGGCTGCAAAGGGCATCTTGAAGGCTACCGGCGGCCACTATCCGGCCGCGAGCATTGCGCTCGACCTAGTCTTGCGCTCGCCGCGCCAGTACCTGGCCGATGCGCTCACCGAGGAGCGCCGGGTCAACTCGACCCTGGCGACGAATCCGATCACGAAGGCGCTGATTGGCATCTACGAGATGACCGAGTTCGCCAAGGGACTTGCGAAGGACGAGCAGGGCAACAAGGCCGAGCCATTCCGGCGCGGTGCCGTGGTGGGTGCGGGCATCATGGGCGGCGCGATCGCCAGCCTGATGGCCGAGCGCGGCGTCGCGATGCGACTGCGCGACCTTTCCAGGGACGCCCTGGACGATGCGGTTCGCGATCACCAAGGTGAGATCTCGAAGAAGCGCAAGCGGCGCCACCTCGAGAGCCACAAGGCCAACGCGGCCATCGACCGGCTCGAGGTCACGACTGGACCCGAGGGATTTGGCAAGTGCGAGATCATGATCGAGGCCGTGGCCGAGGTCATGAAGGTCAAGCACATTGTGCTGGGCGAGTTCGCAGAGTTACTCGGCCCCGACGCGATCCTTGCGACCAACACCTCATCCCTCTCCGTCGAGGAGATGGCCCGGGACATTCCTAATCCCGGCCGCGTGGTGGGCATGCACTTCTTCAACCCGGTGCGGCGTATGCCCCTGGTCGAGATCGTGCGCGGCCCCCAGACCACGGACGAGACCGTGCGGCGCATTGCGCGCCTCGCACTCGACCTGGGCAAGACGCCCGTTGTTGTGCGCGACGTGCCCGGCTTCCTGGTCAACCGGCTGCTAGCGCCGTACTTGGACGAGGCCGTGTGCCTCTTGGAAGACGGCGCCTCCCCCGAGCGCGTAGACCGCGCCATGAAGCAGTTCGGCATGCCAATGGGCCCATTCGAGCTCTTGGACGAGGTCGGTTTGGATATCGCGGGTCACGCCGGCGAGTCCATGGAGCGCGGCTACGGCGAGCGCATGACCGCGAACAAGTTCCTGAAGCCGCTGTTGCGCTCCGGCGACCTGGGCAAGAAGACCGGCGCGGGAATCTTCCGCTACGAATCGAATAAGAAGGGACGCCCCAAGGCCGCAGGTCTGAACCCGCGCCTGCCATCTCCGACCTCGACCCGGGCCGTGGCCCTCAGCCAGGGCGACATCGTCGACCGCCTGATCTTGGCCATGGTCAACGAGGGTGCTCGAGCCATGGAAGAGCGCGTCGCCGCCTCCCCCAGCGAGCTCGACCTCGCCACGATCTTCGGCATGGGCTTCGCGCCTTTCCGCGGCGGGCTACTCGCCTACGCGGACACCCGCGGGGCCGCCAAAATTGTCGAGCGCTTGAAGCGCATCGCCGGATCCCCCGGCGTCGCCAGCCGCAAGGGCGGGCCCGAGCGCTTTGCGCCCGCCGCCCTCTTGCTGGAGGTCGCCGAAAACGACGGCACCTTCCACGACTCCTGATCGCGCCCGCATCCCAAGCGCGACCCCTCTCCTGCTAACTCTCCCTTACATGTCGAGCTCAACCACAACCGTCACGCCGAGCCTTGTGCGAAGCCTCTTCCTTGGAAGGGTCCCCGCCGCGAGCTTCTTGCCCTTCCCGGCCCCCGATGCCGAGACGAAGGAGACCACCGAGGAGATCGTGGAGATGGTCGAGGCTTGGGCTGCGGACGCCATTGATCCGGCGACCATCGACGCGAACAAGTCGATCCCGAAAGAGGTCATCGACGGTCTGGCCGAACTCGGTCTACTCGGGCTGATCGTGCCCGATGATTTCGGCGGCGTCGGCATGGGCCAGTACACCTACAGCCGTGTCATGGAGGCCGTCGCCAATCGTTGTGCGTCCACGGTAACGGTCGTCGGCGGTCACATGGGACTCTGCATGAAGCCTGTGTTGCTGTTCGGCGACGACGAGCAGAAGGCGCGCTGGCTGCCCGCCTTCGCCAGCGGCGAGGCGCTTGGCTCCTTCGCTTTGACCGAGGCCGGAGCCGGTAGTGACGCGGGCGGCCTGCGCTCGAACGCCGTGCTCCAGGACGACGGCTCTTGGAAGCTCAGCGGCACCAAGTGCATGATCACCAACGCGGGCTTCGCGACGGTGTTTGCTGTCTTCGCACGCACGCCGGATCCGGAGAACCCGGATGCGGCGCTCTTGGACCGGCCGATCTCGTGCTTCTACGTGGATGCCAAGGCCGCCGGCGTCACGGTCAGTGCCGAGGAGAACAAGATGGGCCTGTGCGGCTCCTCCACCTGCGAGGTCGCCTTCGACGAGGTCATCGTGCCCGCAGGCGACTTGATTGGCGAGCGCGGCAAGGGCTTCAAGATCGCGCTCATCACCCTGAACACCGGTCGCCACGGATTGGCCGCCTGCTGCATCGGCCAGGCCAAGTTGGCCACTGACCTAGCCTTCACCCAAGCCACCGAGCGCAAGCAGTTCGGCAAGCAGATCGCGAAGTTCGGCCTGATCCAAGAGATGCTCGCCGGCATGCGCGCGGACGTCTACGCCATGGAGGCCGGAACGCACCTAGCCGCCGGGCTCATCGACCGCGGTGAATCGGACTACCTGCTCGAGAGCGCCTGCTGCAAGATCTTCGCGACCGAGCGCCTGTGGACCCTGGCCAACGACGCCCTTCAGGTTGCAGGCGGCATGGGCTTCATGCGCGAGTACCCCTTCGAGCGCATCGTTCGCGACGCGCGCATCAACCTGATCTTCGAGGGTACGAACCAGATCCTGCGTACGTTGATCGCGGGCCAGGGACTGCGGCCCTTCTTCAAGGAGGTCGAGTCCGAGACCGCTACCCAAGCCCAGGCCTCTGACTTCGCCCCGCAGCTCAAGGTCGAAGCCGAAGCCGCCTTGGCCATGGCGGAAAAACTAGGCAAAAACACTCGCCGCCTGGCGGTCGAGAACGTCCGCACGATTCTCCGCGACCAGCCAACCCAGGCGCGCCTCTCGGAGACGGCCGTCGCCCTGTACACAGCCTTCGCAATCCTCGCTAAGGCCACCGGCGAGCTCGCGGCCGAGTCCAACGAGACCCGCGCGACCGAGATCGCCAACCTAGCGCGACTCTCCGTCCGCCGCCGCCTACGCGGAGCCGAGTCGGCCCTAGCCCGCCTCGTCGATCCCGACACCAACCTCGAGAGCCTGGTCGTCGCGGCGACGATCGGTTAGTTGAGCGTCGATACGGAGTCAGGGCAAAAACCGACGCCTACTTCTCGCCTAGGATCAACTCGCGGCCCATGCGCATGAAGTCCTCACGCATGCTCTCGCGGTAGCGGCCCTTGCCGCCCTGCTCGGTCTGACGCATGTCTGCGAGCAGGAGCTTGAGGCATGCGGAGTCCGGGTGCGCATGCTCGAGTTCGGCGAAGATCTCGCGCTTGATGCCCTCGCTGCGCCAGATCGCCTTGTAGGCGTCGCGCAGGACAGCGATCTCGCTCTCGCCGATCTCGGCCCGGCGCATGCCGATCACGTTGACGCCGCGCACGCGGCTCGGGTGACCTTCCAGGATCATGTACGGGGGCACGTCCTGGGCCATGCGGGTTAGCCCTCCGACATAGGCGTAGGCCCCGATGGTCACGAAGTGCTGGGCGGCCGAGGAGCCGCTGATGTTGGCGCGCTGGCCGACGCGCACGTGGCCCGCGAGCAGCACGTTGTTGGACAGGATCACGCCGCTGTCGATCTCGCAGTCGTGGGCGATGTGGCAGCAGGCCATGAGCAGGCAGTCGTCGGCGACGCGGGTCACGCCGCCGCCCTTGATCGTGCCACGGTTGATGGTCACGAACTCGCGCACAGTGTTGCGGTCCCCCATCTCAAGGCGCGTGTCTTCGCCGCGGTAGGAGAGGTCCTGGGGCGCGCCGCCAAGGCTGGCGAGTCCGTGGATCACGTTCTCCTTGCCAAGGGTCGTGTGTCCGTTGATCACGACCTGGGGACCGATGCGGGTCCGGTCGCCGATAACGGCGTGCTCGGAGATGACGCAGTGGGGACCGATCTCGACGTCGACGCCGAGCTGTGCGCCGGGTGCTACGACTGCGGTTGCGTGGATATTCGTTGACATAGCTCTTAGACGTCCGTGAGGGCAAAGGTCAGTTCGGCTTCACAAACGAGAGTTCCCGCGACAGAGCCGGTGCCGCGAACCTTTCCAATTCCGCCGCGCATACGCACGGTCTCCACTTCGAGTCGCAGCTGGTCGCCCGGTGAAACCGGGGCCCGCAACTTAACCTTGTCGATGCCCATCAAAACCGCCAGCTTGCCCGTGTGCTCGAGCTTACGCAGCAGCAGCACGCCGGCGAGCTGGGCCATGGCCTCGAGCTGCAGCACGCCGGGCATCAGCGGCTTCTGGGGAAAGTGCCCCTGGAAGAAGGGCTCGTTGATTGTGACGTTCTTCAGGCCCACCGCGCGCTGGTAGCCGTCGATCTCGATCACGCGATCGATCATCAGGAACGGGTAGCGGTGCGGCAACAGGCGCATCACCTCGCGGATATCGAGCCCCGTCTCGCGGGTGATCAGGCCGCCGGTCTCCTGCTGCTGCATCAGGTCCACAAAGCGCCGCACGAGCTCCGCGTTGGTGGCGTGCCCGGAGCAGGTCGCAATGATGTGGGCGTTGAGGTCCGCGCCCAAGAGGCGCAGGTCGCCTAGCAGGTCCAGGACCTTGTGGCGCACGGGCTCCGAGTCGATGCGCTCGATGGACTCGGGGTCGCCGAGCACGAGGGTGTTCTCGCGGGTAGCGCCCTTGCCGAAGCCAGCCGCTTTCAGCATCTCGACCTCGGACTTCAGGCAAAAGGTGCGCGCTGGCGCGATCTCCGTCTCGAAGGACTCCGGGCTGATCTTCACCTGGAACGAACCGCCGGCCACATCGGGATCGTCGAAGGACGCGATGTACTGCAGAGTCAAGCCAGGCTCGTCCACGGGCAGGGCCACCAGGGTCGCCTTGCCGTGGCGCACGTAGACCGGCTCTTCCAAGTTGAAGCAGCGTGCCTCGGCCCGCTGCTCGACAATGCCCGCCTGTTGGAAAAGGCGCATGATCTCGAGGGACGAGCCATCCATACCGGGCAGCTCGGCACCCGAGACCTCGACGTGGAGGTTGTCGACCTGCAGGCCGGAGCACACCGCGAGCAGGTGCTCGATGGTGTTGACCTCGGCCTCTTCGCGCTCGAGGCGCGTGCGGCGATCCCGGGCCGAGTGGTAGGCGATACTGGCGGGGATCGGCAGGGAGTCGGGCAGGTCCGTGCGCGTGAAGACCACGCCGGTCTCGGGGGATGCGGGCAGGATGCGCACCTTGACGTCCTCGCCGCTGTGCAGTCCGGGGCCCGAGTATTCGATGGCAGTCTTGAGAGTTCGTTGCTGGCGCATTAGGACGCACCTCCTTTAGAAATGAGAGCGTCGAGTTCATCGAGCCGGGCGCGCAGGCTGCGCGCCTCTTCGATGACCTTGGGGATTCTTCGAGCTGCGGCTTGGGCGCGCAGGCTCTCCATGCGGGGCCTGGCGGGGGAGCCGAGGAAGTCGACCCCCGGAGGCACGTCCGTGAAGACGTCGCTGCCACCGGCGACACGTGCGCCTTGACCGATGTGCAGGTGTCCAGCCACGCCGACCTGGCCGCCGAGGATGGCCCAGGGGCCGATCTCCGTGGAGCCGGAGACGCCGACTTGGGCGACCAAGAGGGCGTTCGGGCCAACGATCACGTTGTGGGCGATGTGCACGAGATTGTCGACCTTGACGCCGCTTCCGATGCGGGTAGCGCCGAAGCGCGCTCGGTCGATGGTGACGTTGGCGCCGAGCTCGACGTCGTCCTCCACGACCACGGTTCCGCACTGGGGCACCTTGTTCCAGCCCTCGGGCGTGGGCTCAAAGCCGAAGCCGTCGGAGCCGAGCACCGCGCCGGCGTGCAGCAGGCAGCGAGCGCCGACCTGCACGTCGTGGTAGATGACGACGCCCGGATGCACGACCGTGTCCGCGCCGACGGTGGCGTTCTCCCCCACCGCGACCTGGGCGAGCAGGCGCGCGCCGGTGGCGATCTTCGCGCCGGCGGCCA
Organism: Planctomycetota bacterium; assembly: GCA_047629095.1. Lineage (GTDB taxonomy): Bacteria > Planctomycetota > UBA1135 > UBA1135 > CALBMX01. The sequence continues at coordinate 4,541 of JBLHWM010000085.1, read as the reverse complement.
CGCTGCACAGGGGGCCGACGTAGGCGCCAGCCTGGACGTCTGCGGAGTCGTGTACAAAGGCGGTCGGGTGCACGCCCGTCTCGGTGTTCGCAGCTTCCGGTGCGAATGCCTGCACAACCTTGGTGAAGGCCTTGTTGGGATCCGCCGCGCGCAGCAGAGCGATGTCCTCGCGCTCGACCTCAAGGTCCGCGGCCACCACGACTGCAGTGGCTTTGGTACTGGTGAGCAAGGAGGCGTAGCGCGGTTGGGCCAGGAACGAGATCTCTCCCGCGGTGGCCTCGCCCAGGGAGGCGGGACCCGTGACCTCAAGGTCCGGATCGCCATGGAGCTGGGCGCCGAGCAGGTCGGCGAGCTCCTTCAGGGTGTACTTAATCATGGTGTCTGCTCCAACCTAGGAGCCTTGCGCGGCCTACTGTGCGGCTGCGCGGGGAAAACGGGGCCCAATAGTGAATCCGCCGGGCCTAAAGCTGTCAACCCACGTTTTCAATATGGGCCGTGGGGGGCCCGAAACCCATCAACTGAAGCCGATGGAGAAGTTGAAGACGCGCTTCTCGTCGTCCTCGCCGTCGATCAACGGGAAGCCGAAGCTGAAGGTGATTGGGACCTGGGGGAAGATCATCAGGCTGAGGGACAGGCCCGTGGAGGCGCGCACCTCATCGAGATCGAGGGCGAAGGGATCCGGGTCCAAGATACCCGCGTCGAGGAAGATCTCACCGCGCATGACCTCGAAGGGCTCGACGGAGCCAGAAGTCCGGGACGTGATGATCGGGAAGCGGTAGCCGGCGCTCGCCCGCAGGAAGGTCTCGCCACCCTGGGCGAAGCTCTCTTCGTTGGGACCGACGCCGCGGTTTTTGAAGCCGCGGATGCCCATGCCTTTCCCTGTGCCGCCAAGGAAGAAGCGCTCGGTATAGGGAACGTCGTCCGTGTCGCCGTAGCCCTGGGCCACGCCGAGTCCACCGGACAGACGCCAGCCCGTGCGGATCGAATCGAACTCGTCCCCAAACTGGCCGTAATGGGTCGCGCGCAGGTCCAACTTGTAGAAGTTGAAGTCGCTGCTCAAGGCCTCGTTGTAGATGCTGGCCGTGCTCGTCAACTCGATGCCCTCGCGGGGTACATAGCGCGAGTCGAGGGTACGCTTGCGGTAGCCCAACTCCAGGAAGCCGAGGTTGCTCGTGCCCTCTTGTGCCGCCAGGAGTTGCGGCACATCCAATGGCGAGAAGAGCGACGGGGCGCCCTCTTGGTTAAGGTCCGAGACGCGCACCGTGCCCACGCCAAGTCCAAACCAGTTGGCCGAGTCGGCGGTGAGCTGATTCGTAATACGCGTGCTGATGCTCGTGCGGCGCTCGTCGTAGGGCTCGTAGAACCGGAAGCTCCGCAGGCCGTCGACCGAGAAGCCAAGGCGATCGCGATGGCGGCGCAGAATGTCGGGATCGTCCCAGTGCAACCGGTACTGGGAGAACTCCGTTCCGGGCTGGACGTTGAGCGAGAGGGTCTCGCCGGCGCCGTGGAAGGCGCGCTTGTCTTGGATCTCGCCGAACATTGCCCAGGGTGAGCTTGGTAGGGCGCCAATGGCGAAGTTGTTTTTGGTGACCTGAACGCCACCGTAGACGCCCGTGTCGAAGCTAAAGTTACCGGTGAAGGTGAACTGCAGGTCGTTGCCCTCCTCGACCTCGATCTCCAGGTCCTTCCAGTTCGAATCAGCGTCGTCGGTTTCGAGGAAGCGGAAGCTGGGCTCGCGGTGATTGCCGCGGTTCATGGGGTCCGAGAAGAAGCCCGTTCCGCGCAGCCGGCGCAGGGACGAGTTGATCTCGCCAAGGTCCGCAACGTCCCCCGGATCCACGGTCAACAGGCGCCGCAGAACGCGGTCCTGGGTGTGGATGTTGCCGCGCAGCTTGATCTCGCGAATGTGCTGCTTCTTGCCCTGGGACAGGTAGTAGGTGACGTTGACGACATGTCGCTCCACGTCGTAAATCAGGCTCGGCGTCAGGAAGCGGAAGCTCGCCGTCGCGCCAAGGGACGAGTGGGCGATGTAGCCGTCCTCGCCATAGCGATTGGTCACGGCGCGCTGGTCCCGAATCACCCCGAGCTGGGTGTAGGGAGAACCCGGCTTCAACACGCAGAGCTCCTCGAGCTCCTCGGCAGTGTAGTAGAGCTCGGCGGGTCGCTCTTGGCCATTGACAAACTCAACGCCCTCGAAGCGCAGCTCGCCAATCTGGTAGCGCTCGCCTTCGTCCACAAGAATGTGAATCACGACTCGGTCGCGCTCGTCGTTGAACTCGAGCTCTTCAACCTCGACGATGGCATCGAACCAGCCGTTGTCGCGGTAGACCTGGCGCATGGCGATCAGGTCGGCTTCGAGGGTGCGCTCGACGAACTCATCCCGCAGCATCCACAAGAAGCGCGAGCCCGTCAGCTGGGCATCGGAGACCTCTTCAAAGGAAGAGCTCCAGAACAGGAAGCCCGTGTCGGGGAAGGACTTCGCCCCGCTGATCTGCATGTCGTCGACCATGACCTGGGGACCTTCGCGCACCTGGAAGATCACATCGTTGATGGCTGTATCGGTCGTCTCGCCAGGCTTGGGCGGATCGGGCGTCACCACGTCGACCTCGACGAAGTGGTAGCCCTCGCGGCGATAAGAATCCACAAGGCGCTGGCGGATCAGCGGCGCTTCGTGAAGGAAGAGCTCGCCCCCCACCGGCACACCGGACCACTCGCGCAGATGATTGTCGTCGATGCCGAAGTTGCCCACGAAACGCGGCTCGAGGTCCACGGCCATCTCCTCCACCACGAGCCGCAGCTCGATGCCGCCCGCCACGGAGCGCTGCTCGACGATCGAGCGCACGTGGAAGCTACTCCACAGGTTTTCGATGCCGGTGGAGATGCGCTGGGGGTCGATGTCCTCGCCGACGCGCTGACCAAGGGCCGCGATCAGCTGGGCATCGGTGAAGCGGCGGTTTCCATCGACCTCGATCCGAAGAACGCTGGGCATGGTCGGCGCGGCGCCATCATCTTGGACCTGAACCGGCGTCCATCCCAGCACGAAGCCCGCAGCTTGGACCGTGGTGGCGGACCAAGCGATGCATGCGAGAGTTAAGGAGGCGAGACGCACTCCTCGATGGGGAAACATGGCCATAGTTACGAAACGTCAGGGGTCAAGTCGGGATCGTCTCGACCTCGGTGTAGGTCAGATTCGTGAAGCGCATGAACTCGGGTCGGAACCCAAGTTTCACGTCTCCGGTAGGCCCGTTTCGGTGCTTGGCAATGATGATTTCCGCCTGGCCGACATTCTCGTCCGTGCGGAACTTCGAATAGTACTCGGCGCGATAGAGCATCATCACCACGTCGGCATCCTGCTCGATGGAGCCGGACTCGCGCAGATCCGAGAGCTGGGGGCGGGGCGGATCGCGCTGCTCGACCTGGCGGCTAAGCTGGGCGAGGGCGATCACGGGGACGTCGAGCTCACGGGCCAGGGCCTTGAGCGAACGACTGATGGTGCTGATCTCCTGGAGCCTGTTCTCGGCGTTTGGTGCTTTGAGAAGCTGCAGGTAGTCGACAACGATCATGTGCAGCCCATGCAGGGAGCGGATGCGGCGCGCGCGGCTGCGCAGCCCCATGATCGAGAGACTCTCGTTGTCGTCGATGAAGAGCTTGGCGCCGCGATAGTCGTCGGCAGCGCTGTTGAGGTCGAGGCGATCGTCGTGGTCGATGTCGCCGGTGCGCAGCTTGTGAGCGTCGACCTGAGCGCGTGAACACAGCAGGCGATTGACGAGCTGCACGCTGCCCATCTCCAGGCTGAACATAAGCGCCGTCGGTGACTCGCCGCCGAGCCAAGCTGGCTTGGACATGACCGCGTTCTCGATCAGGTTCAAGGCGAGCGCCGTCTTGCCCATGGAGGGACGCGCGGCGAGGATCACAAGATCGCCGCCGTTGAGTCCGGCGAGCAGTCGGTCGAGGTCGTAGAAGCCCGTGGTCAGTCCGGGCAGGCCGTCGGAGCCGCTGCGCGCCTCGAGTGCTTTGAACGCTTCGCTGATGGCGTCGTCCACCGAGGTGGCGTCGCTCTTGTCGCGGCCCGCGGAGACCTCGAAGATGCCCTGCTCACTCTTGTCCATCAAGAGCTTCACGGCCTCTTCGTCGATCGCCGTGCCCTGGGCAGACTCGATGATCTCGGTAGCCTTTTGGATCAACCGGCGCAGGGTCGAGCAGTGGGTGACGATGCCCGCGTGGTGGGTCAGGTGCGCGGAGGACGTGACCGTTGCGAGCAGCTCGCCGACATAGGCGGCACCGCCGACGATGCTCTTTTCGTCCTTGGAGGCAAGGGCCTGGACGACGCTGACCGGCTCGATGGGAATGCCCGCCTCGCTCATCGACTCAAGGGTGTCGAAGAGGACCTCGTGACGCGGGTCGAAGAAGTCGTCGGCGCCAACGATTTCGAGGGCGTCGGGGATGCGCTCGCCGGAGAGGAGCAGGGCGCCTAGGACGGCCCGCTCGGCGTCTAGGTTGTGCGGGGGGATCCGGCCGGTGTAGTCGTTGCTCATGGGGGG
>JBLHWM010000084.1:0-11687 GCA_047629095.1 Planctomycetota bacterium | reverse complement strand
CAAGCCGTTCAGCCATGTCCCGAGCCAGGTAGTAACCGCCCTCGGCCTCTTGCAGGGACAGGAAGGTCAAAGCGCGGATTGCGTACTCGGAGGATCGTGAAATCATGAGTCAAGCAGACCATAGGTGCCGCTCTATATCACCACTAAAAATATATGTTTCTCCCAAAAGATGCCTATTAGGGGCTCGCACTGCTTCGGCACCCTGCGCACCCCAGCGGCACGGGCTTTGGGCACGAAAAAGCACCCGGCGGAGAGATCTCCGCCGGGTGCTCGTTCTGTGGCAGCTAGGGTCTAGCCGCGTGTGGTCTTGAGCTTGGCCTTGGCCTTGGCGCGGTTAGCGCCGGAGCCCATGCCCATCTGGCGGACGCGGCGCTTGCCGCGGGTGGGACCACATACTTTGATCTGGGTTTTTGCCATGTCGGACTCCTGGGTTGGTTCGCAGTGAACTTGCTGTATATAGGGAAGAGCGGTCGATCCGACATTACGCCGGGCTGCCCTGATTGGGCGGGACCTCTCTATGGATTTGGGGTGGAGAGCATAGCCTCCATGGATCCAATCGTCAATCTCCAGGCGGAACTAGGGTCTTTTTCGGCCAGGATTCTCAATCTCAGCACGATTCTAGTCCCCAACGGACCCTAGAAACCTCGTGGATTCGCCTATCCGTCCCCTGTTGGACCAGCACGGCGCACCGTTCGGGGCCTCGAAGTCGTTAAGCTCCCCCCCATGTTTGCCGCACCTAACGACCTTGGTCTGCCCTCGATCTACCAACCCACCTCTACCGAGAGCCTGCCCGAAGCCGGGGGACGCCGCATCTTTGTGGGCGACCTCCAGGGTTGCGCTGGCGAGCTTGAGGACCTGCTCGCCGCCGTCACCTTCGTGCCCGGCACGGATGTGCTGCTGCCCGTGGGCGACCTCGTCAACCGTGGCCCGGAGTCGATCCGGACGCTCGAGCTGCTGCGCGACATCGACGCGCGGCCGGTGCTCGGCAACCATGACCTACACGCCATCGCCGTTCGCGAGGGCACGCGCAAGCTGAGTAAAGAGGACACGATCCAAGAGCTCGTGGGCAAGAGCGAGCCCAGCGACGAGCTGCTGCGCTGGCTCGGTACCCACCCACTGGTGCGCATCTTCCCGGACTGCTACCAGGTCCACGCCGCCCTGCATCCGACGTGGAAGAGCCTCAAGCGCCTTACGAGTGCGCTCAAACCCGCGCCCCGTGGGATTCACTTTCCCGCCAAGCAAAAGGCCGCCTTCTCCCACGGCAAGATCCGCGACATCGACACTTCGGACTACGTGACCCGCACGCGCTTCACAAATGCCAAGGGCACCTGGCCATCGAAGCACGATAAGCGCGACGAGGACGGCAACCCCATCGACCGCAAGTGGCGGCCTTGGTACGAGTTCTACCACCGCGAGAGCCACGGCAATCGGCGCGTGATCTATGGGCACTGGGCTCAGTTTGGCCTGAGCGAGAAACCCCAGTCCCTGGGCCTGGATACGGGCTGTGTTTGGGGTGGCGAGTTGACCGCGTGGATTCCCGAAGAAGAGCGCTTCGTCAAGGTCAAGGCACGCGAGCGTTGGGCCGGAAACTTCCGGCCGCGCTAGCCGCCGCCTTTCGCCAGCTCGCCGATGGTCTGGTTGCTGGAGCAGGCGATCTGCTGCTCGTCGAAGCTGTCGAGGGTTTCGTCCGCGGTGCGGTCGGTCTCCGTCTGTGCCTCGAGCACCGCGGGATTGCGACGTCCTTTGAGGGCGTCAAGCACCTCCTTCACCCGCAGGAAGTCGGGATCGCGCGCGAAGAGATAGCGCCGCGGAGAGGCGCCGTCTACGGCCAGCACACCCTCGTCGCGCAGAACGTGCAGGACCTCTTCCAAGGACCTCTCTGGGACCCCCATCGCAACGGCTAGGTCGGGCACCTCGGGGCTGCCCTCCCCACTCTGGAAGACCTCGGTTAGGCGGATTAGGGCGCGTAGGGCGACTCGCTCTCGGAAGGACTGATCGTGCTCGGCGCTGCGGGCGATCTGGCGGTAGGCGGGCTCGTTTTGGTGAGCGAATGCCAGCTCCGCGCCGATGAGAACCGTGATCCAGGAGATGTTTACCCAGACCAAGAAGATCGGGAAGGCGGCGATGCCGGAGTAGATCGCCCCGTAGTTGGACATGCCGAACTGGAACTGTACGTGCAAAATCTGGGCGAGCTGCCAGAGACCGCCGCCGAGGATACCGCCAAGCATCGCCGAGAAGAGGCGCACCCGGGTGTTGGGCATAAAGAGGTAGACAAACGCGAAGCCGAACCAAGCTGCGAACAGCGAGGTCATGCGCAGCAGCTCTTGCACCACCGGACCGATGTGCAGGGTCTCCTGGAGTTGAACCGAGGTCGCGCCTGTTTTTAGAGCTGTCGTCACCGCCGTCGCCGAGAGCAGGACGATCGGAACCACCACTACAATCGAGAGGTAGTCGGACACCTTGCGCGGAATGGACCGCGGTCGCTCCACTCCCCAGATGTCGTTGAAGCTTGCCTCGATCGAACTCAGTAGCTTGATCACGATGTAGAGCAACACCGCCAAGCCAAACAGACCAATCTTGCCGAAGTCCGTGTCCTCAACGAAGGAGAGCAGCTTGTCGAGGGTCTCCCGAAGCCCAACGGCGGCGACCCCTTCTCCATCGGCGCTCGCACCTGCGGGCAAGCCGATGTTGTTGTCCAAGAACGGCCCAATGATCTCGAGCTGCATGCGCGAGTAAGCACCAAGGCCCTTCGCAACGGAGAAGGTAAAGGCGAGCAATGGCACGATGGACAGCACCGTGATGAACGTCAGGGCCTGGGCGCGGAACAGGCAGCGGTCACGCAGGAAGCCCCGGACCGTGAGGCTTCCAACCCGCATTGCACCGTAGAGAGCTGCCTGCAGCGGGTGCATAGCCCTGGTGTCCACGAGCCACACATCGTGGCTAAAGTAGTTCAGGATGCGCCCAATCGGCCCGACGGCCTTGTTCTTACCATCGGGGCCGGTTGCGGGCCGCGGGCGTTTGGAGCCACTGCCCCGGGGCCTATTCCAATGGGGAAGCTTCATCGGGTTCGCTTAGGCTCTAGGTGAAAGGGGCTGCAGGACGCGGCGCCACATATCGGTCTGCAGCAGGTGCTCGGGATCGAGCCGGTCCTTCAGCTCGAAGAAGCGTGCAAGGTTCTCAGCCGGGAACATGCGCTTGGCGTGCTCGGGACCAATCACCATGTCCTTGGCGAAGTAGAAGCGGCCACCGCCCTCGAGCACGATCTCCGTGAGCTCCTTAGTGTGCTCCCAGACTTCCTTGCGGTTGGCGGCCGTGACCTTGAAGTCCATCGCCATGCTCCAACCACCGGTGCTGTAGGTCATCAAGAACGGGTCGTGGATGTGCCGTTTGAAGACGCCGAGATAAGGCACGATGCCCTTGCGATGGCTCCACTTGAGGCACTCGCTATAAACGTCGTGGGCCGTCTCTTCGGGAACGAAGGGCTGGTACTGGATCAAGCCGCCCTTGCCGTAGGCGCGCTTCCAGTTAGGAACGTAGTCAAGTAGAAAGGCAAAGCCCGCGTGGGACTGACGGATCGGCGGGCTGTTGCCCTCGAAGAGACCCGACACGAACTTCGTGCCGTTGATCAGGCGCATGCCCGGGTCATTCGTGAAGTACTTGAGGAACTGCCAAAGCTCGCCCTTGGGGAAGAGCCCCATGATGTTCTCGGGCAGCTCTTGGTGCCCGAGGGTGAAGCTCTCTTCGATGTCGCCTTGATCTTCGCCCGGATCCAAATAGCGCGCGTTGTGGATCAAGCCGCGACCGAGCATCTTGCCCTTGCCGAAGCAGTCGATCCAGCCGACGAGGTAGTCGCTGGTGGCCTTGTGCTCTTCGAAGTAGCGCATCATCTCGGCCAGGTTTTCCGTGGCATGGGCCGCCACTTCCAAGTTGCCCGAGTGCACCTTCTTGGTTTTGATTTTCACGCGCGTAAAAACGCCAAGGAGGCCAAAACCACCGATTGCGGCATGAAAGACGTCGCTATTGGAATCTCGACTACAGGTGAGTAGCTCGCCCGCGGGAGTCACCAAGTCAAACTCATGCACCGCATCGCCGATCGTGCCCACGCGGAAGTTGTTCTTGCCGTGAATGTTCGCGCCAAGGGTTCCGGCCAGGGTCGGAAACATCGTGCCCGACACCACAGTCGGCCAATAGCCCCGGGGCAGGGAGTGCTTCCACAGCCCTTCGATCGTCACGCCGGCCTCGCAATCCGCGATGCCTGTCTCGTTATCAAAAGACAGGATCTTGTCCATGCCGGTGATGTCGAGGGTATGCCCGCCGGTGTTGACGCTGGCGTCGCCGTAGCTGCAACCGCTGCCCCGTGGCCCGATCGTCACGCCGTCGCGACGGGCCGCCTCGAAGGAGCTCTTGACCTGGGTCACATCGGTGGGATGGAAAACACGCGCATCGGCGCGGTGGGTCATGCCCCAGGCCTCCACGGACTGGTAGCTGGTACGAGGTTCGCCGGCCGGGCGCTTTGGGAATCCGAAGGCGCTCATTAGAAGTTCAGCTTGCGGAAGACCATGGACGGAATGTGCTGGATGATGAGCGACACCAGCTGCCAGCGGAAGGGAACGTAGGCTGTGTTCTTCTTCTTCTCGATCGCCTTGAGGATGTCGCTGACGGCCGCCTCCACAGGAATCGGCCACTTCAGGTCATCCATACCCTCCGTCATCGGAGTCAGGACCGTGCCGGGCTTGATCGTGCAGACGTGCACGTCATAGGAGCTCAGACGGTTGCGCAGGCTCTCGAGGTAGGTGCTCATGGCGGCCTTCGAGGTGTGGTACGCGGGGTTCGGCTTGCGGCCGCGATCGCCGGCGATCGACGAGATGCCCACGATCGTTCCCGCACGAGCGCTCTGCATGTAGAGCGCGACCTCGTTGGTCCACGCCACGCAGCCACCGAGGTTCACGGCGAACTGCAAGAAGTCCTTCTCGGTGTTGTACTCCTCGGCTTCGACCTCGGGCATCACACCAGCGGCGTAGATGAACAGGTCCAGGCCGCCGAGTTCGCGCACGATCTCTTCGAAAAGAGCGGGGATCTCGCCGGTGTTGGTCACGTCGTGGGCGTGTACGTGGACGGCGCCCGCGGGCGCTCCCGACTTGAGCTCCTTGAGGGGCTGCTCGCGCCTTGCGATGGCTGCCACATGCCAGCCGTCAGCGGCTAGGCGCTTTACCAGCTCGGCCCCCATTCCGGAGCTCGCCCCCACCACAATGGCGCGTTTCGAGGCAGTTGTTTCGGACGGAGAGGTGGTCGGTGTTGGAGAGGACAAGGTGCGTAGCTTGGGCAGTGATTTGGGGGATGAGCGGGGCTTCTTCGCAGAACATCGGACAGAGCTGCGTCGCGCCTAAGCAGAGACTGCAGCATTATGGGGAATCCGATTCCCGCCGGGGAGCACGCGCTCTAGAAGCTGGCGAAAAAGCACCGCATTCCAAACCGAGGTCAAGAATGCGGCTTCCCAGGCTCAAGAGGCTCCCTGCGCTATTCCCGGAGCTGACCGCGGATCACGGCCTCGATGCGGCCGCCCTTGCCCACCACAATCGTGCTCGGGATCGCGAGTCGCTCGAGGTCAAACAGCTGCTCGGGTAGGAGCTCGTCCGGCCCAGCTTCCTCGTCAAAGGCACGCTCGGGCAGGTAGAGCTGGGTGAAGGGATCCCCGAAGCGGGCCAACAGCGCCTTCGCCGCAGGCTTCGAGCTCTCGGGATCCATGCTCACCGTCACCACCCGCATCTCACCGGACGCGGCCCTCTGCTTGAGCAGGGGGAGCTCCGCCACGCAACCCGGGCAATAGCTCGCCCAGAGATTGAGAAAGACCGGCGTCCCGTCAGCCGTGAGCTGCTCTAGGTCCAGCACATAACGCTCACCGTTCTCGTCAGCCAGGATCAGCTTCTTGATCAGGTCCCCGGACTCCACCATTAAGCCAGGCGGCTTGGGGTCGGGCAGGGTGCGCGGCAGGGACTCGAACGCCGTCCATTCACCGCCCTCTTCGAGCAGCGCGCGGGTGCCGGATTCGAGCTCGCCAAAGTCATCCACATGGCCACCGGGCCAGAGCACTTCGACCTGGCCAACCTTGTTTGCGCCCAGTCCAAAGATCAGCTCGGGAACCTGGCAGGAGTTGAAGCCGGCGCCCCTGGATAGGACCTGGCTGGTCTTGCCCCATGGGCCGCTGACGGTCACGGTTGCGCCGATGGCCTCGTACTGCAGAGCTGTGGCGCGCAGGCGGACCTTCAGAAAGCCAGCTTCGTCGGAGCCGGGGGTGTGGATGTCATTGCGGTAGAGGTCGTGTCGCTCGCGCTGCAGGTTGTGCACGAAGATGTCTGCGTCGCCGTCGTCGTCGAAGTCGGCCCACACCGCGCCGCGGCTGTCCCTGGGCGTGTCGGCACCGGACAGGTTGGACAGGTCCGCAAAGCTTCCGTCACCGCGGCCAATGAATACCTTGTTGCGCTCGAAACCGCTGAAGCTCAAGCCATCCGCGAACATCTGCCCGCTGTGAAAGCTAGTAAAGGACGAAGAGTTCACGTCCTGACCCCGCAGGATCGACTCCTCCTTCTCCGCATCAACTGAGGACGCCACCACGTGGCGCCAGTAGGTGCTTCAGGTGTCCTCGGCGGAGTCGCCGGAGACGTAGCCGGAGCAGTTGTAGATATCCAGATGCCCGTCTAAGTCCAAGTCCATGGTCAGAGGACACCATGCCCAGGACGCGCCGACGCCGCCGAGATTCCCATCTTGGCGCGCAAAGCTGCCGTCCTCTTGGGCCAAGAAAATGGAGTTGCCCGCGGCCATCTTAAAGAGCCCCTTGACCTCTTCTGTGTCCTTGCCTTGCATCCGTCCCAGGATCCGGTTGCCGGCCGTGGACGACATGTTCGCCACATACAGGTCAAGGCGTCCGTCGCTGTTGAAGTCGCCCCACATGGTGCCCATGCCATTGCCGCGGTCACCGACATCCCAGTCTTCCGCGCGATTCTCAAAACCACCCTTTCCGTCGTTTTGGAGCAGGGCATTCAGGCCGTAGTCGTTCACCACGCTCAGGTCTGTGTCACCATCGCCGTCGAAATCGGCGGCGGCCGAGGCGTAGCTCCAACGGCCATCATCGAGACCTGCTGCTTCGGCTACATTCTCGAAACCCTTGCCGCCCAGGTTGCGGAAGAGCACGTTCTTCGCGCCGTTCGTCGCGTCGAGCCAGTCGTTGTTGTTCTCTTTGTTCTGGACCCCGTAGTTGCTCACGAAGATGTCCACGAAGCCGTCCAAGTCGTAGTCGAGTGCCGTTAGGGTGTAGGCCGCCATGTGGCCGCCAAACCCCAGCTGCGCGCCGCGCTCCACAAACTGCTCGCCCTCGTTCACGTAGAGCCGCAGCGGGTTGCCCTGGGTCTGCTTGCCCAGGCCGACCCAGCCCTCGTCTGCTACGAACAGATCCTGGTCGCCATCGTTGTCGAAGTCTAGAAACAGGCTCGCTGTTCCACCGGCGGGCCGCGCCACGCCATAGTCCTCGGCTTCGTCCTCAAAGCTGCCGTCCGGTTGGCCCATGTACAGGAAGTTCTGGGTTTGGGAGGGTAGGAACAGGTCCCAACGCCCGTCCCCATCCACGTCACCGCCCGCCACACCTTGCCAGGCAAAGCGCGTATTGCCCGGCTTCCCAAAGCGAATGCCGCTCTTGGCAAGGCCCGTGGAAGTGGACACGTTGGTGAAGAGCGGCGCGTCGCGCTCGTCGATCACCGCCGAGGTGACCTCGAGCTGGTGCAAGCTCCACTCGCCCCGCCTCTTCTCGACGCGGGCCCAAGTCCAGAAGGTCGCTGCAACCGGGCCGCCCTCAGCGGATGTGCCCAGAAACGAGACCTTGAATCGAACCTTGCCCCACTGGGGCAGACCGACTTGGAACTCAGCGCCCTTGACCTTGAAGACCACGGCCTCGACCCGCTGCCATGGGCCAATGGCGCCTTGGATCTGGGCGAGCCAATCGGTCTTGGAGAGCACCGGCGCAGCGTCCACATCAAAGGTCTTGCGCGTGGCCCCGAGCTCGCGCTCGGACTCTAGATTGGCGTAGTCGCCGAACAGGCCATGGCCCACGAAATCCTCGTCGATCCAGGCCGCCGCTTTTTGGAAGTCCCTGCGCTTCAATTCGACTGCAAAAGCCACGAAGCGATTGGCGACTGCCTCGGAGAAGTCCTCGACGTGGTCCATCAGCTTGACGGGCTTTGTCGGCGAGACCACGGTCACGTCGCCCGGCATCTGCGCCGCGCCTGCCCTTGACTCGATGCTTGTTTCGGGAGCTGGCCCCCCCCCTATTTCGACCGTTGGTGCGCCCTCCGAGCATGCAGAGAGAGCGAGTAGAAAGAGCCCGAGTGGGCCGCGACTTTTCTGGAGCGTAGACATAATGAAGGGGATAGAGAAGCTAATAGAGCCTCAATCTACTCGACGGCCACAACCCAAGAGACCCCTAAGAGGCCTTTTCTGCCCGCCTAGTCTTTCCTATAAACATGTCATGAACATCGCCCCGAATGACCGCCCCCAAAGGCGCCGCATCCCCCACCGCATGGAGACTGAGCGCCTGTGCCTGCGAGGCTACAATCCGGACGACGCGGAAGTCCTGCGCTCCACCGTCGCAAGCAACGCCGAACACCTAGGCACTTTTATGCCCTGGATTCAATATGAACCACAGACCCTGGAGCAGAAGATCGATCTCATCCTGGGCTTCCGCTCGGAATACGATGCGGACAGGAATCTGGTGATGGGCATCTTCTGCCGGGCTACCGGTCAGTTGCTGGGCGGAACGGGCCTGCATCCGGCCGGCAACTCGCGGGAGGCAGACAGCGACGGGAGCGGTCCCATGGAGCTGGGGTACTGGATTGGACAAGCGCACGAGGGCAATGGCTACGTCACCGAGAGCGTCAGCGCACTGACGGTCGTCGCCTTTCGCTTCCGCCCCCTCGAGCGCATGGTCATCCGTATGGAGCCGGCAAACACGAGCAGCGAGAGCATCGCCAAGATGCTCGGCTTTCAATACGAGGGCACTACGCGGCGCTCGATCGCCTACCCAAACGACGCGGACCCTAGCCAGCGCCGGGATGCCAAGGTCTACTCCATGCTGCGGGATGAGTTTGAGCGGGCGCCTTGGCGCGCCAAATCGGAGCTGGGCCTTTCCACATGGGATGCCATGGGACAGCCGGTTGCCGTGATTCCCCCAGCAGCGCCTTTAGCAGGCTTCTAGCGCCTACTTAGGTACGCCAAGAGAATCGGAGAAGCCGCGTAGGTGTAAGACTTGCACCGCGCCGGACTCGGCCCCACCCGCTGCGCTTGCGGGTTCGATCTCGACGAGCTCGGGGAGCCGGTTCAGAGGCCGCCACACACCGCTCGGGGATAGCAGGCCCAGGTGTACTTCGAACTGGCCGCCGTCGGCGGGCTCCAGGCGCAGCTTCCCCTTGGCGTCGAACTCGCCCTGGTGGCGCTCTTGATCCCAAGGGAATACGAGCCCGTTGCTTCGTTTCAGCTGCGCCTGCAATCGAAAACCAGCGGGCAGCCCTTCCAGCAGTTCGCGATCCAGGAAGCGCAGCTCGAGGGAGCGCACGCGCTGGCGCTTCAAAGCCACGGCTAGGGGCTGGCCCGCGTCCACGGAATCGGGATCGATGCGAACGCGACGTGGCTCGCGGTCCTGGGCGAGAACGAGCAGCTCTACGCCATCCCGGTCCATCCAGATGCGCGGCGTGACCTGTTCGGATTGCACCCGCGGTGTCCCGAAGCTGTGATCGCGCATCTCCACGGGAAAGCAAACGGCCGGTTCAATGCGCAGGCCGAACTCATCCAGAACTTCGACTTGGCGAGACTGCAACCGCCCCAACAGAGAGACCTCGCAACCGCTAGGGTCGAGGCGCTGCTCTCCCTCCGCAAGCTCAATCTCATCGACCCAGATCAAGGCGCGGTTGGTGCCCCAAAGGGAAATGCGAAGGGCGACGAGACCGGGCTGAATCGCCTCAATCGTAAACACGCCTTGGTCGTCTGGCACGACGGCTGCTAGGAGGCGGCCCTGCCCACCGTGGGCGGGCATCAACTCTTCCAGCTCAATCCGCAGAGTATCCAATGGCACACCTGGGTCGATGAGTAGGCGACCGGCGAGAGAGGCTGACTCTAAATAGAGCGTTGGAGCCTCTTCTCGTACCTGAATCGAACTCTGTGCTATTGGCTCCGCTTGGAGGAGCGGGTTCTCTTTAGGCGCTATGGGGTCCTTCGAATTCAGGCTAGCGGAGTCCAAGACTGCGTCCGGGGAGAGCTCTTTGGTTGACTTCGGAGTCGCATTAAAGAGCTGCTCGGGTGGCGTATCTGAATCCGTCTGGGCGGACACCTTGGGAGCGAGTTGTGTTGCTGGCAGCACCTTGTCTCCTAGCCCCAAGGCCGCGAATTCATCCTGCGCTGCAAGCTCGTCCAGGACCGGGCTCTGGGCGCTAGAATCGCCGGCTTCCCCCGCCTCAAGAAGACCGTCCGGCAAAGGCGGCGGCTGGTTCGGCTGTGGACGAGTACGGACGGAATCGAGCAGCTCCAACAGCGCTTGTTCCGAGGTGTTGGAGTCGGCTGCTGCCACTTCAACCTTCCCTTCACCCAAGCTGGGCCTTGGCTCCGGAGTAAACGCCTTGACGACGGCAGCAGCCTCTGCCCCCTCTTCTAAAGCCGAATACATAGCTTCGACTTCGCCCCCAGGCTCTTGTCCTGGATACGTGCCGAGAGAGACCGCGCAGATGACGCCGACGAGAAGCGCGCCAAGGATGCGGCTGCTGATACCACCTTGCTTCACCGCAACAGTGTAATAGAGCTCACCGCGCACCTTCCTAGGAGAAGACGCTATTCTGTGGTGCCCCGACCAAGCACCAACCGAACCATGACCAACGACGAACAGCCCGCTCCCTACCCAAAGGACGAGATCCGCCCCTGGGAACTGCTCTCCAGCGAGCGCGCCGAGCACCTCATGATCGCCCGCAGGCGCACCGACCACATGCGCCATCCGCGCACGGGCCGCGTCTTTCCACGGACGGTGCTGGAGATGCCCGAGTGGTGCAACATTGTCGCCGTGAAGGGCCGCATCGAAGATCCGGCCAACGCCGAGCTGATCATCGTGACCCAGTTTCGGTTCGGCCGCAACCGCGTCTGCAACGAGATTCCAGGTGGCCTAGTTGACCCCGGGGAAGAGCACGGGGACGCCTCGCGGCGCGAGTTGCGGGAAGAGACCGGATATACCTCCGAGCGCTGGACCTACCTTGGTGCTGTGGAACCCAATCCCGCCTTTCAGGACAACCTCTGCCATCACTGGCTCGCCGAGGACTGCCAGCTCACCCACGACCTGGATTTGGACCAAGGCGAGGACATCCACGTAACGACGTTACCACTCCAAGACGCCGCCGTGGCCATCCGCGACGGCCACCTGTCCCACGCCCTTGCCGTCAGCGCCCTAAGCCGAGTCATCGACCTGCGCATCGCCCCAGTCTAGCCTGCCCCTCGCAGCGCCTTGAAGTTAGGGCTCCGAAAGCCCTATACTTCCGGGCATGAAACGCGAGTTCATTCAATTTAAAACGCGCCAGGATCGGCCGCGCTTCATTAGCGAGCGCTTTGGCCAGGCCCTGTCCGGCCGCGTGCTCGACGTCGGTTGTGACGAAGCGGTGCTGCGAGAA
>JBLHWM010000083.1:0-11723 GCA_047629095.1 Planctomycetota bacterium | reverse complement strand
TTTCTCTAGGGATACCAAACTAGGCTAAAGAAGACGAGTCCACCGATTGGCGTCATCTCGCCCTTCACCGGGATCGTAATCACCTGGCCTCCACCAAAATCGATAGTCGATGTCAGGTCAACCTCTAGTGGATTGAGCAGGTGCTCCCAGCTCACTCCGAACTCGGCTACTAGATCATCCGACACTTGATAGGCGAGACCACCCGTAGCCGACAGGAAGTAGTAGCCTTCCGCTTTGCTGTCGAAGGGCTGTGTCGTGGTTAAGAACTGTAGCTCCGCGTCGACATTCACACCCGGAGCCAGGTGGAAGCCGAGCTCTCCGAACATGCGCCAGCGCTCGGATACGAGTTCGTCCATAAACCCGGGAGTCTCGAAGTAGTGTCGCAGGGCAAGATAGAACTGCATCGAGTCTACGGTCTCCACGATAAAGCGCATGTTGGGATCGGGGACCGGCGAGAGGTTCTCGATTTCGTACTGCCGGTAGCCGATGCCGACTTCGATGGTTGTGTCCTCGGCGAGATAACTGCGTATGCCGAGTGAGACCTCGTAGGTCCCCTCAACACTGCCCTCATCGTATTCCTCAAAGAAATTGTCCGGGCCCCCGAGGGGGTCGGGTACAGGGCCGACATCAAATTTGCCCTCGAGCTTATGCTTGTTCCAGACGGGCTGGTTCCAGACGATGCCTGTTTGGCCCTTCGCTAGGAAGGCGTAAGAAGGCTTGGTGAGCTCCGTGGCGCGGCACGAGAGACAGGCAGCCAGGGCGATCGCGCCCAGGCTCAATCGGGCCAAGGTTCCCGGAAGCCGAGTTCGCGTGGTCGAGTAAGAGTCGCGTCGCTTGTCTGGGGATGGGATAGGCAGGGGGGCGGAAATCAAGGCGTTAGTCTAGCTGGGTTTCGTAGCGCGGAATGGAAGAGCCTAGATGGAAGAGCCCTCCAACCGAATCACTTTCTAGTGGCCGCCCTGTATTCCAGGCTCGGGTGCAGCCTCTTTGGAGTGCCACATAAGGTCTAGCGATGAGCCCAAGCAGCCATTGCACCCCTCCTGCTAGCTACAATCACAGCCCCGCCTGAAAGGCGGCTAAAGAGAAGCGGGGCCGACTTCATACCAATTCAGAAAGAGCAGCGCCAGACCGTGGAATCGGCCTTCCCGACCGCTGAGCATGGCTCGATCAGCCCTATATGCGGCTGAATCGAGGTTCGGATGTGGAGCCGGCTAATTTTCAGTCGGACTACTAGGACCCATTTCGTTGTATGGTGAACGTATCCCAGCTCCCCCCCCCCCCACACTTTCCCAATTGAGCACAATGCACAAACGCCTCCCCTCCCTTGCCCTCGCCTCATGTCTCCTGACAGGATTCGCGGGAGCTCAAGAAGCAGTGATGACCTGGAGTGATGGTGTCCTTGGCAGCACGATCACCTACGACATGACGGGCCCCCCGGGCCAGATCACCTACATGATCCCCTCGTTCACCGCAGGCCCGACCCCGCTTGCGCTGATCGACCCAGCGGACCCGCGCTCCCTTGCCGTGGGCCTCGACAAGATCCAGTTTGCCCAGATCGGCTTCCTGGCTCCCACCAGCACCGTGACCTTGCCCCTACCCCTGATCCCTGTCCTGAGCGGCCTGCAGCTTCGTGCCCAGTACGTCACGATTGATCCGGCCATGTCCACGCCTTTCTTCGCGGACAAGGTCAGCAACGTGACGGTCTTTGTACTTGGCATGAGCGGTGATGTTGTCAACACCGTTGGCGCGGTAAACACTCCGCGCGAAGGCCACTCGGCCACGGGACTCGACGACGGGACCGTGCTGATCCTAGGTGGCGACGAGGATGACGTCGGTGGCGGCAAGACAACGGTAGCTAGCTTCGAAATCTACGATCCCCAGACCCAGAGCTTCACGGCCGCGGGCTCGATGACCCAGGCCCGCAGCACCCACACGGCGACCAAGCTGAACGACGGCCGTGTCTTGATCGTCGGCGGCTACGCCCTTTACGGGCCCGGCGTTGCCGCGGCCACAGCTGAGATTTATGACCACGTAACCGGGCTGTCCACAGCCGTTGCGGCACCATCTATGGGGCGTACGCTCCACACGGCAACTCTGCTCGCAGACGGCCGCGTTTTGGTGATTGGCGGAGGCGCGAAGTTCGACCTTACGGACGTCTTCGGCTCCCTCTCCACAGTCGTGAAGACCAGCGAGATCTACGATCCCGTTGCAAACACCTGGTCTACGGGACCGAACGTCCCCAATCCGTTGCTTGCCCACCAGGCAAGCCGACTTGCAGATGGCCGTGTACTGGTCACTTCGGGAGTTGAAGTCGGCAACCTGTTCGGCATTCCCGTGCCCGCCTTCACGTCCAACTGCATGCGCTATGACCCCGTGACCAACACATTCTTGAGCACGGCTTCGATGCCTGTCCCCCGTGCCTATCACGGCCAAATCACACTGCCTGGCGGCGGTGCCTTAGTCGTGGGTGGCGCCACCGGTGACTTCATCGCCTTGACGTTCAACACGCACACCGAAGCCTACACCTACAACCACTTATCGAACGCCTGGACGGCTGCAGGTAACCTGAACGTTGGACGTGCCTACCCGAACCTTGTGGACACGGGCTCGGGCATCACGGTGATTGCAGGCCTGAAGGACGTGGATGTCACCACCGGCAGTGGAACGCCCGCCGTGGAAGTCGAGACCTCGTCCTACGCAGGTATCACTTGGACGATCAGTGGCGCCCAAAACTTACCCCGTCAGACTCCCAGGGCCGTTGCGGTCGACGGCGGCAAGCGTATCCTGATCGTTGGCACAGGCAACAACGGACTCACGGCAGTGGACAAGACCGCCGAGGTCTTCATCCCTTAGGACGTAAGTAACACTCGGAGTATCCATCGGCCCTCACTCTGCTTTGGAAGCGGAGTGAGGGCCGAGTCCGTCTACTGCTCTACGCGGCGCCAGATCGATAGAGTCGGGCCCACGGATTGCCCCCCAGGTAGGTGCTGCTCACCCAGAGTCCTGTAAGCAAGCTCGAATCCTTGGATTGGAGCGCCCTTGGTAAAGGCACCCAGGCGCCAGGCCATGCTGTCTTCCGAGGGAATCACGCCCTGCTGCAAGGCGTCCAAGCCCATCGCTTGGTGCGCGGTTACGGCAACATAGTCGATATCTTGCGCTGCGATTCCCCGCAAGAACTCTGCTGGATCAGTCTCGAGCAGAAGATCCTTCGCGAGCGGTCCAGCAAGTGGGCGCCTGCCATGGTAGGTCCCTAGGGGGCCGAGATTGCCGCTCGCAAGCAAGCGACCTCGAGGGCGTAACTCAGAGCTGCGCCACGCCCCATTGCCCACGCGCAAGGAGCGCAGGGTAAGAACCAAATCGCTGCGCTGGTCACGCAGTTCATCCATGCCAAGGTAGCTCCACTGGGACCGCGCCTGGAGCAGGCAGGCCGTCACGGCCAAGACCGTCACGGCAAAGGCGGAGCGACGCGAGAGACCTTGCCAAACTTGGGGTAAACCCGCGCCGATGCCCATGCCAAGAAAAAGAGCAAGCACAACGCCGAACTGTCGCTCTTGCAGACAGAGAGCTCCTGCCAGCATAAGATTCGCAACCAGGAAGAGCGCCGGACCAAACTCGCGGAGCCCCGCCGCGGACCTGTCCTTTGACCCACTGACCAGGCTCCAAAGTAAGCCGAGCACCAGCAATGGCGCAAGCAATCCTGCCCAGCCGATGTCTCGAAGCAAGCCCGTGATCAGCGAGCCGCCGCCCGCTGCGATCAAGGTCTGGCGCTCCTCGGGAAGCACCAAGAAGTCACTTCCGAAGAGCCAGCCACCTGGATCGGGAACGAGCCAGAGAAGCGCGACGGCCGCAACGACCAAGCAACCTAAGGAGTACCGCAAACGGGTGGCACGGGCCCCTTTTGAGTCTTCGGCACCTTGACCGCCCAACGCCATAGCCGCGCCAAAAACGGCGGCCATAGAGGCCATGACCATGGGCAAGCTCGAAGTCAGATGAAGCAGGGAGAAGGGTGCTGCCCGATTCCATTCGGAGCCGATGGCGGGGAAGAGTGTGACGGCCGCGATGGCCGCGAAGTAGAGCAGCCCCGTGCGTTGGATACGCCTCTCCATGGCGTCACTTGTCGTTGCTAGCACCACGAGAAATGCGGCCCCGGTGATGCCAACAAAGACCAAGCTCGGGGCCCAGCTCAAGAGGGCGAGACCCGCGACCACGCCCGCACCAAGGGCGGCCCATAGGCTGTCCGCTCCTCGACTCGAGTTTGAAGGAAGGGCACTGGGGCGCTCGCGCAACAGGAAGAGCACCAACACCGTGTGCAGTCCGAGCAGTGCGATCACGATCGGCATGTGCCCGATGCGCCCCGCGCTCCCGTACCAGACGGACAGGGGCGCGGTGCCGAAGACTAGGGCTCCGAGCACGGCGGACGAGCGCACCTGGCCAATCTGTTTGGCGCCATGGTCCCGGGCGAGCAGGGCCGCACCTAGGGCCACAAGCAGGGTCGTCAAGACCCCGAGCCAAGGCGGCACACCGGCGAGCAGGTGTTCGAGTCGGGCCTCGTAGTCGTCGGTCAAAAGCGGCCCGGCGAGGTCCCCGTCGGGCGTGACGGAGAGGCCCCCAAGGGAGACGGAAGCCAGGGCGCTCAGGGCGGCATCGGGGAAGGGCCGAAGGGGAATGGGCGTGCCCGCTTCGGTACCCAAAAAGCGGTCTTCGGATGGGAGCTGGCCTGTTGCGAGACTGAGTTCGATGCGCCGAAGGTGGTATGCGCTTGCCCCATCATCGATCCACCACCTAGACTCCGCTGCGGGCGAGGATTCCTGGGCGAGCCCCGGACCGAATGCCGCAAGATTGCGAGCTGTCCTCAAGTTCAGCGCAAGCCACGAAATAGCCAAAAGGACAACGAATCCGGCACTCAGGCTGAGAATGGACCTCACTTGGAGCCGTCGGGATTCGCCGAGATCCCCAACCAGTCCGCCACTTGCGCCGGGACATCTAACTCGGACAAGAACACCGAGCGCGACAAGACCTTAGCGGTCACATGATCTGCCTGACCGGCCAGGTCAGCGGAGGCCTTGTTCGGGGTAAGAAACAGCGTCGGCACGTCGGGCATTAGCGGTGTCGGTCGCCAGGAGTTAGCGACGATCACCAGCTTGTCAAAACCCCTGAGTCCATGGCGCATGGCCTCCAACTGAGAGGACATCAGGGCATCGCCACGAAGAACAAGGATCGTCTCCTTTGGGCTGTCTACCAGGCCCTTCAGATTCGAGCAGCTTCGCCCAATCACAGGCTCCAATCCACCCGCGGATTGGGCCACATCCAACACGGTCCCAAGTTGGCTCCAAGCCTGCATGACGATGCCCGACTCCACTGCGCCAAAGGCGTCGGTAGTTGTTGAGGAGCGCAGAAAGACGCGCTCGGTCCGTTGCGCGATCTGGGGCGTTGGAATCTGCCCGGCGCAAGACTGCTCCCAGAAGCCGGTAAAGCTAAAACCTGCCAGCGGCGAGAGCCGCAGCCCCTCGCTCGTGAGTCCCTGCATGGCGGCGCCGATGCGCGAGACGCGGCGCGCGGCAAGCTGACCCTGTAGGCTGCTCTCGTCCGGTGGAAGTCCCCCATTGGCTTGATCCATAAGCAAGGACGTGACCTGGTCCACCTTGCGCAAGGCCGGAACCGAGACTCCATAGGAGCGAATCGGTCGCAGGAAGAGCGCGCTCTGTTGCTTCGGTCCGCCGGCCTCCTCTTGGAGCTGCTCCAAGCTGGCATCTGCGGTTGGGCGCAGCTCAGCCACTAGAGTCCAACACGCATCGGCACTGAGGGGCGCGCGGATATACATGTCAAATCCAGGAGCCTTAAAAGCGCTCTTACCAACGACCTCGTCCCGAGCGATCTGCTCCTGGCCGTCGGGGCCAATCCAGATCAGGCGGAGGTGCACGGCGAGCGCTTCCCGCAGCTCGAACAGGGGAGCTACGCGAACCACCAGGCTCTGGCCGCGACCCGTCGCGCGGCTCTCGAAGAGACCCGGCTGCACCCGCAGGTCTAGGCTAGCTGCTTGCACGGCGAGTATCGCGGCCTCGTTCTCGGCGAGCAGCAGCTCCGCAGACTCGCCGCCGAGCACGCGCGTCGCCACTTCGATGGAGCCAGGATCGGGCCACCACTCCGACGGCGCGCCCGAACTGCGCAGGCTAGCGAGCACGTCAGCGGCGGCGTCGCGGCGCTCTTCGCTGGCGGTGTCCCACGCTCGAAAGAAGGTGTCCATGCGCTCGTTCTTCACCACGGCCTCGTGGCTGAACTTGGCTTGGGCCAAGGGGCTCACCGTGTCCATCGAGGGCGCAGCGAGTCCGGGTCCCCGGTCCGGGAGCTGCGGGCCCTGGAGAGGGCCCTGTGCAAGGGCGGCGCCGGGGCAGAGCCAAGCCATGCTGGCCAGGGTCAAGAGAGCGATCTTCGTTCCGTTTTTCACGCCACGATTTTGGCAAGTGCCTGGGCACCTGAGACAAGTTGGTCGGGCTTTTCCCCGGGTTTCTCCCTTAGTTGTGGGAGGCGGGGAAGTTCTCGTCAGGTTCACGCGGCCCCGTGCCGATTGCAGGGGCCATGGAGAGCCTCGCAGATCAAGACCAGGGCAAGCCGCCAACCGGGCGTACAGCCCTGGGGTTCGCCAGCCTAGGCCTAGGACTACTCGTCCTGGGCGTCTGGGGCCTGCGGGCGGATGTGGTCTGGATTAGCCAGGCCTTCTACGCCTACATCTGGTGGGCCTGGATCCTGCTGCTGGACGCCTTCTGCATCTGGAAGCGCGCCTCGTCCCTACTCACCACGCGGCGCCACCTACTCGCACTGCTCGGCACATCCTCGGTGACCTTCTGGTTCCTGTTCGAAGCCCTCAACCTGCGCTTCGCCAACTGGTACTACATCGGCACCTTCGAGCTCGACGGGCCCTGGACCTATGTGACGGCGGGCCTGTTTGTCTTCGCGGCCTTCGCCACGGTCTTCGTGGGCATGTTCGAGGCCTTCGACGCCCTCGGCGCAGCTGGTGTCTTCACCAAGCGACGAGCGCCCCGCAAGCTGCCGACTTGGTTGCCCGGCGCGCTACAGCTGCTCGGCCTGACCATGGCCGCACTCGCCATCGTCTACCCCTTCTACCTCGCGCCCTTGATCTGGGGCAGCCTGACCTTCCTGATCGACCCCTGGAACTACAAGCGTGGCAACCGATCCCTACTGCGCGATTTCGCAGCCGGCGACGGCGGCGCGGTGGCGCGGCTCTTCCTAGCCGGCCTGATCTCGGGACTCGTGTGGGAGAGCATGAACTTCGCGGCGCCACAGAAGTGGATCTACACCGTGCGCGGCCTCGAAGACCTCAAGCTCTTCGAGATGCCTCTGCTCGGCTTCCTTGGCTTCCCAGCCCTCGCCTTCGACGCGGTTTCGTTCTTCTCCCTGATGTCCTACTTCCTGTGTGGCAACATCGCATGGGAGCACAAGAACGACCTCGCCGCGCCGTCGGTTCCCATCCCAAACCCAAGCTCAAAGCGCTTCTGGCAGACCCTGCCCTTGCAGGTAGCCTTTTGCATCGCCGTCACCATCGCACTGATGCCAATCAGCATCGGCTCGATCCGGCTACGCCTGTGGCGCGTTCCAACGGTCGCCGAAGATGTGGCCAGTCTGGAAGAGACCGGCATCGAGTGGCCCCGCCAACTGCTGCGCGCCCTAGACGACCCAGACCGCCGCGAGCAGCTCGCCAAGCAGCTCGACTGGACCGAGCAGCAGGTAGCTGACGTCGAAGACGAGCTGGCCTTGTATCTCTTCAAGGGGATCGGCTCGTACCACGGTCACCTACTCCAAGAGGCCGGCATTCGCGAGATCGAGGGCTTGGCCGCTTGGGAGCCCGTGGCTCTGCAACTGGAGCTGGAGCGCATTGCCGATGGCATGGGCGGGCGCTCGCCGCGACTCGACTGGGTGCGCGTCTGGGTCCTGGCTAGCCGCAGCCGCGGCCTGGTGGTCAACGCGCTCTAGTTAGCGCAGGGGATAGGTGTCCTTGACCCATTCCCGCCACTCTTCCTGGAATTGGATCACGGTCAAGCCAAAGGCCTCGGCGAGGGCGTCCCGTGTGGGTGTCTTCGCGCGCATGCGCTTGAGCAGCAGGTTCAGCATCGCGGGATCTTTGTTGATCAGGAAGTCGATGTAGCTGAATGAGATCGCGTGCTCTTCCAAGGTCAAGCTGTCCGTATTGCGGGAGAAGACCGTACCAGCGCCGGGCTCCTCACTCATGGCCACCATCTTCTTCACGGCGGGCTTCCACTTGCCACCTTTGAAGTCTTGGTTTGTGTCCTGCTCTTGGTAGCAGTAGTTGTCACAGATCCCAAAGTAGCGGTCCTCAAACCAGTGGGCAATGCCAGCATCGGCCCAACCGCCCTTCTTGTTGCCAATCCAATCCACCGGCTTTTGGGCCGACAGCAACAGATGCGCCGTATTGTGGATCACGGTCCGGTGCAGCTCTTCGTCACCCTTGAAGTACTGCTTCGTGCCACAGACCGAGTAGGTCGGATTCATGCCCAGTAGCTTCACCCCGTACTTCGCCCCCTGGGCACAGAATCGCAGGGAGCCCTCTTCCTGGTCGAGTTCATTGGACCAGATCAGCACGCGCATGCGCTCGGTGAAGTCCTTCTCCTTCACACCCAAGATCGTCGTGTAGTCCGTGTACAAAAGCTCAAGGCGCTCGAGGTACTTGTGGGTCAGAGCGTGCTGCTTTAAGCGCTTCTTGCCGACCTTGAGACTGTCGAGTTCCATCACAACCACGAAGTGCTCGCTGACCGCCGTGTGCAGCTCGAACTCCATCGCCTCGTCCATCTCAACCATGGCCTTGCGCACCGCGGGAATCGCCTCGCGCTGCTTCAACAGAGCGGCATCCACATCCGGCCGCTCGCACTTCTCGCAGCTCACCCAGCCCGTCCCACCACAGAGTTCGTCCGTGTAGACAAAGCTGCAGTAGACCACGCCCTCCTCCAGAGTAGCGTCGCTCTTCTTGTGCTCGGGGCAAGGCCACTTCCCCGTCGTCTTGCACTTCGTACACTTGGGATAGCTCTTAGGCTTCTCGACCTCGGCTTCGCCTTCCTCCCCAGCAGGATCCTGAAGAGCAACTCGGTCGCTGTCACCAAGCCCCCCGCCATCCATACCAATCAAGCCCGCGCCAGCCTGAGAAACCCCAAGCGCAGCGAACAAGAGAACCACAAGACCAGTCAGGAAGACGCGCATAAGTTAGCAGGGGTAGAGGAGAGGCACATCATAGGAAATCCCCCCACCAAAGTTACGCCCATACCCCTCACGCTGCCCAAGATCGTCGCCTCACCACCACAGGCATCTCCTGGATTCGAGTGCTGCAGAGGTCCCCGGTCCCCATTGGGCCCACATCGCCCGACAGCGAGGTGCTCTGGCCGACAGCCCGCCCAAGCCAGCCACATGTCCACTACTTCGTAAACACCACTCGACCACTCTTCACCACAACCCGCACTGGACTTCGCCCCAGCTCGTAGGCCAGGTGCCTGTAGTTCGGCACATCCAAGATCAACAAGTCCGCTCGCTTGCCGACCTCTAGCGTCCCAATATCGTCTGCACGGTTCAGGGAAGCCGCCGCGTTCAAGGTCGCTGCTGTAAGTACCTCCGAAGCACTCATCCGCATCCGCAGAGCACTCCAGGTCATCACTTCGGGCATCGACTGCGTATAGCAGGACCCGGGATTGAAGTCCGTAGCGATCGCCGGCGCCAACCCCGCGTCGATCATGCGGCGCCCGGGCACCTCCTGCTCCTGGCGCAAGTACAGCGCCACCAACGGACAGATCACGGGGATCACCCCGGCCTCGCCCAAGGCGTCAATACCCTTGTCCGTCACGCATTCCAGGTGGTCCGCGGAGTCCGCACCAAACTCGGCCGCGAGCTCGGCGCCACCGAGCGGCGTCAGCTGATCCACGTGCAGTCGCAGTCGGAACCCAAGCTCCTTCGCCGTGGTCAAAATGCGCCGTGAGTCCTCGAGCCCAAATACATGCGTCTCCGTAAAGATGTCGCAGTACTCCGCGAGCTTCTCCTCGGCGACGCGCGGCAGCATCTCCTTCACGAGCAAGTCCACGTAGTCCGAGCGCCGGTCTCGGTACTCCTCGGGATACTCATGGGCGCCCAAGAACGTCGGCACTAAGTCAACGGGGTGCATGCGATTCGCATCTGCGATCACACGCAACATCTTGATCTCCATCTCGGTCGAGAGCCCATAGCCACTCTTGGCTTCCACCGTCGTGGTGCCGAGTTCAAGGAACCGGTCCATGCGCATCAAGAGCTGTGCGAGCAGCACCTCGCTGGACTCCTCGCGGACCCCGCGCACGGTGGAGAGGATGCCGCCGCCGGCCAGGCCGATCTCCACATAGGTCGCGCCCTGGGTTCGCATCTCGAACTCGTCCTCGCGGGTTCCGGCAAACACGGGGTGCGTGTGGGAGTCCACGAAACCGGGCACCACGGTGCCTCCACAGGCGTCGAGTTCGGCCTCAGCCTGGAACCGGGCGCGCAGCTCAGCTTCGGGGCCAACCCCGACAATGCGCTCGCCAGAAATGGCTACCGCCCACCCCTCGCCGACCTTGCAACCAGCCAGCTTAGTCCCTCCAAGGGCCTCCACTCCCCTAGCGCTCGCCACCTCGGCGGCACCAACCACAAGTAGATCGACCCGCTCCAGTTCCTTCCTTTCGTCTTGGCTCATCCCCCCAAGTTACCCCCTACCAACCCGGCCCCCAATCCCCGCGGCTAGAATCCACCACCCAACTGCAAAAGCAGCCGCGAGAGTTGAGGGTCAGCGTGGTGAGTTCGAGCGAGTGCCAAGGGGCGGAACCGAAGTCGCCGAGGCAAGCGCGGCTCTAGGGTTGGGCGGGATCAAGCCTTAGGTTAGTCCTTGGGATCCGGCTCCTGAAGCCACTCGAAGGGAAGGCTAGCGAAGGAGATCCCCTCGTAGGAGCCGCGGTCACCGCGCTCGTACAGCAGGCCGAGGCCGCCATCCGGTAGAAGGGTCAGGCACGAGTAGGCCGCCGGACCGGAGTGCACGACACGCTCGACGGGCCAGGTCGTACCGCCGTCGAAGCTCACCTTCACGGCGAGGCGCTCGCGGCTCTTGCTGGCCGGATTGGAGAACACCAGCCACTCGCGCCCATCGGGCGTCAGGTTAGCGGGCACGGTCAAGAGGCCAGCTTGGCACACCGGTTCGACTAGACCCTCGTGATGCTCAAGGGCGGACCAAGTCTCGCCGTCATCCGTCGACTTAGCGATCGCGCGTAGGTTGAAACCTTGGGTCGAGCGCATGTTGCAAACGAGCGTTCCATCCGCGAGCTGCGCGATGATGCTCTCGTTGGTCGCGGAGCCCATGGGACCGACTCGACTCCAGGTCGCGCCGTTGTCATCGCTGACTGCGGCGTAGGAGAAGTCCGCGCCATCGGCGTTCGCGGCCGAAAAGGGAATCAAGAGGCGCCCCGATTGGGACTGAATACCGGATCCCGGGCTGAACCAAAGACTGCGCCATGTCGGGTCCTTTAGGGGCTCGGTCACATCTACGGGATTGGACCAAGTCACCCCGTCGTCATCAGAATAGACGAGCAACGCGTGGAAAGAGTCGGACCCGTAGCCAGGGCGTGAGGTGCGCCAATTGACGCCATCCGCCCAGGTGACTGCGCACCAGATGCGCCCCGTCTCGCGGTCGACGACCAGGCAAGGATCGGCGG
>JBLHWM010000082.1:0-11723 GCA_047629095.1 Planctomycetota bacterium | reverse complement strand
GGGCTTTAGGTCCCGAATGAGGCCACTCGGTCGGGGCCGTGCCCAACACTGCCCCAAAGTCTGCAAGGGGATCGGGGGCAAGGCGTGCAAACAAGTGATTGGTTTTCGGTTGGTCCAAGACTGCCCAGAAGCTGCTTGGAAATCGCGAGCAAGGCGCGCAAACAAGTGATTGGTTGTCGGTTGGCCAAGACTGCCTAGAAGCTGCATGGAAATCGCGAGCGGGGTGCGCAATCAAGCTGATTGGTTGTCGGTTGGCCAAAAACTGCCCGAAGTCTGCAAGGGAATCGGGAGCGGCGGCGTTAGATGGTGTGAGCGCTTGGAATCCAAGGGGGCTACAGCGCTCTAAATACTAATCCCGACTGACCTTTTGGAAGGTGGCCCATGAAGCAAGCACTCTTTGCGCTCCTCGCGCTCTCACCCTTTGTCGGTTGGCCGGCATTCGGATCCTCGCCCTCGACCGTAGCCGCAGAGCCTGCGGCTGCTTTCGTTTTGCCCGCGAACACCCTGGAAGATCCGGGCGTGATCGCGAGTGCGATCGAAGCCGTGACGGTCTATCCTGGCCAGGCGATGATCACCCGCAAGGGCCAGGCGCTGGGGCGCGGCAGCTTCGTGTTCGCGGGGCTGCCCAGCTCGCTGCAGCCGGACTCGGTGCGCCTCAAGGGCGAGGGCATGGAGGTCATGGGCGTCGAGGTCCGGGACCGTTGGGTCGCCGCCGTGGCGGACGAGCGCCTGGCCGCCGTGGGCGTTGAGCTCAAGCGGTTGGGCCGGGAGCTTGTG
Source organism: Planctomycetota bacterium (assembly GCA_047629095.1). Classification (GTDB taxonomy): domain Bacteria; phylum Planctomycetota; class UBA1135; order UBA1135; genus CALBMX01. Next base: position 10,946 of record JBLHWM010000082.1, on the reverse strand, counting down.
GCTCTGCAGGATGATCGGGGAAGCTTGGTTGAGATGGAGGCTCATTACACGAAGCTGCTGTCGCCTTCCAAGAGCTCGCCGGCGAAGGCGGGCGATGGCGCGCCGGATCCGGGAGCTTGGCTCCAGAGCGCGACCTTCCTTGGCGAGAAACTGAGCGGGACGCGGCGCAAGCTGCGCCAGGTGGGCTGGGCGATCGACGACAAGAAGGCCGAGATTCTGGCCTTGGATTTGGAGCGAAACCAAGCGCATCAAGGCAGCGGACACCAAGTCTTCGACGTGTATGTCGAGCTCGACGCGCCAGGCCCTGGCGAGGTGACCTTGGAGTACATCGTCTATGGTGCCGGGTGGACGCCGGTCTACGATCTGCGCGCGGGTGGGAACCTCGATCAAGTCGAGCTGACCTACCGAGCCGAGGTGCTGCAGCAGACAGGGGAGGACTGGAATGAAGTGGACCTAGCCCTGTCGACCTCGGAGCCCGAGTTCGGCGCACAGGCGCCGGAGCTTGCGGCCTATTGGCTGAGCCTGCGCAATCCCTATGCACCCAGGGAGATGTCCCGTGGAGGCCTCGTATCGAGCTCCGCGGGAGTGGCTAATGACTCCATGGCATTGGATAAGGACTTCAAGGCCGTCATCAATAACCTCTACGATTCGAACTTCAATCCAGCCGCTTTCTACGCGTCTGTGCAGTCCACCGGCGCGTCCCTGCGCTATGCCATCACGCGGCCCGAGACGATCCCCTCGCGACCGGGAACTTCCCGTGTGCTCGTCGGACGATCGGCCATGGACGTGGAGCCCGAGCACTACTGCGTTCCGTCCCTGGACGAGAAGGTCTGGCTGCGTGGCATGACGACGAACACGAGTCCCTGGGTCATGTTGCCCGGGCAAGCGTCGGTCTACTTCGGCGGCGACTACGTGGGCCTGGCGCAGATCGGTAATGTGCGCCTTGGAGAGGAGTTCCCCTTGCACCTCGGCGTGGACCCGGCGTTGAGCGTCGAGCGCATTACCCTAGAGAAGAAGGTCTCGACCTCGGGCTTCTTCGGCAGCCGAACTTCGGTGACCAATGGATGGCGCATTCGCTTCGAGAACGCCGGCGCCGTGGGCGCAAAGCCCGACGGCAGCGTAGACGTGATCGTGCGCGAGAGCTTGCCTCGCTCCAATGATGACCGACTCGAGATCGAAGTCGACCTCGTGCTACCCGCTCTGAGCAAGGACGAGCGTTGGCAGCAGGATCGCGAGGAGAAGGGCTTCCTGACTTGGGTCTTCAACGTCCCCGGCAAGAGCGAGGCGTCCATCGAATGGCGCTCGAAGATGACCTTTCCCGAAGAGCTCGTACTGCAAGACTAAGCCAAGGAGAACCTAGAGATGAAAACAACAACACAAGACATGCGAGGCGCTCTCAAGGGCGGCTACGCACAGATTCTGAGCGCAGGTATTTTGCTAACAGCTCTTGGGGCACCGGCCCTTGCTGCGAGCCCATATGCAACGAGGGCATTTACGCCCGAAGACGCTCTGACCATCGACTCGATCGTGTCCGACGTCACGGTCTATGGGGACAGCGCCATCGTGACACGCATCGCAGACCTTCCCACGTCGGAGGGCAGCTTCCTGATCGAGGGCTTCCCCGCGGTTATGGATCCAAGTAGCATCCGCGTTCGCGCGGCCGGCGGCGAGGTGGTCGGCGTGGACACGCGCATTCGCTACGCGACGCTGGCGACGGACGAGCGCGTGCTCGAACTCGAAATGCTGCTGCGCAACGCTCAGCGGGGGGAGGACCACGCGTCGGATGCGTACGCGACGGCGGAAGAGCTGGTGCGCTACTTCGATGCACTGCTTAGCCAGGAGCGCGAGCTGTTCACCCAGGGCCTCGCCAAGGGCGCTGCGGAGATGGCGCGCTGGGAAGAGGGCATGACCTTCTTCGAGACTGAGCTCAAGCGCGTGCGCGATGAGCGGCGCGCGGCGAAGTGGGCCCTCGAGGATGCCGAGGCGGCCACGAAGGCGGCGCGGGCCGATCTGTCCGGCGCGCGCAACCCCGGCGGCGCTTACACCTACGATTTGGAAGTGGACCTAGTCAGCAACGGCGCGGCCGTGAGCCTGGAGATCGAGTACTTGGTGTCGCGGGCGGGCTGGTCGCCGGTCTACGATCTGCGCGCGGATGAAGAGCTGGCTTCGGTCGAGCTGGTCTACCGCGCGAAGGTGCAGCAGAGCACGGGCGAGGACTGGGACGACGTGGCGCTGCTGCTGTCGACCGCGCGCCCCGAGCTCGGGGCCAGCGGGCCGGAGCTCGAGATGACCTGGGCGAGCGTCTACGATCCGGACGAGCTGAGCATTCGCGCAGGTATGTCTGCGGCACCGCAGGCTGATGTGTACTTTGAGAAGCTTGGCTACCTCGGCGAGGAACAAGAGGACTCGGGCGTCGAGACCTGGGCGCCGAGCTTCGCCGGGGTCATGGATAGCGGCATCTCCGCGCGCTTCCAGCTTCCGAGCCGCGAGACCGTGGAGTCACGGGAAGAGGCCTCGACCTTACTCGTCGGTCGCGCTTACCTCGACGTGGACGTCGAGCACTTCGCCGTGCCCGCCCTGAGCGAGCGCGTGTGGCTGCGGGGCAAGTCCGAGAACACGAGCCCCTGGGTGCTGCTACCGGGCGAGGCGTCGGTGTACTTTGGCTCGGACTTCATCGGCCACTCGCGCATCGACAACGTACTGGTGGGCGGCGAGTTCGACCTGCACCTCGGCGCCGATCCCGGCATGGCCCTCGAGCGCACTTTGATCGAGGACCTGTCCAAGGGCCCGAGCTTCCTGCGCTCGAACAAGTCCGTCACGGAAGCCTGGCGCGTGCACCTGACGAACCACGGCGCGGTTGCCGCGGGTCTTGATGGAAGCGTGCAGGTGATCGTGCAAGAGGTCCTGCCCGCGTCCTCGGATGGACGCTTGGAGGTGGAGGTCGACGAGAGCTTGCCCTGGATGTCGGGTGACGAGCGTTGGAAGCGCGACCGCGAGGAGCAGGGCATCTTGACCTGGGTACTTTCGGTTCCTGCCGATGGTGAAGCGGATCTTACCTGGAGCCGGAAGTTGACCTATCCCAAGGACATGGAGGTAGTTGGGGGCAACTAGACGACTTTAGAGCACGGTTTTTCGAAAGCCAAGGGCAACGATTGCGGTCAGCTGCAGTCTCCATAGTGTCGCCCTTGGCAGATCGGGTATCTTGGGCGCTTCCCGGGTATGCCTCCTGCTCCGCAGGACGGCCCGGGAAGGGCCCACCTCTATTGATAAGCATCTGAATCCATGTCTCTCTCTTCGCTCCGCCTCTTTGGGCTCCTGTTTCTCGCCGGTTGCGCCGGTACCCGCAACGCTTCTGATCAAGAGCTGTTGCACCTCGTCGTGTTGCACACCAACGACCTGCACGGGCAGGCCTTGCCGCGTGAGGCGACCTGGCTGGATAAAGAGAACCCGCCCGAGCGCGGCGGACTGGCGCGACTCGCCGGCGAGATCGAGGCATCGGAACGCGAGCTCTCGAAAGATGGCGCGCTCGTGTTGGTCGTGGACGGCGGCGACTGGTACCAGGGCACGCCCGAGGGCCTGGTGGGCGACGGCCTGGACTTCGCGACCATGATTGGCCAGATGAACTACGACGCCATGTGCGTCGGCAACCACGAGTTCGACCACGGCGTACCGCACCTAGCGAACTTGATTGAAGAGAGCGGGGTACCCGGCGTCATCGCCAATGTGCGCGAGCGAGACTCGGGCCAGCGCGTGGATTGGGCCCTGCCCTACCGAATCGTCGACTTCGGCAACCTGCGCGTCGCCCTAGTGGGGCTCTTGACCGTGGACACGCCGTCGATCACCCACGAGGATGCGCGTGCCTTGGACTTCGTCGATCCGGCGCGTGAGCTGCGGGTTGTGATGACCGAGCTAGAGGCCCTGGAAGGCGGGGTGGATCTAGTGATCCCCGTCACGCACCTAGGCGTGAACATCGACATCGAGCTTGCTGCCGAGCACCCTGAGCTGGCCTTGATTGTGGGTGGGCACTCCCACACGACCCTGCGCGAGGGCATTCGCGAGGGCGACACGTTGATCGTGCAGACGGGCTGCAAGGCAACGGTGCTTGGGCGCGTGGACCTGTATCTGGATCCCGTGACCTTTGAGGTCGTGAACTCTCGCGCCCAGCTGATCGAGCTTGCCCCGGACGAGTCCCGAACGAACAGCGCTCTCGCCCTGGCCTGCGCGGAGCTGTCCAGCTTGAGCGCGGCCGAGATGGCCACCGAAGTGGGCGTGTTGAGCGAACGCCTTGGTCGCAGCCGCGGCACCGTGAGCAGCGCGGCGGGCAACTGGATCACGGACATCATGCGCCGCCGCTCGAGCTGCGACGTGGCGATCCAGAACCGCGGTGGTATTCGCCGCGACCTAGAAGCCGGGCCCGTCGTGCGCCGGGATCTCTTTGAGATCCTGCCCTTCGGCAACACGCTCACCACCATGGACCTCTCCGGCGCGGAGTTGTTCGCCACGGTGGAGTCCGCGCTCACCGACAAGAGTCACTCGGGCATCGAGTTCAGTGGCATGACCGCGCTCTGGGCCATGGACGGCGAGGACTTCGTGCTGGCGGGCCTGCTCGTGGCTGGCGCGCCCGTGGACATGGACACGACGTACAGCCTGGCGACGAACTCGTTCCTGGCGGGCGGCGGCGATCGCTATCTGCCGGAGTCCGTGACGGCGCGGGCGAAGCTAGACACGGGCATACTGCTGCGGGACCTCTGCGAAGAGGCTCTTGGCAAGGGTGCTGGAGACGTGATTCCGACGGAAAATCGCTACCAAGGGACAGGCGAATGAATCTTCAAGCAGCAGTCTTCATCGCGGTCTTCGGACTCGGAGCCTTGGCTGGTGAGGCACCCCAAGGGGTGGCGCCGGCGGCGCTCGCGAGCCCTGTCGTGGACAACGTCAAGGACATGACGCTCAAGGAGCTGGCCAGGGAGCTCTACAGTAAAGACGAGTCCCGGCGGCGCGCGGTGATCAACCAGTGCGTGAAGATAAACACGACGGACTCCTGGAAGCTTGTGATCGAGGGGCTCGCCAATGACAAGGGGCGGCCCGCCGACGAGGCCCAGCTGAAGTTGGCGCTGCTCGAAGACGAGAAGGCGCTGAAGGTGCTGTGGGGCAAGGACGGACTGAAGTCGAAGGACGTGCTGGTGCGCATGCGGGTTGCCGAGATGCTGGGGCGCCGCGAGATGGGCGTCGACGCCGAGCTCCTGTCCAAGGCGCTTGGAGACAAGGAGCCCGATGTGCGGCGCCTGCTACTCTGGAGTGTCGAGCGCTTGGCGAAGGGGCAGCATCTGCAAGGCGACGTGCAACGCGAGCTGTTCAAGTCGGTTGAGAAACTGGCGAAGAAGGACCGCGATGGCGCGGTGCGCGGCGCTGCACTGTTGGCTTTTGGCGCGATCGCTACGCCCGAAGAGTCCATGAGCCTAGCTCGTGTGGTTGCCGAGGACAAGCTGGCGGCGGCCCGCTGCGGCGCGGCGCGCTTTGGCCAGACCCTGGCCAAAACGGATTCCGTCGCGGCCCTCAGCCTGCTGGGCAAGCTGCTCGCGGATGAGTCCTCGAATGTGCGCCGTGCCGCAGTGGATGGGATGGAAGCTGTGGCCACGAAGCCCGGTGTTGGGCTCATGATTGCGCGCCTGGAAGTGGAAGAACGCGAGCGCGTTCGATGGTCGCTCGTGGATTCGTTACAGCGCCTGTCGGGCCGCAAGTACAGGCTCGATGTGAGGCCCTGGAAGTTGTGGCACGAGAAGTTAGCCGAGGATTGGAAGCCCGAGGTCAAGAGCGGCGCGGACCACGAGGCCGATCGCGGTGAGGCCACCGTCGCCTTTGCGGGCATGCCGATTCTGAGTGATCGGGTCTGCTTCCTGATCGATCTCTCAGGCTCGATCTGGACGAAAAAAGCGGACGGTATTCTGCCGAAGGACGTCGTGGGAGGGGAGCTGCAGAAGGCCCTCGATAGCCTGCCCGAGGGAACGCTCTTCAACGTGATCCCCTACATCAACGACCCTGTTCCGTGGCAAGAGGAGCTGCAAAAGGCGAAGCCCAAGAACATCGATGCGGCCAAGGACTTCTTCACGGACTGCAAAGCCCGTGGCGCAGGCAATGTCTATGACGCGATCCAACTTGCTCTAATCGATCCCGAGGTGGACACGATTATCATCCTCACCGATGGTGCTCCGTCCGGCGGATACCGCTGGAACCTCGACCTCATGGTGCAGCTGCTCACGGAGCAGAACCGCTATCGTGCGGTGACTTATGACGCGCTCTTGGTGGGCGCGAGCAATTTTCTGACGGACAAGTGGCAGGACCTCGCCAAGGCCACCGGCGGCGAGTGCACCTCGATCGAGCTGTAGCCGAACCTTCACACGATGCCCACTCTTCCCACTCTTTCCTGCCGTGCTGCGCGCGAACTCGACGCCCGAGCGATTGACGGCGGCGTGGCATCGCTGCTCCTAATGGAGAACGCCGGGCGCGCCTGCGCCATGGCGTGCCTGGAGATGCTGGCCGGGGCTGGGACCGGCAACGTGGTCGTGCTCGCGGGGCCGGGCAACAATGGCGGCGACGGTTTTGTGATCGCGCGAACACTCTTTAACCATGGCGTCTCCGCTAGCGTCTTCTTCGTGGGCCAGCCCGGGAAGCTGGACGAACTCTCTCCGGATGCCCAGACCCATGGGCGTATGTGGCGGGCTCTCGCTGCGGGGCAGACCGTGATTCACGAGGTCTACCCAGGAAGTGCGGGCCTGAAGGAGCTACGGGACAGTCTCAGTCGCGGCCCTGCCCTGATCGTGGACAGCCTCTTTGGCAGCGGCCTCAGCCGGGAGCTCACGGGTATCTTTTCCGAGGTCGTTGACCTAGCGAACGCGGCGGCGATCGACGTCCTAGCCGTGGACATTCCAAGTGGCTTGCACGGGGACACGGGGCAGGTGCTCGGCACCGCGATCCGCGCCGACCGAACCGTCACCTTCGTGGCCCATAAGCCGGGCCTCTTGCTCGGTGCGGGACCTGCCCACGCCGGCGCTGTGCAGGTCGCCGAGATCGGTATCCCACGCCCCTTGATCGAGGCCGCGCTCCGTGGCTAGCCTCTCTTCCCACAAGCGCGTTTGGCCGAAGCTTCTGCTGCTGATCGCGACCTACTTGGCCTTCTCCGTTGGCCACGCGATTTGGGTTCCGATCTTCGAGGGGCCCGACGAGCCTGGCAACCTGAACTACATTCGCTACATCGATGTGGAGGGCAAGCTCGCTACGCCATCCGCGAAGATGACCTACGAGCTCGAGCACTTGCCCCGGGGCATACTGCCACCGTTCTGGTTCTTGGCGATGAAGCCCGTCTACCAGGGACTTGGTATGGACGCATGGGCGCCGGCCCCCGTGGGCAACCGGGACTTCTTCCGAGACAAGTCCAGGAAGGCTAGCGGCCGTGCACCAACCACCACAGAAGAGGTGCTCGCCGAGCCCATGTCGCGGCTCTTCTTCCACCACGGTGGGGACGAGGCTGACGGCACGGGGGTCTTCAGTGGTGCCGTTGGGTCGATCCGCATGTTCCGCCTCACCACGGCGCTGTGGGGCGCTCTCGCCCTAGTCGCAGCCTGGCTGACCCTGCGCCGCGCCCTTGGGTGCGAAAACCGCGCGCTCTGGTTCACGGCACTTCTGGCTTGGACTCCCCAGCTGCAGTTCCTATCGGGTACGGTGACCATGGACCTCACCGTCGCGGCCTTCGGCTGCTTAGCGCTCTGGTGTATGGTCGAGTGGATTGCCGGGACCGGTGGCCAGGGGCGCTGGGCCCTCGGCGTGGGCGTGTTCACAGGACTCTGCTCGATCACGAAGCTCAATGGGCTCGTGCTCATCCCGGTGCTGGTCATGGCGGCGCTCCTGGCCTCGCGCCACGGGCGCTTGACAGCCAAGTCGGCGCTCTTGGCGGTCGGCGGCTTCGGCTCTATCGCCGGCCCCTACTTCTTCGCCGCGCTGCTGGATTCGGGCCACCCCTTGTGGATGTGGCATTACCAGATGATCAGCGACTACCACAACCCCGAAGGCTTCGAGGCCGTGGCCTGGAGTGGTCTGCGCATCTGGCACTACTTCCAGACGATCTTCCTGACCTGGTTTGCCGACTTCGGTTGGGCTTCGGTCTGGTTCCCTGCGTGGATCTCCCTGCCGGTCATGGGCGTCATGGCTGTGAGTGGAGCCCTTGGGGTTGCTCTTGTGTCCCGCAAGGCGCGCCTTGGTCTGAGCTCTGTGACCCGGGGTGCCGAGGTCGGCTCCTTCGTAGGGGCCGAGCATCGCCGCGCATCCGCATTCCTCTTACTGCTCGCTGCAGCCATCACGATTCAGCTCGCCGAGATGTGGTTCAACCTGCACATTCCCCAACCCCAGGGGCGGCATCTCTATCCTTTCCTCGTAGCGGTCATCTTTCCCGTTGGCCTCGGCCTCGAGCGTTTGCGCCTGCTGAAGCCTGTGGCACTCGTGTGCCTTGTGCTCTGTTTCGCGGCGTTCCCCATGCTCGTGGGACGCCTGCGGCCCGTGGGCTGGAACCAATCCCCAGGCATGGCCATGACCGATGAGCACCGCAAGCCCCGGCCTCTGATCACTACGGGCGAAGCCACTGTGAAGTGGCTAGTGGATGGGCATACCTCTTCGAGCTGGCCCATCGACGCCAAGGATGCCGTCACCGGCGGGCCGCCACCGCTGCTCACCTGGGAAGCGAAGCCGGGCGCTCTGTACGAGGCCTACTTGGCCCTAGATAACCCGATGATGCTGGACGAGATTTGGCGCAAGCAGCGGAGCCTCGTGCGAGGCACCGTCCACACAGGCGCGCCCCTTGCGGGCACCTACCAGGTTCCCGCAGATTTCTGGTCCAAGCTCGAGCCTGGCCAAGAGCTCGATCTACAGATCCTCGAGCTCGGGCTCGACGGAAAAGCCACGGGTTACAGCGTCCGTCGGCACATCCTGCGCTAACCAGCCTCGGGATCCCCTGTTTGCCGTCCAAGTTCGGCCCCGGACCCTTATCCTCCCCGCCATGCAAGTTGCCCTCATCCGCGAACACGGTGACCCCAGCGTCATCCAGATCGAACAGCGCCCCGTGCCCGAGCCCGGCCCCGGCGAAGTGCTCGTGCGCGTGCTTGCGGTCTCGATCAATCACCTCGACCTTTGGGTGCGCCGCGGTATGCCAGGCATGCCGATCCCCTTTCCGCGCATCCTCGGCTGTGACGGCACCGGCGAGGTGGTGGCCTTCGGCGAGGGCACTGACGCCGCGACGGACCTGCAGGTCGGCGACACGGTCGTGATCGAGCCCGGCTACAGTTCGGGCGAGAGCGACATGGACCGCGCCGGCCTAGACCACCTGTCTGCTGACTACGGTGTGCGTGGCGAGCATTGTGACGGGCTCAACACCGAGTTCATTGCCATCGAGGCGCGCTTCCTCACCAGCCTTCCTGATGGACTCGACCCCATCCAAGCGGCCGCGATGCCCCTGGCTTTCGTAACCGCCTGGGGCATGCTGGTCACCCGCGTCAATCTGCAGCCAGGCGAGACGGTGCTAGTGCTCGGCGGCACGAGCGGCGTCGGCTCGGCTGCGATCCAGATCGCCAAGTATCTCGGCGCCACGGTGATTGCAACTGCAGGCAGTGAAGCCAAGCGCGACCTCTCCGGTCTGCTCGGCGCCGACGATGTCATCGACCACTCGACTCCGGGCTGGAGCAAGCGCGTGCGCGAGCTCACCGATGGCCGGGGCGTAGACGTCGTAGTCGAGCACGTTGGGCCAGCGACTTGGAAGGACTCCACGCGCTCCCTAGCCCGCAACGGCCGGCTCGTCACCTGCGGCGGAACCACCGGCGCCGAGGTCAGCATCCAGCTGCCGCACCTCTTCATCAAGAACATCAGCATACTCGGCTCGACCATGGGCCCCCGGAATGCCTACTCCGCGATCTTCGAAGCCGCCGCTACTGGCGCCCTCAAGCCCGTGGTCGACCGAGTGCTCCCCATGAGCGAGATCGCCTCGGCCCACGCCGCCCTCGAGAACCGCGAGGTGCTCGGCAAGATCGTGCTCATCCCCGGCCAGTAGCTCCTGGCCCAGCTCCATCTCACTTCGAACGCAAGCGACCCCAAAGATATGAACGCAGACTCAATCCAGACCGCCGCCGTCATTGGCGCGGGCACCATGGGCCACGGTGTGGCCCAGGTCCTCGCCATGGCCGGCATCACCACGCGGCTCTTCGACATCGACCAGGCCGGCATCGAAAACGGCCTGTCGAAGATCGCGGGAAACCTCGCCAAGGGCGTGGCCCGTGGCAAGGTGACCGCCGAGGACGAAATGGCGGCGAAAGCGCGCCTTTCCGGCACCACCGACATGCAGGCCGCCATCGCGGGCGTGGATGTGGTGATCGAGGCCGTGCCCGAGATCATGGCGCTCAAGAAGAAGATCTTCACCGAGCTGGGCGACTCCCTCGGCGCGAACGTGCTGCTCGCCACGAACACCTCGTCCCTGCCCATCGCCGAGATCGCCTCGGCCGCGCGCTTCCCCGAGCGCGTCACCGGCATGCACTTCTTCAACCCGGTGCACATCATGAAGTTGGTCGAAGTCGTGAAGACGGACACCAGCTCGGACGAGGCCATCGCCACGTCCATGGACCTGGCGCGGCGCTTCGGCAAGGACCCGATCCTGGTGAAGGACTCCCCGGGCTTCGCCTCCAGCCGCCTGGGTCTGGTGATCGGCCTCGAGGCCATGCGCATGCTCGAGAGCGGCGTCGCCAGCGCCGAGGATATCGACAAGGCTATGGTTCTCGGCTACGGATTCCCGATGGGGCCCCTGAAGTTGACCGACCTGGTGGGCCTCGATGTGCGCCTCTCCATCGCCGAATACCTGTCCGGTGAGATCGGCGCGCATTTCACTCCTCCCCAGATCCTGCGGGACATGGTCGAGC
>JBLHWM010000081.1:0-11748 GCA_047629095.1 Planctomycetota bacterium | reverse complement strand
CAATTTCGGTTTTCACGGGCAGGGGATGGCTGCTGTTTTTCAGGGTGCGAACGTACCGATGCTATCCGAGCTCGACCGAGTGGGGGCAGTAGAGCCACTCGCGCTGAAGGGCCTCGAAAAACGTCGCTTGGCAGACAGCGGGCGAATGGCCCTCTTGCTTCAGGATCCCGATCAGGTCGCGACCGAAGAACGGTTGGTTCTGAGTGGCTAAGATGCCAACGAGCGAGTGCAGGGGGCCGGGCGCCAGCAGAGTGGCCTCGCCCGTGCGCAGCTCAACGCCCAGGGCTTCGGTGCGCGTCGCGCACCAGGTGTTGCGGATCTTTGAGACGAAGCGTACTTCGGGATGGGCAGCGAAGACCGTGTCCCCGAGCTGGGCCGCCCCGGGCGCGGGCCGCAGGCTGTTGCCCGGCTGGCACATGTACACCTCCATGACCGGCGGGCCCTGGCCCAGGTTGTCCACCAGGTGCGCGAGCTGCTTGTCACCCAGCCCCATCACTTGGCCCGCGACCACCTCGCCAACGGCGCCGGGGTTCAGGCGCCAGGTCGCGGGGTCGGTCCAGCGCAGGAACTCGAGGCCACCGTCTTCGATCAGCTGGAAGAGCTCCGGCACGTCGTAGACGCGCTCTTGAATATGCAGGTAGCGGTCCACAAACTCGACATCGTCCAGGGTCGTTGCCTCGCGCCAGATCTCGCCCGCGTCCGGATCCGCCGCGATCTCCGCGACCATCTTGCGCGCCTGCTCTAGCTGGCCAGGGATCGGAAGGGCTTTGTCCACAAGGGTGTCGATGGCGCGGCTGACCTCGAGGATTTCGCGGCGGCCCGTTTTGCTGTAGACCATCAAGTTCAGCACGCCGTGGGGCGCGAGCACTTCCTTCAGCCGGCGCAGACCCGCGGTGGGATCTACGAGGTGATGCAGCACGCCCGAGCAGATGATGACATCGAAGCCGCCGTCGGGAACAACGAGCCCATCGAGGTTGGAGAGGTCCACCTCGGCGAACTCGATATTGGTGAGCTCGCGCCGGGCGGCCTCGGCGCGCGCCTCTTCCAAAGCGACGCGGTTGAGGTCGATACCGAGCACTTGCACGTCGGGCTGCAACACCGCGAGTGCGAGGGTGCCGACACCACGACTGCAGCCCGCATCGAGGACGCGCAGAGGGCGACCCGCGGGCCTCTCGAGGGTGACTAGGCTCAGCAGGTAACGGGCATCAAAGCCAAGCCGCACCTTGGGCGAACCGCTTGGATAAGGAAAGAGCTCGTAGAGCTCGCGAACGGCTTCGGTGCTTGCGTCCATGATTCGATCCGTGCGGTGGGAGGGTGCAGCGCGCCCCGGAGTTTCGAAGGTCGCGCGAAGTGGGATACCGAGTCTACGGCTCTGGATACGCGGAGCCCAGCCTGCACTCCGCATCTGCCCCAGGTCTGCCTAAATCGGTCTTGGCCCAGGCAGCTGATGACTGCAACCAAGGCCGTGGGAGCTGGCCCAAATGCAAAAGCAGCCGCACCGTCCTTGGACGATGCGGCTGCTTCCTTCCTGCGCAGACCGAAGGATCAGATCTGGATGTCGAAGATCTTGATCGCGGCGCCGCCGATGATGAAGGCGACCAGCAGGAACATCAGGAACACGCCGCCGGCGCCGTCCCACATGTAGGCCAGTTCGCGGTCGGGGTAGGCGATCACGATGCGCTCGAAGGATGAGTCCGCGCCGAAGGTATCTTCCGCGGGCCAGAGCCAGGACATCCAGAAGTCGTTGACGCGCTCGGGCTGCATGATGCGCTCGGCGTTCTCCATGGTTCCGATGAGCACGCGCTTGGTGGCGACCTCGCCGCCAGCCAGCACGAACTCAACGTCCCACGCTCCGGCTTGGATAGCGGCCACTTCCATGAAGGCCAATCCCTCGGAGGGAATCGGCACTAGGGGGGAGAGTGCGGTCAGACCCTCGGGAAGGTTGACCGTCAGGCCTAGGGCGTCCTGCTTCGCGTCGTCCGCGAACTGCACCTCGATCATCGTACCTTGGCCCGCAAGCATGCCGGACAGGTCGCGCTCCTCAACCGGGATCGGCGCGAAGCCGAAGCGGATCACGAGCTGCGCGACGACGACCACGAAGGGCGCCATCAGCGGCAAGAACGGAGCGAAGTTCAAGAAGAGGTACTTGAAGTTGTAGAACAGCACCATGACCACGGACTTCGCCACAACGGCCAGGTCATCCTGGTAGATGCGAATCGCGATCATGTGGCCCTTGATCTGTCCCTTGGCCGCGGCGATGCCCTTCTGCGAGCTGAATCGCTTAAAGAACAACATCGAGAGCGGCATGAAGACGATCGAGACCAGCGTCAATACAGCAAGCGCTCCTAGTCCCTCGATGGGATAGAAGAGGATGTTGAAGAGGCTGTTGAAGAAGCCGTTAAGGGCGTCCATAAGGAGCGGCGCATGGGCACGAAGTGCCATAGCGCTTTAGGGGTGGTGGGCCGGGAGAGGGGGTCTCTTGTGGGGCGCGCTAGGCTACGAGATGTAGCCCAAGCCGCGAAGCTTCTCGGTGATGTCGTCGTCCGAGTCGTCGCCTTCGAAGTTGGCGAGCTCCTTTTCGATGACGTGGACCACGAACTCCTCGTGGGATGCGTAACCCGCGACGTCTGCCACGCGCTTGATGCGGTCCATCAGGTCGCCGTCGAGTTTGATCTTGTTGCTGTTACCGAACATGTTGGGACTCCAGGTGTTGTTTGGTTTTGGGGGGAGGTGAGTAGCTGCTACTCGAAGATGTTTTGGCCAACCATGCCGGGCTCAAGAGCCAGGCCATAGAAGTCCAAGATCGTCGCCGTCAGGTCCGCGAGGGCCTGGGCTTGGGTCTTGACGGTTTGGTTGGTGATCAGAATACCGGCGACCACATCGGGACTCATCAAGTGACTCCCGTTGAAGGTTCCGCCGAGGTTGTCCGTGAGCCAGTCACTGGTGATGCGGCCCACAGCCGCCTCGTCCGAGTTGCCGTAGCCCCAATTGTATCCCACTTGGATATCGGGGGCTTCGTTCACGCGCTCGCCAGTGTAGACGGTCGTCGCGATGTCGCAACGCAGGATCGGCTGTCCGCCATCCTTGGGGTCCACGAGGGCCTCAAGCTTGGTTTTGAGCTCTTGGAGAAGCTGGTCGGCCTCGGCGCCCGGCTTCACAATGCCACCGCCATAGGTCTCGCCGTGGGATTCGCCACCCTCGCGGCCCTCGAGGTTGAGGTACAACCCGTTGAAGCCAACGCCATAGGCGCGGGACTTGGACCAGTCGATGGGGCTTCCGGTGATGGCATTGCCCTCTGCGTCCTCGCCCATAGCGAAGCCAAGGCTGACCTCGCTAAAGCCGTCGGAGCCGATCGGCAGCTCCTTGGAGAAGCCCGGCTTGAGCACAAGGTAACCCTCGTCCACGAGCCACGAGTTCAGGTCGAACTTGCGTCGGAACGGAGCGAAGCCGTGGTCGCTCATGACCATGATCGCGGTATCGTCGCCGACCTGCTTGCGGATGTGTCCGAGCACCGGATCCATGCGCAGGATCAGGTCCATGACCGAGTCCTTCCAGGTGCTGCCCTCGCGCTTGCTCCAGTCTTCGGAAGACTCGGCGGCCAAGGCTGCATCGTGGTCGGGATGCTCGTCGTCCGTGTGGCGCCACATCATGTGGCTGCCCAGGTCGACTGTTGAATAGTAGAAGAACAGCAGGCCGCCTTCGTCGTTCGAAGTGTAGCGGTCGAGGGCCACGTCCAGCATGCGATTGCGCTCGGTGTAGACCAGCTCGACCTGTTGCATGAACTCTTCCGTCGTGAGCATGCCCTTCTTGTAGGCACCGACGTCTTCCGCCATGCCTTGGGTGTAGTACAAGCCAATGTCACCAGCCAGATCGGCAGCGGCATCCTGGGGCTCGGAGATCACCGCGGCCGGGGCCATGGGGTCCATGTTCACGGGCGACATGTACATCTCGAACTCGGGCGCGATGCTGCGCAAGTAGAAGCGCACGATGCCGTTCATGTCCGACGCGCCCATGGGCAGCATCGAATAGGTGATCGTCGTGAAGTCACTCCACTCACCGGGCTCGAGCACAAGCGTCTCTCCCCCATCGATCATGATCGCGATCGCATCTTCCGACGGGTTGATGTGAATCGTAATCGGCACGGTAGAAGGTTTGGGCGAGCGAACTTCGTTGCCGTCCTCGTCTTCCCGAACGGTGTCCTGGAAGGAGTTCGTGGGACCAGAAATGTAGGTCGCGATGCGGCCATCCTTGTTGCGAACGGAGCGCAAGCGGCCCTTGCCAATGTTCACCGAAGCGTCGGTGCTGAAGAGTGTCGCCTCGCCGTAGGCAGAGTCCACGGCTGGCGTCATCATGCCGGGGAAGCTCAGGCCCTTGCCCGCGGTCACGGGGTAGTTGATCGGCATGCGCCAGACGTCGGCGGCAATGCCCGCGTCGCCCAGCAGAGCCCAGAACGGGGTACCGGTCCGGTTCGGCTCGGAGCTTCCGCCCCAGGGCATCTTGTAGCTCGTGCCGGGTAGTTGCAGATCCTCGCCCGGCTCGTCGTTCATGATCGACGCCTTGATGTTGCGCGAGACTTGATCCCGGTGGATGAAGTCAAAGATGCCGTGTCCACCGGGGTTCATGCCGGTGATGAAGTTCGACCAGGCAACCGGAGATTGGGGCGGGCACGAGGTCTCAAGGTCCATGATGCCTTGGCCTTGGGCGGCCAGGGCTTGGAAGTTCTTCGTCTCGTCTGGGAAGCGCTCGATGACCTCCCGAAGGATGTCGGGGTCGAGTCCGTCGATACCCAATACGACCATGCGCGGGTGCTCGGTCGCGGCGAGAACGCTCGGGTTCGAGGGCAGGACCGGAGCACCGGCCTCACTCTCACTCTCCGCGCGCAGACGCTTTGCGGCGCCGGCGTTGGGATCGTCCGAGACTTCGGGGACGCCCATCCAGATGGCTCCCGATAAAACGGCAAGTGCCGGGTACGTGGTCCAACGGGGCAACTTCACGCTTTCACCTTCTTGACAGGCGCAGCCTTCACGGCGGGCGCTAGGGATAAATCTGAGCCTTCGAACAATGGCGTTCCTTTCATGTACTTGGGTCGGTCGACGCCGAAGAGCTCCAGCACGGTCGGCGCAAGGTCGGAGATCTCGGGCTTGTCGTGGGTGATCTTGCGGTTGCTCCAAAAGACACCGGGCACGAGGCGCGGGTCGACGCAGTGGTCGCCGGACCAGCTCTTGGTGTTGTCGCTAAACACATCGGGAAGCACCGCACCAACGGCGCATTCCCAGGAGTGACGGAAGTTCTTCTCGTAGCCGATCAAGAGCTCCGGCGCCATGTCGGCGTAGGGGCCCGAGTGCAGCTCGGTTGTGACGAATGCTTCGCGGATCACACCCGCGCCATCCTGGGGATCGGTGAGCTTCTCAAGCTTGCCCTTGATTTCAGCGACCAGAGCGTCGAGCTCCGGACCCTTCTCCACGATGCCCTTGCCCTCGCGGCCCTTGCGGTTAATGAAGACGCCGGTCAGCCCAAGCGTGAAGGCCTTGGTCTTGTCCCAGTCCACGTTCTCGAAGTAGTTGCCCGAGGTGTCCTTGCCCTCTTTCAAGACCAGGTAGCCCTCGTCTCGAAGCCAGGTGTTCAGGTTCACTCCGCGGCGGAAGTTCGTGAAGCCGTGGTCCGAGATGATCATCAGGAGCGTGTCCTTCTCGTCGCCTAGCTTCTCGCGGATCTCCGCCAAGAACACATCCATGCGCGCATAGGTGTCGCGGATCGTGTGCTTGTGGATCTCGGTATCGCGCCCGGCGTTCGCGGGGTGCGTCGGATCGAGGTAGCGATAGAACATGTGGCTGATGCGATCCGACGTATCGAACACGCAGGTCACAAATCCCTTCTTGGTCTTGTCGAGCACTTCCCAAAGCATCTTCTTGCGCTCTTCGAAGAGCAGCCAAGCTTGCTTGAGGAAAGCCTCTTCATCCACCACGCGCTCGTTCAGCGCCCAGGTGTCCTCGGCCAGGCCAAGGGTCGCGTAGGGACCGATGGTCTTCGCGAGGTAGATTGAGTAAACGAACGGATGCGAGATCGGCATGATCGGGCTGTCCGGATCAATGTTCACCGGCGTCACGTAGATGCCGATGTCGTCGCCGTCCCAAGTCTGAACGTAGAAGCGCGCGATTCCGACGACGCCGTCAAACTCGATGCGCATCCAAGGCGTGTATTCCTTGCGCTCAACCACTGCGGTCTCTTTGCCGCAGGTGAAGGTCGCGGTGCCCGCATCCACGTCGAACTGCACGGAGAACTCCGAGCGCATGGCGTGGCCGTCGGAGCCGGGAGGGCCCTTCAACTTCGACTCGATCACGTTGCCGTGGGTACCGCCGATGCGCACTTGGTACTGCTGCCCACCGATGTGGCCGCCGCCTTCAGACTTGCGCGGCTTGGTGGAGTAAAACGAGAAGCTACCCTGGGTTCCCTGCAGGTCCGGCACGCACATGCCGGCGAGCAAGGTGCCGTTCTTGAACTTCTTAACCGGGTACGTAATCGGCACGCGGATGATCGAGGACCAAATGTTCTGGGCGCCGAGCAGCTTCCAGAAGGGTTGGCTCTTCTGCAGTGCGCGGTGCACGACCTTCTGACCGAAGGGGATCTTGGCAAAGCCAAGGTTGAGAGACTTCGGCATCGTCGCCGTCTCACTGGACGACAAGACCGGCAGGTACGAGCAGGGATCACGAGTCAGGAAGTCGTAGATATTGTGACGCGATGCGTCGACGCCCGTGGCGTAGCTCGACCAGGAGACCGGCGAGATCGAGGGGCAAGCGGTGGCGAGCTCGTTGAAGCAGCCTTGGTCCTCGAGCGCCTTGAAGTTGGGCATCAGCCCCTCTTCTGCGAACTGCTTGGCAAGCCCCGGGTCGAAACCGTCGAGACCGACCACAACCACCCGCTTAATCCGCGGCTTGGCCTTGCCGATGGAGCTGATTGCCCTGGCGACGACCTTGATCGGGTAGATCAGGACGATGCCAAATGCCAGCAGGAAGGTGCCGAGAAGCACCATCACGCTGCCGGCAGCGGCGATGCCTGCACCTGGTCCAATGTAGGCCAACGCCGGCGAGGCGGAGACGCTACAAATCATGGCAGTAAACAGACTTACGCGTAAAATGCGGCTCTGATTTTTCATTCCGAGAGAGGACCCCGATCGGGGCGGGATGAGTGGCAAAAGGACTAGGACAACGGGAGGGCTCGGACGCGTGAGCCCAGAGAGAGAGGCCCCCGCTGAACTTATCGTCCCAATTCGGGCGCATCATTAATAGACAATCCGGCATAAAGCGGGGAGACTCCCCTCCGGAAGACGGCCAAAAACAGGCGATCTTGATGCCGTGGTATACGGAAACTCTTCGGTTCGTGTTGGCTGTGGTCTTGAACCTAGGCTCTTCAACCGCATAAGCACGGGTTCCGTTGATATACAGACCTCGCGGGTCCGGATATCATGGCTTCATGACTAGGAGCGCAATCACCCCGGGCGAGCCTGGGTCAAATCCCAGTGTCGAGTACAACTCCCCGCCTCGCCCTCGGCCGCGTTTTGACCTCGAGTCGCCCGCGCCTCCGGAACAGCTCCTCGCCCACTTCCGGGCCCGCCTCCAGGAGGCCAAGCTGGTCAGTGGACTGGTGGTCGAACAGAACAGCACCATTGAAATGACCCTGGTGGATGATCACGTAAGGGTCTGGTCGCCCCAACTCTCGCTTCTGGTCAGTCCGAGTACCCAGGGTGGGGGGTCCGTCATCAAGGCGCGCTTCGGCCCCCACCCCCACGTCTGGGGCATGTTTATCGCCGGGTACGCGATCTCTGGGATGCTGTCCTGTGCCCTCTTGCTGTTTGGCTTGGTCCAAATCTTCCTGGACCAGACGCCCTGGGCCCTCTACGCCACTCCCTTGGCGATTCTAGGGGCCGCTTTCGTCTACGGAGCAGCCTACGTAGGCCAGGGCCTCGGCCATGGGCAGATGCATGAACTTAGGATGTTCTTAGATGCCACTTTACGTGAACTTAGGGACAATTAGGGTACAGACTGTCGACGCATATTCGTGCTCCCCTGCTCCCGTTGGGTCTGAATCCCTTGACTTTGCGTAGGTGAGATCGCCATGGGGCCAAGATTCGACTCTGCGACTCACTTGGACCCAAAATGAGGGTCGATAGATCCCCCCGAAAGACTGTCGGCGCTCACACCGGAGCCCCGGCTCCTCGAATCCTGAGCGCTATGGAACTTGCCCGTCTTAGACGCCGTCCAACGCCCCCTGCCTCTGTCTACCTTACTGATTCTATGAAGTTCCTCCGCGTGTCTCTGCTCCTCTGCCTGCTCGGCCCCATGGCCTCGGCCCAAGTTTCCGTGGTGCCCACCGACGTCCAAATGCCTGGCACCCAGGCCCTCGAAGCGGCGCAGCTCGAAAACTCGGGCAACTGCCTAAGCTGCCACTACGGCTACGACTTCGACAAGGAGCCCGGGCACCTGTGGACGGGTTCGATGATGAGCCACGCGGGCCGCGACCCCCTTTACTGGGCCGCCGTAGCCGTCTCCGAGCAGACCTTCCCCGGCTCGGCGGACCTCTGTATCCGCTGCCACTCGCCACGTGGCTGGCTCGACGGCCGCAGCACCCCCACCGACGGCTCAGCTCTCACTCCGGACGACTCCGAGGGCGTGACCTGCGCCCTCTGCCACCTGATGGTGGATCCCAGTGAGTTGGAATACGACGGTCTGCAGACCGCGCCGTTCATCGCCAACGACGGAACGCCCGTTCCCGAGGGCTGGCACGGTGCCGGCGAGTACGTCATCACGTCGGGCACAGATCGCCTGGGCCCCTACCCTCCCGGCCAAGCCCTGCACGGCGCCGCCCAGTCCAAGTATCACCGTGACCCCGCCATCTGCGGCACGTGCCACGACGTGTCGAACCCCGTCACCGGCGACCTCGCTCCCAGCCACGGCGCCATGATGGCCCTGCCCCCGGGCTCCTTCAGCGGAGTCCCGGGCACGCCCGTCGCCGGCAAGGCTGCGTTCAACAACCCGCCCCACGCCTTTGGCGTCGTCGAGCGCACCTACTCCGAGTTCGTGGCCAGCAGCTTCGACACCATGCGCGTGAAGGACTTCCCGACCTTTTCCCCTGAGCTCAAGCGAGGCGTCATCAAGGACGTCTACGACTCGGCCACCCTCGGAGTTCCCAGCGGTGACTTCGAGGACGGCTCCGCACGTTTCTACACCTGCCAAAGCTGCCACATGCAACCCGCGGTGGGACGCGCGGCCAAGCAAGAGTGGCTGCCCACCCACCAAGACCTCGGCACCCACGATCTCACCGGCGGCTCCACCTGGATGCCCGATGCGATTCGCTATCTCGACGCCCAGGGCAAGCTCGTGCAAGGTGGCGGTCTGGTGGTCGAACACCACAACGCCATGGACGACGGCATCGTGCGCGCGCGGGCCATGCTGCAGAGCGCGGCCGCTATCGACATAGCCGGCGAGACCGTGCGCGTGACGAACCTCACGGGTCATAAGCTCATCTCCGGTTACCCCGAGGGTCGCCGCATGTGGCTTAGCGTTCGCTGGCTTGGCCCTGGTGGCGAGCTGATCCAAGAGACGGGTAAGTACGGCGATCTCGAGGTCGTGCACAAGGGGCAGGCCTACACCGTGAAGACTCTGCTCGACGACCACAACCCCGAGCTGCGTCGCTACGACGTTCACATGGGGCTGCGCCAAGATTGGGCGGCCAAGCTCTTGACGATGGGGACCAGCGCGAGCTTGCCCCTGGCCTACGATCGCCTCGACGGCACGGTGCTCTACACCGTCGGCGACCTGGCGGCCATGCCGGTTGGAGCTGCACTGAGCAGCTTTCACTTTGTGCTCAACGACCAGGTGATCTCCGACACGCGCATCCCTCCCTACGGCATGGACTATGCCGAGTCGATGACGCGCAACATCCTGCCGGTGCCCTCGAACCAGTATGGCAACCCGGGCATTGGCAGCGCTTACTTGAACTACGACGAGTTCGGACTGACGCCGCCCGTCGGCGCCGCGAGCGGTGAGATCAAGCTCTGGTACCAGTCCACAAGCTGGGAGTACATTCAGTTCTTGGACCTGGCCAGCACCGGCGCCGTGCCGTTCCTTGCGAACGCGGCCGGCGACATGTTCGATGCCTGGCTCAACACCGGCATGGCTCCACCGGAGTTGATCACGACGGCCATCTGGACAGAGTCCGGTGGCGACTGTGACCACGACGGGCTCTTGGATTCCCTGGAGATCGCGGGTGGTACGGAGACCGACTGCGACGGCAACGGCGTGCTCGACTCCTGCCAAATGGCGGTCAACAATGCGGCCGACTTGGACTTCGACGGCGGCCTCGATACGTGTCAAACCCTGTCCGCTGATGTCGCGTCCATCTCCCTTGGATATGGCGGTGCCCAGACCCTGAGCCTCCACGCCGGCGCGTCCCAAGCGGGGCACCTGTACATTGTCGCGGGCTCCGTGAGCGGCACGAGCCCGGGACTCAACTTGGGCCCCGTCACCGTGCCCTTGGTCTACGATGGGTACTTTGACTTCACCCTTAGCCACATGAATACGCCCTTACTTCAAGGCTCATTCGGCTACTTGGACGCAGCGGGCAAAGCCACGATGACCATTGCCATCCCTCCCGCGGCTCTAAGTAACCTCGCTGGCCTGGTGGCCAACCACGCCTTCGTCAGTATTGACCCCACGACCCTGGTCCCGACCCTCGCGAGCAACCCGATTGCGCTCGCGCTGGCGCCCTAGGCTTCCCAAGCACACAGCCTCACCACCCCACGCGGTCCGCGCCTAGTCCAACTAGGTTCGGGCCGCGTGCTTCGTTACCGGGGAACGGCGCGGAGGTAGCCTTTGTAGAGTGCCCGCTCTCCGGTCCTCCCATCCCCTCCCAAAACTACTACGCCCTATGAAGGTTCTGCTTAAGCCCTGGGGTTTGCTCGCGCTTATCACCTGCATCTTTGTCGTTTGGTGGAGCGCCTTTTTCGAGTCGAGTGATTTGCCCTTGGACCTCGAGCAAGACCGCCGAGAGATTACGTTCTATGGCCGCCGACCCGTTCCCGTAACTGCCCAGCCAGAGCAAAGCAAACTCGAGTCCAAGTCCGAGCCCAAAACCTTGGCGCCTGACAACCTAGACGTACTGATACGATTTCCCCGCAATGACTTCGCCACCAATGGCAGGCCGAGCGGCATGGTGTTCATCGACGGCGGGGAATTCGAGCTTGGTGCGAGTACCCAAAAAATCGTAGCGCTGATCGAAGAGACCAGCCAGAGGGCCCTCGCTTCGGAAACTCCACTGCACTCTGTTGTGCTCGCCCCCTACTACCTCATGAGCACGGAGGTGACGAACGAACAGTACCTAGCCTTCGTTCAAGCCACGGGTTCCAAGCCACCCCAAAACTGGGGACAGCAGGCGGTCGAGGCCGCGGAACTTACCCACTCCGAGAGCCTCGCGGATTGGGCCCGTGACCATGACGAACCGGCTATCCCGATCACTCCCTTTGGTAGCGCCAAGTGGTGGGACAAGAACTGGCGCGACAGCGCGTGGTCGATGCCACCGGAGTTGGCCTCCAAGCCCGTGGTCTACATCAACCACAGCCAAGCCCAAGCCTATGCTAGCTGGGCAGGCTATCGCCTCATGAGCGAGCAGGAGTTCGTCGTCGCTGGCCGCGGAGGAACCCAGAATGATTATCCGTGGGGACCCAAGTTTGAGCCCGGCCGCGCCAATACCATA
>JBLHWM010000080.1:0-11823 GCA_047629095.1 Planctomycetota bacterium | reverse complement strand
ACGATTTTGCCCTGGCCTCCGTGCGCCATGCCCAAAGCTACCTGCAGTACGCCGCCGTGGATAAGGGCATCCCAGCACAGCGTGCCTGGGGTTTGACTGGACTGGTCGCAGCGATCCCATTTGCCGATTCCATGGCCCCAGAGGCCTTTGAAGAGTTCGAGGGCTGCACCCCGCCCGAGCGCTGGAAGCACGCTCTCGAGGATGCGGCTGGACGCTCCCTCGCCGTGTTGCGCGGCATCCAAAGCGCCGACGGCAGCTTTCCCTACCACCCGCACTCCTGGGGGCCTGGCCACCCCGGTGCCGCGGACGCGTCGAGCTTCTACCAGTCCCGCGTTACGGGCTTTGTGCTCCACGCGATTGAGTCCAAGGGCGAGGACCCCGCCGGGGAAGTTCACGCCCCGGGGCTGCGCAGTGGTCTCGATTTTCTGGTCGGGATCTCCGGCCCAACCGGAGTCAAGGTCGGCCTAGTCGAAGCCAAGCCCTGGTACTGGGGCGCAACCTATGAGGTCGCGAGCCACGTGTTCGATTGCCATGCCCTGGCGGTTGGCTGGCGCGTGTTTGGCGACGAGCGCTACGGCCGCGCCGCCTTGGCATCGTTCCGCTCCTGGGCCTACCACCTAGAGTCCAGTGGCCAGCCCACGAGTCATGTTCCGGGAGATGGGCGCTGTCCCAGCTACCAGTGCGCGCTCTTCTGGGCGAGCCACGCGGCCTGGGCTGGGCGTGTGATCCGCGAACTCGCACAGCTGGCGGAGCTTGAGGCTGCGGGTAAGCTTGGCTTTGGCCAGGAACAGGGAATCACGGGAGCTGAATCCGGTGCAGGGCAGGCTGCTGGACGGGCTACTTGGTTCGGCGACTGCGAAGTGGCACGCCTTGAGGGTCCGAACCACGTCGCGTGGATCCGCGGCTCGCGGCCAGAAGGCAACGCTAATCACGGAAGTGTTCACGGCGCGGGCCTGCTGCGGCTTGTGCGCAAGGACGCTAGCCAACCCGATGCCGAGCTGGTGCCCCGGGAGCGTTTCGGTTCCTCTCCCCTGGCCGAATGGGTCGGCAAGGCCGGCAGCTTTCGCCTTGGCCGCGGCTGGCGCGCGGGCAAAGACGAGCTGCGCTTCGGCCTGTGGACTGCACGGGTTCATTGGCGCGCCGGCCGGCGCCTAGACTTCCTTCTCGAGCTGCCGCGCATCTTTCGGCGCGCGGTATTGGCCTACGCTTCGCCCATGGTCTCCAGTGCCTTTTGCCGAACGGTGAAAACCAAGCTGGAAGCGGACTCGCTCCACATCGAATCCAGCCTAGCGTGGCGCGATGGCACGCCCGTTCCAGGTAGCAGCCTGCTGCGCAGTTTCCAGATGACGGAGGCGGGCCTGTGCGTCACCGAGCAGCTCCAGTCGCCCGGAAGCGCAAAGGGCCTCGCCTACCAGATCCCCGATCGTGCTGATCGGGCTCCCAAGAACCTTCAGGAAACTGCTACAGAGATCTCCTACGTGCTGACCTAAGCCCGTAGAGGAGTTAGGCTTAGGCGTTCACCCCCCCTTGATTTTATGGCATCCCCAATCTCAATACCCTCGTCGACCGATTCCGCGGCTAAGCCCGGCGGTTTCTTGGTCACCCTGCGCGCTGCCGCCCACGCGGCCCTGCTCGCGGGATTCACCCTTGGCATCCTCGACGCGATCGTGGTCACAAGCTCGAAGGGCATTCGCTTTGGCGTAGGCGCTTGGCTTGGCTGTATAGCCGGTGGAGTCGCGATCTATGTGCTGATTTGGCTAGGTTTGATGCTCTTGGCATCCCCGGTTGTGCACTTGGGATTTAGGCACACAAGCATCGGTGTCCGCTCGCGCCATGCCTTCGCCATTGCGGCCGGTATGGCCATCTTCCTGGAGTTGTACTGGTGGAGTAGGCCCTTTGTCTTCTACGGCCAGCCGGCAACCTCACCCGAGCGGCTCTTCTCGACCTTCATCATGTTCGTTGCCTCGTGGGCCGCTGGGGCTTTAGTCGCGCGAACCTTCGCGAGCCGCGGCAAGGTTTTTCGGGCCCTCTACGAGTTCGCCGCCTGGGGCGGCTTGGTTTTGGGCTGCGGCTATCTTCTTTTAGGCCCGAGTGGCCCTGGAGTCCGAGGCGAGATCAAGCCGCGCACGGAGCAGATGCCCAACGTGCTTTTGGTCATCGTTGACGCACTGCGCGCGGACGTAATCGGTGCCTACGGCAACGATCGCGTCAAGACACCCGTGATGGACAGCTTGGCCAAGAACGGCGTCATCTTCGAAAACGCCCAAGTCCAAGCGCCCTACACCTGGACTAGCTTCGGCTCGATCCTGACGGGCAAGTATCCCCGCCGCCACGGGCTGATGAAGATGAAGCCCGGCGTGGTGATGGCACCGAATGTGACACTGGCTTGGCACCTAAAAAATGCCCTGATCGAAGGCGGCGTCGAGAGTGAACCCGAGACGCGCCTTGGCCCTGATGACTACGCCACTGGCACCTTCATGACAGGCACCCTGTCCCAGGGCTCGGGCCTGATGCGAGGCTTTGACGTCTATTTTGAGGCCCTAGTGGGACACGAGCTGGTGGACAACGAGCAGCCATGGAGCGTCTACCGGTCGGACCTCCTTTACTCGATCTTCAAGAACAAGATCACCCAGCGTTTCGACAGCGGGCTCGTGGTGACCACCGCTCGGGATTGGCTGCGGCAGCACGATGGTCGGCGCTTCCTTTCGATGGTGCACCTGTATTCGACTCACACCCCCTATGACCCCGAGCCGGAGTTCCGCGAGATGTACGTGGATCCGGACTACGACGGGCCCATCGATAGCTTCTATGCCGAGCACCGCACGGCATTGGAAGCGTGGGACCTGGGCGAGGTTGACGGCGAGGGCAATCGCCTTGGCTACGAAGCCACACAAGCGGATCGCCGCCAAATTCAGAACCTCTACTACGGTGGCGTAACCCAGGCCGATGCGGCTATTGGTGATGTGCTCGACGAGCTGCGCCGATCGGGCGCCTTGGACAACACCCTGGTGATCATCACGTCGGACCACGGCGAAGAGCTCGGAGACCATGGTCTCTGGGAGCACAACTGGATGTACGAGACGAACCTGCGTGTCCCTCTGATCATGTGCTGGCCCGATGGCTTGGCCAAAGACGTACGCGTAGAGGCTCTTGTGGAGTCCGTGGACATCGTCCCCACGATCTGCGACCTCTTGGATGTTGAGCTCCCCCAGGACACGATCGACGTGGAGCGGGGCATTGTGGACGGGCGCAGCCTGATCCCCTTGGTGGAGGCGACCTTGGCCGGCGACTTGTCGGTGACCGAGTCGTGGACTCGGTTCGCCTATGCGGAGAACGGCCGCTATCTCTCGATCCGTGATGGCGAGTGGAAGTTGATTGTGCGCCGGGATGGCTTAGACGTTGAGACATTCATGGCCGAGAGCCTGATGAGCTCTTCTCGAGATCGAAAGCCGCGCCTGTTCCACCTGGCTGTTGATCCCAACGAAGAGAAGGATCTCTGGGCAACGGCGGAGCTGCAGGCCGAGAACAATGGCCAGGCGATCCGCTTGCTCGATGAACTGCGTAGCTGGGCGAACTCCATGCCGATTCCGATCTCCCATGTGATTCAATCCGCTAGGGATACCGCTGATAGCGAGCTCTGGACCAAGCTCGGATACAGCGAGATGTTGGACGCGGATTCGGATTCAAGTGAAGATCCCCAAGGGTCGTCAGGAGATGCCGAGTGAGCGATTCGGGCTCTCTGCCGCTTGCATTGATCGCCAACGCTCGCATGCCATCCCAGCGTGCGCAGTCGTTGCAGGTCTTGCAGGTAGCCGCGGCCTTTGCGCGGGCGGGAACCCCGACCACGCTGCTTCACGCCCGCCGTTTTCCCACCCCAAGCTTGCCAGCGGGCACGGACCTCTTTGAGTACTACGGCCTTGGACCAGGCCCACGACCGAAAGTAGAGGCTGTGCCCTGCTTGGACTGGATCGACCGCGTTCCGACGCGTTTCCAGTACGTGCCTGCCCGTGCCCAAGAGCTGACCTTTGCGCGCAATGCAGCTCGTCATGTTCAGCGGTCGATGCCCTCTTGCCGGGTGCTCTCCCGTGAGGCCGAGTCCGCGCGGGCGCTGCTTGCGGGCAAGCGGCCGCACTCGAAGGTCTACGTTGAGGTACACCGGGTTCCCGGCGGCAGAACGCGCAAGCGCTGGCTGCTCGAAGTCGCTGCAGGCGCCAGGGGCTTGATTGCGATCTCCGGTGGAGTGCGCGACGATCTGATTAGCCTCGGTATTCCTGGGGATGAGATCCTTGTGGAGCACGACGGTTTTGAGGCTAGCCGCGGGGCGGGAAGCGGCCGCGAGGATGCCCGGGCGAAGATCGGTGTAACACCGGACGCGAAGTTGGTGGTCTACACCGGTGGTCTGCTCGATTGGAAGGGCGTGGACCTGCTGGTGGACGCCGCGCGCGAGCTGCCTGAACTCACCTTTGTGATTGCTGGCGGCATGGATGCGGATGTGGCGAAGCTTCGCTCGCGCTATGCGTCGAACCGCTCGAGCGGCGCCCCGGACAACGTTCGATTGGACGGTTTCGTTGCGCCGAAGGACATACGTGACTATCTCAGCGCCGCCGATCTGGGCATCGTGCCCAATCGCTCTAAGCCGGCGATCAGTGCCAAGTATACGTCGCCTCTGAAGGTCTTTGAAGCCATGGATGCAGGGCTGCCCCTAGTCATGAGCGACCTGCCTTCTCTACGCGATATCTTGGACGATACCGAGGCCTGCTACTTCGCCGCCGACGATGCCGCCGCCCTGGGCCGCGCCATCGCCAAGGTGATGGGGGACGGAGCTCTGCGCGCTTCGATGTCTTCCAAGATGAAAGCTCGCGCAAAAAATCATAGTTGGGATGCACGCGCTAAGCGCATCCTCGACTGGATGGACAAACGGGAAACCATGAAGCCTGGAAATAGGGGAGCAGCATGAAGGTTCTTTTTCTTACGGACTCACTATCGGACCTCGACGGAGTCGGGCGCTACACCATGCGCTTGATCGCTGCGATGCAGAAGCTCGAGCCCAGCCTCGAACCCGTCATCCTGCTGGCGCGCAAGCACCGGCCGACTTCGAAGTCGATCCCCAAGGACTGGCATGTGGAAGTTGCCCTGCCTCCGGACTACTTTTTCTATATGTCCCGGATGCGCTTCCTCATCAGTCGCCTGCAGTCTGTATGGCGTGTCTGGCGCCACGCCAAGGGCGCGACCCTGATCCACGCGATCAAAGATTACCCGCACAACCTGGTGGGTGCCCAAGCTGCTAAGTTGGCCGGCATTCCCTGTGTGGCTACCGCGCACGGCACTTATTCCGTGCAGCCTCTTTTGGACAACCGGCACGAAGCACGCGCCCGCAAGACCTATGGTGCCTTCGCGGCCATGATCTCTGTGAGTAACTATACGCGCCGCCGGCTGGTCGAACTCTTGGCCGCTGAAGACGGCGGCCCCCAGCGCGGTGGCCTCGACCCCAAGCGCATCCACGTGGTGCCCAACTGTGTAGACGCGTCTCACTACGTGGAAGATCGCGGCATTGGGCATCGACCCTGGCACGACGTGCCCTTCACTCTGGGCATTGGTGAGGTCAAGGAGCGCAAGGGACACCACCTGTCCCTCGCCGCCTTCCTTCGTGTTGCGCCGAAGTACCCGGATTTGCACCACTTCCTTGTGGGGCGCCTCTCCGCGGACATGTACGAGCAGGACCTGCGCAAGATGGTGAAGGATGCTGGCATGGAGCAGCGCGTTCACTTCCTCGGCAACATAGAAGAGGACGAGAAGGTCGACCTCCTGCAGCGGGCGGAGATCTTCCTGCATACGCCGGTTACCGCCGACGATGGTGGATTCGAAGGCTTCGGAATTGTCTACCTCGAGGCGTCTGCCGCGGGCACAGCTTGCATTGGCAGTCAGGACTGCGGGGCCGAAGACGCCATTGTGGATGGCGAGACCGGCCTGCTTGTCGAGCAGACCGTTGATGCCGTGGTAGCGGGTCTCGAAAGGCTGATGGCAGACGACGTCCTCCGCGCAGAAATGGGCACCAAGGGGCGCACCTATGCGGGCAAGGTGACCTGGGCGATGAACGCGCGCAGCGTACTTGACATTTATGGGCAGATCCTCGGCAAGACTTTCGGGAACCAGCCCGGCGCATAGATGAGTCTTGTCCCCAAGCGCTTGCTCGAGAGCCGCTTCGTTCGTGATGCCTTTACCCTGCAGGTCGCAGCGGGCATCACGGCGATGGGTAACCTCGTCTCGACCCTTGCCCTGGCCTACTTACTGGGTGCGGAGCTGCAGGGGTTGTACTTCGTCGCGATGGCTTGGTACTCCCTGTTCTATCTCTTGGGCAATGTGGGGTTGAGCTCCGTTGCCGTGACGCACATTGCCAAGGCAATCGGTGAGCGCAAGGACGAGGGCATAGTCAACTGGCTCGCGTTCCTACTCAAGGCGACCATGGGGCTGTCGATCCTAATGTTCGGCCTGGCGTACTTTCTGCTGCCGCCCATTGCGACCTTTTACGGCGAGGACCCAATCCAGGCCCAAATGCTTGGCGAGTGGGCTGTGATGCTGTGCCTCTTGCCGATCATCGAGGTGCCCAGGGTTGTGGCCGCCGCCGCTTTCCAGGGCTCGCGTCAGATGCTCTACCTCGCCCAGTTGGAGAACGCGGTCGAGGTCGGACGCGTGTTTCTAGTTATCTCGATCATCATCATCACAGGTACGGCCAAGGGCGCGATCTTTGGCACCTTGGCTGGTGGTGTACTCGGCTCGTTCCTGGCTGTCGCCCTTTACTTCCGAGCCCGTCGCGAGAGCGAAGCTGCAGCTCGGGAGCACGGCACGCCTACCTTGCCTACGATTCGGCAGATGTTTGGCGCCATGGGCAATGTGTCCCTTCGCGAAGGCTTGCCCATGGGGATTCGGGTCGGCCTGACCCGTAACATCGATGCCCTCCTCCTCGACTCGGCCCCTGTGCTGATCATGGGCATGGCGTCGATTGGTGGTCCAGCAACGGCCGCCTACTTCCGCATCGCCCAGCGCCTCCTGCGGATGCCGTTGATGCTGCTGCAAGGCATCAGCCGGACCGCCGTGCCAGCCTTCGCTGAGCTCGCTGTGATGCGGGACGGCAGCGCTCTCCAGCGACTCTTCTACAAGGCGACTTTCGGCGGTGGAGTCATGATCTCCAGCGGCATCCTCGCCGCTATTCTCCTGATCCCCTGGGTCGGCGAGAGCTTCTTCCCGCCGGGCTACGCTGAACCTGTAGCGCACTTCTCCTACCTGCTTGCCGCCGGCTTCATCAGCACGGCTTTCTCAGGTGTCTTCGAGTCGTTCTACCTCGCCACGAATCAGATCCACATCGCTCTCCGCATCGGCTCGTCGCTCGCGCTGCCAATCTTGGCGGCCATGTACTTCGGCGGCGTGTACTTCGGCCCGTCCGGAGTTGCCATCGGCCTTGCCCTCGGCTTCTCCACAGGCGTTGTGCACCACATCTACATCTACCGCTTCTTCCGCAAGCGCAACTGGAACACCAAGGTCAAAGTCGCCGAAGTCGGAGCCACAAAATGAGAGTCCTCATCCTCAACGATCTCTGGGACCAACGCATCGGTTCTTCCGTGCGCCAGATGTACCAGCACGCCGCAGTTCTCGAGTCTCTCGGTCACGAGACCCTGGTTGTCTCGACGACGCCCGATCCCAAGCTAGTGGGCAAGGCTACCGAGCTCGGCATCAACTTGATCCGCCTACACTCGGACTACAACCCTCGGTGGAGAGCCTGGGTCGGCATGAACAACAAGCGTGTCCTGCCCGACCTCGAGAAGATTTTGGCCGAGTGGAAGCCCGATGTTGTGCACACCCACTTGGTCCACTCACACCTGTCCTATGGTGCCTTGACCGCAGCGCGGCGCGCCGGCGCAGCGGTGGTGTTCACGGCCCATGATGTGATGACCTTCTGCTACCAGAAGTTGACCTGCTTCCACGGCGGTCCGGAGGCCGGGGGAGAGCTGCGTGACTACGCTGCACGCTGGCAAAAGTGCCTTCCGTGCCAGCGCGCCCGTTGGCGCCCGGATCGCAACAAGCGCATCCTCGAGATCATGACCCGGGACGTTCAGCGAGTCACCGTGGTCTCCGACGAGCTTGGCGCCGTTTTGCGCGCCAACGGCCTTCCGGTGCACCGGCGCGTTCACAACGCTATCGAGCCCAAATCCAGCCTGCCGACGGACGCGGACGTGGCCGTATTTCGCAAGAAGTTCGAGCTCGGGGACAGCCCGGTGATCGCCATTGGCGGGCGCCTGCACGAGCAGAAGGGCGTCGGCCAGCTTCTGCAGATGCTGAAGGTCCTGCTGGGGGACTTCCCCGACCTCAAGATGATCGTGATGGGCAAGGCGGATGTGTACGAGCGTGAGTTCCGCGCCCAGGCCGAAACCCTTGGGGTAGCAGGTGCCGTGGTGCCAACAGGGTGGCTGGATGGAGACGAATTAAGTGCCGCCTACTCGGCAATCAATGCCCTGGTGACCCCCTCTATTTGCTTCGACACTTTTGGCCTGGTCAACCTGGAAGCCATGGAGCACGGTCGGCCGGTGGTGGCCACTTGCTTTGGTGGGAGCCAGGAAGTTGTAGTGCACGGAGAGACCGGTTTTATAGCGAATCCGTTCGATGTTCCCGCCTTCGCTGGGCGCATCGGCGAGCTCCTTTCTAATCCGACTCTCGCGTCCGAAATGGGAAAGCGAGGCCAGGAGCGGGTCGCTAAGGCATTTACCATCGAAAGATTGTGTGAAGAGTTCCTCGAGGAATATGAGATTGCACGAAGTCAAATCAGGGTTTAGCTGCCTTTAAGGCGATAATGTTGGTTCAGGCACCGTCAACTGCGAGCGAGACTCGACAGAGATCGTGTCAGGTGGATTGCCTAACTCTCCCGTTGGGGGTAGAGTTAGAGAGTCCAAAACGTCCTCAGAACTCGCTGAGGCACACACACACACCATTAAGACAGTCATGCGCAAGGTCCTCCTCACCTACGTAAAGCCTCACGTTCAAGAAGATCCCGTCTCGATGCCCCTGGGCATCACATATCTCGGCGGCATGCTTCAGCGGGAAAACATCCCCGTCAGCCTGTGCGACGAGCGGATCGTTAACGACTCCGAGATGCGCAAGGCCATCGACGATGCGGATGTCTGTGGCTTCTCGGCCATGACCCCGAACATCCGTCGTGCGATCGCATGGGCGAAGTACGCCAAGGAGCAGGGCAAGATCACCGTCATGGGTGGTCCCCACGCTTCGGTGGACCCGACCATGTTCCTGGACAGTGGACATTTCGACTACGTGATCTCGGGCGAGGCGGACTACTCCTTCCCCCAGTTCCTGAAGGCCCTGGATGGCGGCAACGATGCCGACCTCGAGGCTGTGCCCGGAATCAATGGTGTGCGCAATGGTGACGTTTGGGTTCGCAACCCCTCACCCCCGCTGATCAAGAACCTCGACGCTCTGCCGATGCCTGCCCGGGACTTGCTCCCGATGGACCGCTACTTCGAGCTGAACCCCGAGCACCTCGCTTACATCTTCACGACGCGTGGATGCCCCTTCAAGTGCATCTTCTGCCAGAAGGACTACACCGGCCGTGGCTTCCGTGTGCGTTCGACCGAGTCCATCGTGGACGAGCTCGAGATGATGGTGAAGACCTACGATCCGGGAGTCATCCTGTTCGTGGACGAGATCATGACCCTTCGTCGCAAGCGCATCCACGAGATGTGCGACGAGATCCTGCGTCGTAACCTCAAGTTCGAGTGGATTGCCAACACCCGTGGCGACTGCGTCGACTACCCGCTGCTCAAGCACATGTTCCGCGCCGGTTGCCGTCGCATCTACTACGGTTGGGAGTCCGGCAGCCAGCCGATGCTCGATACCCTGAAGAAGGACATCACCGTCGAGCAGATCGTCGAGTCCGCACGCCTGACGCGTCGCGCCGGCATGTGGGCTAAGGTCTACCTGATCGTGGGTACGCCGGGCGAGACGCCTAAGGACATCGAAGAGACCATGCGCGTTCTGCGCATCGCCTCTCCCGACTTGATCCGCATCAGTGTCTACAACCCGCTGATCGGAACCGAGTCCTGGGACACGAACGCCGCGAACATCGACACCGATAACATCGCCGAGAACTACGTGTCCTCGAACCGCTCTGCTTACAAGCACGAGAACTTCAGCCAAGTGGAGCTCGAAGAGCTGCGCAAGGACATGGTCCGCAACTACGAGCGCTGGTACTACACCATGAGCGCCCGCAACCGCCGCCTGTTCGAGCGCTGCTTGTTCTACGCCGAGAACCCCACGTTCCTGAAGAAGCGCATTGGCCGTCTGTTTGGTCAGAGCCAGCGTGACCGCTCGGTGCTCAAGGGCGACGAGATCAGCGCGGCCGCAAGGGTTAGCGACGACCACAGTCACGCTCAGTAGCCGATCCAAGACCGACTCGCAGAGTCGGCACTAGACCGCCTCGAAGAAGGAGTCCGAGAGTTCGTCTCTCGGGCTCCTTCTCCATAGTAAGTGGCGCAAAATTCCCTATCCTTGTAGCCGTGACGGACTCCCTAACAGTGCAACCAGCCGGGCCCAAGGCCCGCGATGCCCAGGCACGGCTCTTTGGGCGCTGCTTTGCCAAGCCCGCCAACGTGGCCGCTCTACGCTGGCGCTACGATGACAACCCCCATGGGCAAGCCGTCAGCTTGGTGCTCACTGAAGGCGACGACGAGGCCGTCTGTAGCTTCGCCTACGTCCCCCGCCTGGCTGTCGCAAGAACAGGCCAGGGCAAGGTAACCGAGGGCTACATCGGCCAGCAGGGGGACGTCATGACGGACCCCGATTGGCAGCGCAAGGGTCTCGCCCGGCGCTTGGTCCAGGACTGCGCGAAGGCAACAGGCGAAGCGGGCTTCATCATCAACTGGGGCTTTCCCAACAGGCAGTCGGCGCCGATCTTTCTCAAGCTTGACTGGCACTCCTCGGGGCAAATCAGGCCCCGCCGGCAGCTGCTGCGCGCGGACTCAAGGTCGAAGACAAGGCGCCTCTCGGACGGCCGTTTACCCGCCCTGCGCTTGGGGTGGGATACGCGTGGATGTAAGCGTGCTCGCGCCAAGCTTGGCGCGCTGCCAGAGGGCTACAGTTCGCGGATCCTTGAGGTCTTCCCCGAGTGCGTATCCGAGCTCTCGCGCTTGGTAGAAGCGCGCTTCCCCTTCATGCTGCACCGCGATGCGGACTGGCTTAACTGGCGCTACCTGCGAACACCGAGTCGCGGCCACGTGCCGATTGGCATCTTTGACTCCTCCGACACTCTGATCGGTTACACCGTCGTGCAACCGCCGCTTGGTGGTTCCGATGGAAACGGGGTCGGATACCTGGTGGATTTCCTTGTGCCCGATGTGGAGCTGGAAGATGCCGTGATGGGGCTCGCCCTCGAAGCTCTCTTTGCATCCGGTGCATCGGTCGCCGAGGCCTGGAGTGTGGATGGCTCTTGGTGGATGCACAAGTTAGATGCCGCTGGGTTCCTAGGAGCCAAGCCCGATAACCATCTGTTCGTCTATCACTTTGCCTTGGTACCCGACCATCCCATGGCCGCCGTGGCCCGGGATGCTTCGACCTGGTACTTGACCGATGGGGACCGCGACGACGAGCTAATGGGATGAGTAACTGGAAGCACAACCTAAAAGGGAAGCTCGCCGATCGCTGGGCGAGGCTCCTGTACGCGACACCGCTCTGGCGCGTCACCAACGCTCTGGCTCCTAGGCGCATGCTTGTGCTCTTTGGGCACTGCGTGGACGACACGAACTACGATGGCCTGTTGGCACC
>JBLHWM010000079.1:0-11937 GCA_047629095.1 Planctomycetota bacterium | reverse complement strand
GTCAGCAGGCCCGAGGCCATCAATGCGAGCAGCAGGGCCGGACTAAGTTTAACCGCGTTCAGGACGGCGTTCGCGACGCGGACCCGGCGTCCGAGGTAGCGCTCCGCAATCACCTTGGTACTCACAAGGGTTCCCAAGGGGGCGAGCGCTGTCATGGCGAGCAAGGCGAGGACCTGCGGCCAGTGGAACGCAAAGCCGGTGAGACTCGAATCGAGCGAGAAGAGGTCGCCGAGTCCGAAGCTCAGCGCGATTCCATAGCTGGTACCGTGGACGACAAATGCGATGCCCAAGAGCGCGGAAAGGTTGTCGCGGAAGACCAAAATCGAAGTGTCTAAAATCTCTCCAGGAGACATCTTCTTGATTGAGTAGGGCGTGGCGTTCATGTGGCGAGTGCCCTTGCGACGGGGACTGGACGCTCGATAGCTTACGCACTTGCGCCCATGCAATCACGCCCCAAGTCCATGGGTGAAGCCTGTGGGCCACCTTTTTTCGCAGCTTGAATCCTGTAGGATGCGGGCATGTTCAAAACCTCGATCCTCGTCCTGCTCCCATTGGTCCTGGTCGCCTTGCAAGGCTGCTCGGGCCCGCCAAGCCAAGCTGCTGACCTTGATGACAGTGCACCCCCGCGCAAGCCCAACATTGTGCTGATCGTGGCCGACGATCTGGGCTACGGCGACCTTGGCAGCTACGGACAGCAGCTCATCCAGACGCCGCACCTGGACCGGCTGGCGGCCGAGGGCATGCGCTTCACCGACTTCTATGCAGGCGCTCCCGTCTGCGCGCCGTCGCGCTGCACCCTAATGACGGGCAAGCACCCCGGCCACGCCCTCGTGCGTGACAACTGGGAGGCCGGCGGCTGGGGCGAGTTCGACGCCGAGGGCCAGCTGCCGTTGACCGAGGGCACGCTGACCTTAGGCTCGGCTCTGCAAGAGGCCGGCTACGCGACCGCGTGCGTGGGCAAGTGGGGACTCGGCGGGCCGGACTCCACCGGCGCCCCGAACCGCCAGGGCTTCGATCACTTCTACGGCTACCTCTGCCAGCGCCAAGCGCACAACTTCTACCCCACGCACCTGTGGGATGACGACCAGCGCATCGAGCTCGAAGGCAACGTCTGGAAGAACCTCACGGGTCCCCATTACGCCCACGACTTAATGACCGACGACGCTCTCGAGTGGACCGCAGAGCAAGGCGACGATCCGTTCTTCCTGCTGCTGACCTACACGATCCCGCACCTCGCTCTGCAAGTGCCCGCCGACTCCATGGAGCCCTACATCGGCGAGTGGGAGGACCCGCCCTACGAAGGCGGCAAGGGCTACCTTCCCCACGCCACACCGCGCGCCGCCTATGCGGGCATGGTCTCGCGAATGGACCGCGATGTGGGACGCTTGTTGGATCAGCTGCAAGCGGCGGGTCTCGACGAGGACACCCTGGTGATCTTCACCTCGGACAACGGCGCGACCTACGACATCGGTGGCGCGCACTCGGAGTTCTTCCAAAGCAACGGAGTGCTGCGCGGCGCCAAGGGCAGCGTCTACGAGGGCGGCATGCGCGTCCCGATGATCGCGCGCTGGCCCGGCCGAGTTGCCGCCGGCGAGGTGACCGATGCCATCGGCGCGTTCTGGGACTTCATGCCCACGCTGCTCGATGTGGCGGACCAGGACATCGCCCAGGACGCCAACCTGGACGGCGCCAGCTTGCTGCCGGTCCTAACCGGAGAGGCCCCGGACCCGGAGCGCACCCTTTATTGGGAGTTCCCCGGCTACGGCAATCAGCAGGCCCTGCGTGTTGGCGACTGGATGCTGGTGCGGCGCTTCCTCGGCGACTCGGCGAAGACCACCACGGAGCTGTTCAACCTGGCGACGGACCTGGCCCAAGAGCACGACCTGGCGGACCAGTACCCGGTCCGCGTGGCCGGGATGCTCGCGCGCATGGCTGCCGAGCACGTGCCCTCGGAACAGTTCCCCCTGCGCGGAATCGACACTCCCGCCAAGTAGCGGGCCCGCACATCAGCCATCGCCCCATAATACGCGCCATGCAACCCTTCCACCTAGCCCTCTCCGTTCGCGACCTCGCTTCCACCCGGGACTTCTACACCGGCCTGCTCGGCTGCCAAGAGGGCCGCAGCTCGGACACGTGGATCGACTTCGACTTCTACGGCCACCAGCTCGTGGCCCACGTCATTGAGGACCACGAAGCGCCGGCTCTGCCCACCAGCGAAGTCGACAAGCAGGCGGTCCCCGTGCCGCACTTCGGCGTCGTGCTCGAATGGGAAGACTGGAAGGAGCTCGCCGACTACCTCCAGGGCGAGAAGGTCGAGTTCGTCATCAAGCCCTACACACGCTTCGAGGGCCATCCCGGTGAACAGGGCACCATGTTCTTCCGCGACCCGTCCGGCAACACCCTAGAGTTCAAGGCCTTCCGCGACCCGGATATGCTCTTCGATAAGGGCGAGGACGAAGAGTCTGACGAGTAGGCCAGCGGGGCATCCCAAAATAGAGGGCGGTACTTTTAGGCAGGCTCTCCTCGCACGTGGATGGCGAGCTATTCAAGAGCCGAAGAACTAGGGCACTTCGCACGAGCGAGGGACTCAAGGCTGCTCTCACAGGGCTCGCGAAAGCACGCGAGCCGCCACCGCCAATGCCTCCACGCGGAAGTGCAAGCGACCGAGTCTTGGCCCCACTTTCGACCCAGCTTTCCAACGGGGAAAGCCAAGCCCGGGTGAGGGCGGTGTAATGAGGCGGCCCCTGTGTGGTCGACTTCACAGGTTCCCCGATGCAACCCACGCCGACGCGAGATTGGTCGAGCCCATGAGCTTGAAATAGGTCAAGGGCGGTTAGCCGTTATGGACCATACGGTCTCTTGCTCCATCCGAGTAGAGATTGCCTAAAACCGAGTCTTACTGCGGTTCCAGAGCTGTCTAGGTTCGCTGACGACAAGATTGGATTCGTAGTTTGCTGTACAGCTGGTGATGTGTAGCAAAAACTTTCCTGCGCACATGCAATCCACATTTGGGATTCAAGGTCGCCTCGGCTAGGCGGCAAGAAATACCTCCCATTTCCAGGAAAGGCCCTCCCCGTTAGTTCGAGGCTTCAAGGTTCCTTGCATCGAGTACCGATGCCTAGATCTCGCCCAAAACACCTTCTACCAAATTCCCGAGCATCCCCATGTCACCTTCCTCATCAAAAACCGCTGCGAAAGCATCCAACGAACTCTTGGGCCTCGTCCAAGCGATTCAAACATCTCAGGCCGTCATCGAGTTTAACACTGATGGCACCATTATCACCGCGAATGACAACTTCCTAAACGCGGTCGGCTATTCTCTCGACGAGGTTCAAGGGAAGCACCACCGGATTTTTGTATTACCTGACTACGCACAGAGCGCTGCATACAAGGACTTCTGGGCGACCCTTGGGGGCGGAGATTTCATAGCGGATGAGTTCTTGCGCGTTGGAAAAGGCGGCAAAGAGATTTGGATCCAAGCCTCGTACAACCCCATCATGGGAGAGGATGGCAAGGTGGTCAAGGTCGTCAAGTTTGCGACAGACATCACAAAGCGGAAGCTCCAGAACGCAGATTATGCGAGCCAGATTGACGCCATTGGGAAGTCCCAGGCAGTCATCGAGTTTGATCTCGATGGAACCATCCGCACAGCAAACCAAAACTTCCTCAGCGTATTGGGATACAGCCTCGACGAGATTCAGGGGCAACATCACAGCATGTTCGCAACTCCGGAGCTTGCCAATAGCCCCCAGTACACTCAGTTTTGGGCCAAGCTCCGCAAGGGCGAGTTCATTTCCGATGAGTTCCTGCGCATCGGAAAGGGGGGCAAAGAGATCTGGATCCAGGCCTCCTACAACCCGATTATGGACGCCAGCGGCAACCCCGTCAAAGTCGTGAAATTTGCCTCTGACATCACCGCTCAAAAAGTGCGCAACGCCGACTTTGAAGGGCAGATTGAAGCGATCGGCAAGTCTCAAGCTGTGATTGAGTTCAACATGGATGGATTCGTTCAGCACGCCAACGCCAATTTCCTTGGCGCTATCGGCTACAGCCTCGACGAGATCGTCGGAAAGCACCACCGCATGTTCGTGGAGAAGGACTACAGCAACAGCACCGAGTACGCCATGTTCTGGGACAGCCTTAACAAGGGCGAGTTCAGTTCTGATGAATTCAAGCGCATTGCAAAGGGAGGAGCTGAGATTTGGATTCAAGCTTCCTACAACCCGATCCTCGACACAAATGGCGAGCCCATCAAGGTCGTCAAGTACGCCACGGACATCACCCAGACTGTGAAGGCTCGACAGGAGGTGACCAAGACCGCAATGCGACTTGCCGCTGCTTCAGAAGAGCTAACCGGTCTGAGTAGCCGCATGGCGGAGAACGCCAAGGCCACCTCAGATCACTCCTCCCGCGTGAGTGTTGCCACCGAGAATGCCGGCGACAACACGAGCACGATTGCCTCGGCTACGGAAGAGATGACCGCGAGCATCAACGAGATCGCGAAGAACGCTACGGCCGCGTCCAAAGTGGCGACCGAGGGCGTCACGGTTGCGGCCTCGACAAACGAGACCGTTCAAAAGCTTGGCGAGAGCAGCATGGAGATTGGGCAAGTGGTCAAGGTCATTACCTCGATCGCCCAACAAACCAATCTGCTCGCATTGAATGCAACGATCGAGGCGGCGCGCGCCGGCGAAGCTGGCAAGGGATTCGCAGTTGTTGCCAATGAAGTCAAGGAGCTCGCCAAAGAGACGGCGATCGCAACCGAGGACATCAGCAGCAGGATTTCCCAGATCCAAGAGGACTCAAGCGAGTCCGTTACGGCGATCGGGCGCATCAGCGAGATCGTCTCTCAAATCAACGAGATCCAGTCGATCATTGCAAGCGCCGTGGAAGAGCAGAGCAGCGTGACCAGGGAGATGGCGATGAACGTCAGTGCGACTGCGGATGGCGTCTCCGAGATCGGGACGAGCATGACAGAGGTCGCCACGGCTGCCGGCAATACTGAAGCCGACGCCAGGACGACTCAGGAATCGGCCGCTGGGCTTGCTGAAATGGCTGCCGAACTCGAGGAGTTGGTCTCGCGGTTCTAAAGCAACCCGAAAGCCAAGCTCTCCGAGCTTGAGTGAAGGAGCGGCCACCGTGCATCTTGCGCGGTGGCCGCTCCTTGTTTTGGTCAAGCACCTCGTCGCCGTACAGACTGCCGAAGTGCGGGCCCATAAAGGGACGCCCTTCGCGGGCACCTTCCTGACGATCAACCTCGTCGGCATCACCCCCGAGTGCTACGTCCCCGTGCTGGAGACCACCGCCGCCCTCCCATCACCAATACTCTTGAGCCCGCAACTCGCGAGCAGGGCCGGCACAAACCGATGAAACTTTCCCCAGTAACCGGTTCTCATTAGTTTGAGATTGTGGATGCAAGCCTTCCAGTTCCAGGTATCGCCCTTCCCCATCGCGACCCAAGTCCAACAAGACGAGCTTTTGCGGAGCAGCAGGTGTCCGCGAGGGGCAAGTCACGTACTGCGAAAAAGGCGACTGCCGTTAGAAAAATGGTCGGGGCGAGAGGAGTCGAACCTCCGACCTCTGCACCCCAAATGCAGCGCGCTACCAGGCTGCGCCAC
Organism: Planctomycetota bacterium; assembly: GCA_047629095.1. Classification (GTDB taxonomy): domain Bacteria; phylum Planctomycetota; class UBA1135; order UBA1135; genus CALBMX01. The sequence continues at coordinate 6,319 of JBLHWM010000079.1, read as the reverse complement.
GCCCCGACCGGGGGGCGCGAGAATAGAACACCGCGCGGCCCTTGGCTAGCAGGATTCGGGATGAATGCGGATTGCTTCGGGATTGGGGGGATGAGCGGGTTGCCAGGGGGCTGGTTGGCTCACTCTAATTCGGACTTCAGCTTAGCTAGGCCAGTATCGAACATCGCGCCTATAGAGCCGGCAACCATGAGCGTCATGTACCCCGAGAGCACCGGGGGCATGGAATCCTCCATGTCGCCTTCCATGGTCCAGACCACCGTGGTGTTCTCGCCGTCGACCTCGTAGGTCATGGCGCAAGTGGCCGGTGCCCGGGTCTCCCCCATGATGAACACCATGTCATAGGCTATGCCCTTGGCGGGGTCCGATGCGGTGAAGGTCAGCTCACCGTCGCCCTCGTCTGAGGTCCAAGTCTGGCTCGCGCCGACTCCTGTCGTGGTCCCGAGGGTGGTCACGACAGAGGGATCCTCCTCAACCCACGGAGCCCAGTTGTCCCATCTGGCCAGGTCGCCGACCAATGCGTGGATCGACTCTGGCGAGGCCTTGATCGTCACACGCTGCTCGACCACATACTCCGTGGTCAGTAACGCGCCAACCATCACGAACAGGGCAACGATGATCCCAAGACCGATTAGTACTTTCTTCATGGCTAGAGCTTAGCCGTTTTGGGCCAAACGCCAAAATCCGGGCGCCTAACCAGGAGTGCTGCTGACCCGGCTCCCCGGGGCGAGCATGGGCCCTTGAGGGGATGAGTCGAGCTACGCTCTCCGGCTGCGTGCGATCAGCCAGGCGTCTGCCAGGGAGATTGCGACCATCGCCTCGAGCACTGGGATCACGCGCGGCACGATGCAGGGATCGTGGCGTCCCTTCTTGGCCACGTCGCCGATCGAGGTCGTCGGCTTGATGCTCGCGACTAGTCGCAAGTCGCGGCCGGAGCTGATGCCGCCCAGGATGCCGCCGAAGTTTGCGGGGTCCGCGACGTAGTCCTGGCCGCGCATGGCCGCCGTTTCGAATCCGGCTCCATAGGCGAAGCCGGTGACGGCTCCCACGCTGAGGAAGGCGTGCGCTAGGCGCGCCTTGAGCTTGTCGAAGACGGGCTCGCCCAGGTGCGGGGGCACGTTGCGAACGATGACTTCGATTAGGCCGCCGACGGAGTCGCCCTCGTCCTTCAAGCCGCGCACGAAGTCGACCATCTCCTGGCCCACCTTCGCATCCGCGCAGCGCATCGCATTGCGCTCGATCTGATGCTCGTCGAAGGTCTTGGCGACCAGGTGGCCGACCTGCTGGGCATGTCCGAGGATCTGTACGTCTTGTGGCAGGATCTTGCGCGCCACAACGCCGGCGATGACGCGCGCCAGGGTCTCGCGACCCGAGGAGCGGCCGCCCCCGCGATGGTCGCGGTGCGCGTACTTCGCGGCGTAGGTCTCGTCCGCGTGGCCGGGCCGCGGAGCGTTGCGCAGGGCCTCGTAGTCGCCCGAGCGCTGGCCCTCGTTGTGCACCGTGACGGCGATCGGCATGCCCGTAGTCACACCCTCGAAGACACCCGACAGGATCACGGGCGTGTCGCTCTCTTGGCGCGACGTAGTGACGGCGCTCTGGCCCGGCCGGCGCCGAGCGAGCTCGGGCAGCAGGTCCTGAACATCCAATGGGATGCCCGCTGGGCAGCCATCAATCACGACGCCCAGGGCCACGCCGTGGGACTCGCCAAAGGTCGTTATCCGAAACAGCTCACCCAGACTATTCATGCGCCGATACGTCTCCCGTTTTTCATCACAGCCGTAACATAACGGCCAAGGCCCCGGACTGGCTCGCGAATCTCCATGTCCGGGCAGCTAAGTGCCGAGCGGGCTAAACGGTCAGCAGCAATCGCCGCATTCCACGCACGAGGGACATGCGGTTAGGGCGAACAGGGCAAGGGCGGGAGCGGCGGGTGAGGAGCGAATCATGACCCTCGCAGCTTACCAACCCCTTAGCTTTCCACGCCCATCATCTGGAAGTAGAGGGTCAGCTGGTTGCGCAGCTGGACCAGCTCGTTGTTGATCTTGCCCTGCTCGGGGCCCTCGTACTTGAGCTCCTCGGCGAGGATGCGGCCGATGGACTTGTTGACGCGCTTGATCGGCGAGATCATCTGGCTGTATTCCCGGGGCATGGGCACGACCTTGTCGCACTCGGCCCGGGCCGCGGCGAACCCGCCAGCCCTGGCGGCGGCAACGATGCGCCGGGTCTCCTTGGCGGTCTTGTTGGCGATCAGGGGCAGCACCTCTTCCTGGGTGTCCTTCTCCAGCTTGATGATCTCGTTTGCCTTGGTCGCGTTGAGTCCGCCCTCCTGGCGGGCCTTCTTCACGGCGGCGGAAGCTAGTGCGTCGCGCTTGATGGCGCCCTTGATCACGGACTTAGAGAGGCCCGTCTTCTCGGCGGTGACGGCGGCGAAGGAGTCCTCGTCCGCTTCTTCGTCTTCCCGCTGCTGCTTCTTCTCTTCGGTGGTCAGATCCGCGGCGGAGATGTCGACCTTCTTAAGCGTCGGGTTGATCGTCTCGTAGATCTCGCGCCCGCGGTTCAGGAACTTCTCGAGCTCGAGCTGGCTCAAGGGAGCCCGAACCAGGTTCTCGTCGATGGAGATCAGCTCCTGCACCAGTTGGTCCTGCTCGACCACGTGCACGGGAATCTCGTCCCAGCCCAGCTTTCTCACGGCCTGGAAGCGCCGGGCGCCGGCAAGCAGCTCGTTGTCCGCGTTAATCGTAACGGGATGGATCAAGCCCACGCTGGCCACGCTCTTCATGAGCGCACTGACGTCGGTATCCACACGTAGGTATTCGTTGTTGAGCTTGAGGTCGCTGAGTTTGCGGACGGAGACGTTCACGGGATTCACGCTTGGGCTAGGGAGGGGGGAGACGGAGCCGCGGCATTATCCTCTCCCCAAGTCGAAATCCAAGGGGAGTTCGCAGACTCCGGTAGCCGAATCTGAAGAACCTGAATGTCAACTAAAAAGGCCTCGCAAACAAGGCGGTTAGGCGCGCTGCGAATTGCGCGAACGGCCCGAAGCTCGCCCCGAACTAAGGCCGAGGCTTCAAGCCCGGCAGCACCAAGCCAAGGATGCGATCGGACAGATCTGGCTCGAGGGACTCGCCGATCATCAGTCGCTCGAACAGCGGACCGAATAGCAGCTTGGTAGCGAGCTCGGGATCTAGGTCCATGCGAAGTTGGCCCGCCTCGATGGCTCGCATCAGGATCGTCTCGGTGTCCTTGCAACGGGGCGAGTTGAGCTGCTCATTGAGGGCCTTGCGCACCTCGGGGTGGAAGTGCCCGCTGGCGACTAGGCTCGCAAAGATGGTCCCATCGGGGCCGGCCATCGCGGCGTAACCTCTGCGAAGATGCAAAGCCAGATCCGCAAGGGGATCATCGCTACAGGGACCTGTAAAGTGCTGGTCTATGGCCTCGAAGTAACCGTCGAGAACGATCGCCTCTTTCGAGGTCCACCACCGGTATAGGGTCGCCTTGCTGACGCCGGCTCGCTGGGCTAGGGCGGCTGCTGTGATCTCGGGAAGAGGCTTCTCGCACAGCAGCTCGTAGGCAGCGGCGAGGATGGCCTGGCGGGCGGCTTCGCTCCGGGGACGACCGGGGGTCTTGGCGGCCTCGCAGGTAGTTTTCTTGGGGGGGATCGACACGGCTGGGAAGTCCATTCGGTTTTACGTTGGACGGGCATACACTACCTTCAATGAAGCGGAATCCGGGATTTCGTTTTGATATTGCTTGCTCTCTCGCGGCGGGCAGCTATAAATCTAAACCATCGGTTTCGAAATCAACCAATTATCGCCATGAAAGCTCTCCTCATCTCCGCTTCCCAGCTCCTGTTCACCCCCTTGTTAGCACTACTTGCCGCGGCTCCCGTCAGCGCACAACAGCAGGTTTTCGTCGAGGCGGTGAGCCTCGAAACAGCCCAAGAGACGGAGCGCGTCATCGGTAGCCTACGGGCCCGATCCACCAGCGTCATGGCCGCCTTGGAAGAGGGAGCCTTGGTCGAAATGACCGTTCGCGAGGCCGACCACGTGAAGCGCGGAGCCGTGCTCGCGCGGATCGACACGCGGCGACTCGAAGTGTCGCGCCTGCAGGTCCAAGCCGACCTAGCGATGGGCGCGGCAACTTTGATCGAGCGCAAGGCTCAACTTGAGAACAGCACAGCCGACTTCCAAGCCCTCGAGAGCGCCGCCAAGTCCGGCGCTGTCTCCGACCGCGACCTGCGCAATGCACGCACTATGGTCGCCACGGGCAAGGCCATGGTGCAGGCCGCCGAGCAGTCGATCGCATCCTTGGAAGCGTCCCGCGACCTCTTGGACCTGCGCATCGCGGACGCCGTGGTGCGCGCTCCCTTCGACGCACAGATCACCGCCAAGCACGCCGAGATCGGCCAGTGGATTCGGCCCGGAGATGCCCTGGTCACGCTTGTGTCTACGGGGCCGCTCGAGGCGTGGCTGGACCTGCCCGAGCGCTTCATCGGCCGCTTCGACGAGAGCGCGACCACCGTTGGCCTGCACCTGGAGGCGACGGGCCAAGAGGTGGTCGGCCTGCGCCCGCGCTCGATCCCCATCGTCGACATGCGCGCCCGCACCTTTACGCTCATCCTGGACCTCGACCCGAAGGACGAGGCGGCCCAGAGCTTGCGCCCCGGCATGTCCGTCTCCGCCACTGTGCCCCTGGGCAAGCCGAGCCAGCACTTGATCGTGCCCAAGGACGCAATCCTGCGGCGCGGGGCCAGCTCGCTCGTGGTCAAGATCGGCGCGGACAACGTCGCCCAGCACGTGCCCGTTCGCGTGCTGTTCACGACGCCCAATGGCTTCGCGGTCGAGTCCATGCTCCCCGAGGGACTAGCCGCGGGCGACCAAGTCATCATTGAAGGGAACGAGCGCATCATGCCCGGAACACCCGTCAAGCCTGTGGACCGCAGTCAGCCCGCTGACGAAGCCACGCCCGACAAGCCTCGCAACTAAGCTCGCTCCCCTCCACTAACCATGAATCTCATTCAGCTAGCTGTTCGTCAGCCCAAGACCATTGCGGTCGGCGTGATCTTCGCCCTGCTCGGCGGCCTCATGGCCCTCACTTCGGTGCCGGTGCAGATGACACCCGAGGTCAAGTCGGTCGTCGTCAACGTCTCGACCTTCTGGGAGAACGCCTCTCCCCAGGAGATCGAGAGCGACATCATCGACGAGCAAGAGCAGCGCCTCGGCAACCTGTCGGGCCTCGCTTCGATGACCAGCACGAGTCGCGCCGGAGCCGCCGAGCTGCGCCTTGAGTTCGTCACGGGCACCGACATCGACGCGGCCGTCTCGCGTGTGGCCCAGCGCCTGGATGAGGTGCCCGCCTATCCCGCCGGTGTGCTCAAGCCCAACGTCGAGGGCTTGGATCCCGAGACCCGCGACTACATGTCCTGGGTTGCCCTCTCGAGCTCGGATCCCGACTTTGACGCCACGACCCTGCATGACTTCATGGAGCGGCGATTGGTTCCGCGCCTCGAGCGCATCGAGGGCATCAGCGAAGTCGGCATGATGGGCACGCGCGAGAAGGAGATCCACCTGTTCGTCGATCCCATGGAGCTCGCGCGCCGGGGCATCACCTACGCCGAGCTGCTCGGCGCAATCGATTCGAGCAACGACAACTTTTCCGGTGGCAAGCTGCCCGAGGGCAAGAACGACATCCGCGTGCGCTCCGTAGGCCGCTTCTCCGACATTGAGGACGTTGGCAACCTGGTCATTCGCAGGGAGGCCGCAGGCGCGATCTACCTGCGCGACCTAGCGACGATCGAAGAGGGCTATAAGGAGCTGACGACCTGGGCGCGTGCTCGTGGTCACTACATGCCCTTCTTCAACTTCACCCTCGAGCACGGCGCGAACATGCTCGAGACCATGGACAGCCTCAAGGCCGAGTTTGCCAAGCTGAATGCCCCGGGTGGGCTGCTCGACCGCCACGCCCAAGAGCTCGGGCTCAACGGCAACTTGCAGCTTGTGGTCAACTACGACGCGACCACTTATGTAGAGGATGCGATTGGCTTGGTGCAGTCCAACATCATCATTGGTGGTGCGATCGCGGCGCTTGTCCTGCTGCTCTTCCTGCGCTCGATCCGCACGGTGGCGATCGTTGGCATTGCGATTCCGATCTCGGTGATCGCCTCGTTCATGGTGCTCGTGGCCCTGGGTCGCTCGATCAACATCATCTCCCTGGCGGGCATGGCCTTCGCCGTGGGAATGGTGGTCGACAACGCCATCGTTGTGATCGAGAACATCTTCCGGCACCTGGAAATGGGTAAGCCGGTTCATCGCGCGGCCCTCGA
>JBLHWM010000078.1:0-11997 GCA_047629095.1 Planctomycetota bacterium | reverse complement strand
GGCCGCGTTTGAGTTTTTTGGGGTAGCTGCATTGGCTGTTGGCTACAACATCGGATTGCGCGGGCCGCTCTTGGGTCCTGGGCTTCTGGGACTTTGCCGCGCCGGGAACTTCCTCTTCGGAGCCCTGCTCGTTCTGGGTAGTGCAGGTCTCTCTAGCGTTGGGCTCACCACCCTGGGCTCTCCGCTCCAACTTGCGGTGCTGGCTAGCCTGTTCTACTTCACCCTGGTCTTCCAGGTCAGCCTGCTTGGGCGCTATGAAGATGGCGAGGCCGAGGCGGAAGGTCTGGACCTAGCCCGTATCGTGAAAGTGCTGCTTCGGCGCCAGGCTCTGCTCTTGCTTGGGATGCCCTTGGTGCTTGGAGCCATTGTGCTGGCCGCGGGCCACGGTGGAGCTTGGACGTGGGCCACAGTCGCTCTGTCCGTTGCTCTTGGCTTCTACTTCGCAGCTCCCCAATGGCGCGCGAGTGGAAAGAGTGAATGGACCAGGGCTGGGGTCGAGTCGATCATGGGGCTGTGCCTCTCGCGCTTCGTGCCATTTGGCATCTTGACGGTCCTTGTGACCAGTAGCTCTTGGCACGGACTTCTGCTTGCCGGCGTGCTGTTCGGCCTAGCCAAACTCGGCCGCCGGCTCATGGCCGTGATTCCTCCCAGCTAAGCCTGGACCCGCTCGAGCAGCCAGGCAAGTGCCTCGCTGCGGCTGGTCAAATCGCCTTCGAGCTGGGCTTGGTAGGCGGCGGCTAGGGTCTCACCCCACAGCTTGCCCTTAGGCAGCTTAGCCTCTTCCAGGTCCTTGGATTCGAGCAGCACTTTGGGCGCGATTTGGTCCTTGGTGAGCTCTGACTCGAAGAGCGCAAGCTCCCGGCCATTGCGTCCAAGATGCCCGCCCTCAAGCTCCTGATTATGGCAGCGCGCATCGCCATAGGCAGCGCAGAGGTCCCGGCACCGGGGCCAGGCTGGATCGGCCAGGATGCGTAGCCGCATAGCGCGGTCGGGCCCATGGTCGATGTTGGAATCGTCCACGGGTTCAAGGGCTTCCACTAGACCCAACAGCATCCATAGGGACTCGACTTCCCGGGCGAGGTTCTTGGATGGGCGCAGCGCTGCCAGCGCAGCGCGCGCGGACTTAGCATCTCCCCCAAGTGGGTCGAGTAGAACCGCAAGGCCAGACGCGAGGTGGTTGGACTCGAGCCACTCCAAAGTGGCCACTCGCCGCATAAGGGATTGCTGGTCGTCGTAGGCTTCCCCGTGGAGCTTGGGCAACCCCGGGACCGCGTATTCCAGGAGTCGAAGCTCGCGCATCCACTCCACCGCCACGTGGCAATCCCTGGTGACCAAAACCTTGGAGAGCTCGTCGAGGATGCGCTCGGGGCTGACTTGGGCGAGGCCCGGGGCACATTCTTTGGCGGCCGCGGCCACATCGTCCGGAATCTCCAGTCCGAGTCGGGCTGCAAAACGGGCTAGGCGCATCAGGCGCAGGGCATCCTCCTGGAAGCGGTGCTTGGGATCGCCAACGGTCTGCAGCAGACCTTGGGCCAGGTCCTCCTCGCCGCCAGTTGGGTCGAGCAGCTCGTCCGTCAACGGATCCAGGAAGATGGCGTTGCAAGTGAAGTCCCTGCGCTCTGCATCCTCTTCAGGAGTCTTGCTGTAGGTGATCGTATCCGGCCTGCGCCCATCGCTGTAGCAGCCGTCAGCGCGGAACGTGGTGACCTCGATGCTGACCTCCCCCATCACAACGATGACCGTGCCAAAGGCCTTCCCCACGCCGATCGTGCGCTCGAAAATTGCCTCAATGACCTCGGGTTTCGCATCCGAAGTCATGTCGACGTCGTTGACCTTGCGCCCGAGCAGGAGGTCCCGAACGGCGCCTCCTACAATCCATGCGCGGTGGCCGTGCTCGCCCAGAACGCGCGCAACTTCCTTGGAAGCTTGGTCGAGGGCGCGGGGCAGGTGTCTAGTGCTTGCGGGTGCCATGGGATCAGAGATGAACGAACTTAGAGGGTGTGGTCAATGCATCAGTGGAAGATTGAGCGCACGGGCTCACATACTTTCGAGCGCTTAGCCTGTGTACATGAAGAGAAGCTGACCTGTTCCGGGGTTTTCCAAGGGAAGAGATTGGAGTTCGCGGTCCGCGAATTGCAAAATCGAATGCGAACCGCAGCCGCACCACGAAGGATCAACATGCCTCTTCCTCTTTCCCAAGCCTCTTCATCGACTCCCCTTCCTTCTATCGGGTCTGGGCACCGCTCCGGTCTATCGACCATGGGCATGATTACCCTGATCGCAGTGGTGGCCGTGGTAATTGTGATTACCCTGTCAAGCCTGCGCGGAATGGCGGTCTCGGAGAACGAGTCGCACGCCAAGAGCCTGCTGAGCGCCATTGCCGATAGCCTCCACTCCGAAGTCTTTGCCGCCCCTCCCCACAGCCTTGAGGAGGTTACCAAAGCGGATGAGTCCCTCCATTCGGAGTTGACGGACGGCGAGTTTTTGACCGAGGATGGTCGGCTCTATCTGCGCCATGGTTACCTCTTCGAGTGGCGAGTCCAAGAGGCTAACGCTACGGGAGAAGACGTTCTTATGGTGGCCTGGCCCTTCGATGCAGGTCAGACCGGGAATGCCACTTTCGGGCTTCAAAAGGACGGCGAGGTCGTAGTGACCCCTAGCTCCGCGGGCGGCTGGAGTGGCCTCGAAAATCGACCCGACCAGCTGTGGGCCAAGTGAGCGGCTCGTTTTCCAGCCGGCAGTTGCTCGACGCTGGCCGCTAGTACCACTTCCAGAGAAGGCACTGGAGCGCTGGGCGCACTACTTGATCGGAGCAGCGCAGCGTGACTCGCTTGAGGACCGGAGCCACACGACTTGTCGGGCCAATCCGGGCCAGGCGGTCGGCGGAGAACAGCAGCTCATTGGGGCCAATGGCGCTCTGGACATGCTCGATCAGGAAGCTCCGGCTAAGCTCGTCGCGGTCGGATGCGATGCTCCAGATAAGGTCTAAGCGCTTGACTGGATCCTCTTCCGTCTTGATTGCTTCCATCAGGTAACTCCGTCCGGAAAGACCTGAGTTGGCCGCTTGAATCATGGCGAAGCGGTGCGCGGGAAGGCCTTGGATTTTCTCGTCGGGGCGCTCGAGGCTGACCTTGCGAAGATAGGCCGCAGCTCCTGCGAGGGGCAGCTGACCGATGGCTTGGAGCGTGCTGGTACGCTCCCGTAGCTCGAGGTGGCTATTCTTGTTGTCCACGGCAAGCAGAGTCTCGAGGCAGCGTTTGGCGAACTCTGTTTGCTTGCCAATGCTTGGTACCAACACCAAAACAGCGTCTTGAATCTGGCCCCTGGGACCTTGGAGCAGAGAGATCACAATGTCCTGGGCGCTGGCGTTACCGATGGATACCAGGTACGACAAAGCCATGTTGCGGACTTGAAGGCTGGGGTCGTCCAGTAGAGAGGCAATCTCCTCGTCGACCCAGGCCGGCTTCGGGACCATGTTGAGCGCAGCCTGGCATGCTAGGGATCGGATGGTCCCGTCGGCGTCGCTGTTGATGAAGGGGCGAACCTCGTCCATCAGGCCGACACCAATCAAGGCAGTCAGGGCTGGAGTTCGCTGGTCGATGAGGTCCGACTTCAAGTACACGTTGATCGTATCCCAAGCCGCTTCGTCGCCACCAGCTGCAGCCGATGCTGCTAGCCAAAGGGCGATGTTGGGCAACATGGTCGGGTAGAGCTGCTGACAGCGAGCCACGATTTCTGGCTCCCTTCGCTCGATGACCTTGCTGATCACGTAGGGCCAAAGGTCGGTAAAAACGCCGTTCTCGAACCAGTCTAGGTACTCATGTGCGGCGCGCAAGGGGTCTGCCGTGTAGAGGGCAATGGCGGCGAGTTGGCGTGGGCTTTCCCTTTCGATGGGGACATGGCTCAAGAGCCTATCGAAATCCTGAGGCCGTGCGGCACCTTCGGAGAGTGAGCGCAGTGCCGTAGAGCGCACCGAGTCACGCGCATGATCGAGGCATTTCATCAGGGGGTCATGTGCGCCGTCGCTCTCCATCGAGCCGAGAATCTCGATGGTGTTCTGGATGATCGAGAAGCCCGCCTCCGAGTCGAAGTTCCGCTTGAGCAGGCTTTCGACCGAGGGCAAGGCGATGCCGGAGAGGCTGCTAAGCTCTTCCTTGGCGCGGTGCAGTTGATCCGTGCCGCCGTTTTGGAGCTTGTCCATCAAGATGCCGACCACGTCTCCCGTATCACGGTCGTAGTGGTAGTTCTTGACGCAGTCAGAGCGAAGCACCTTGAGACGCTTGTCGCCGTCGAGCACGGAGTCGTCGATGACCTCGGCGAGTCCAGGGATCTGAGTCGCTCCATTTGAATCGCTTCCCATTTCGCTTCCAGGAGAGGACTCCTCCGAAGGCCAAGCCCAAATGGCGATTAGAATTGAGAGGGCGAGCAGTAGGGTCAGGTAGGGCTTGGTCATGGAGTCTAGATTTCTTTGTCGAGCCGCCCTTCGGCTTTGACGAGGGCGGTTCGGGCTTTCGCGTAGCGCACCCGGGAAGCCACAAGGTTGGCTTTGGCTTGGGAGAGCTGCTGTTGGTATTCGAGCACCTGGAAGTTTGTGGAGAGGCCCTGTTCGAAGCGGGAGTTCTCGGCTTCGAGTTGGCGCTTGGCAAGGTCGTAGCTCACGCCCGCAGCACGGACGGCTTCGGCTTGGCTGCGAACACCACGCACGGCCGCACGGATCTCGGTCAAGATGCCGGTCTCGGTCTGCTCGTACACAAGCCGCGCGGAGCGCAGGCCAACCCGGGCCGAGCGCAGAGCGTTCTCCGCTGCGCGGTTGTACAAGGGAGCCGAGTAGGTCAGAGCGGCCGAGGCCGTGGGGAAATCAAAGCTGGTGGAAGCTTTGACGGCCTCGTCTGATTGACCGTCCACGCCGGTGCTTCGCAGGGAGAGGGTCAGGTCCAGGCCGGCCTTCTCTTCGCTGCCCGCCTTCATGATGTCGAACTCAGAGATCTGGATATCGATTCGGCGCTGGTCGAGCTCCGGTCGCGACTGCAAAGCAGCGCCAAGGGATGCGATCCAATCCAAGGTGATGCTCTCGTCCACTTCGGGCAGCGGAGTCAAGGGCTCTACTGGGCGGTCCCACCACTTGTACCACTGCTCCCAACTGTCCGACTCGGCCCGTGCAAAGAGCAGCGACTTGAGCGCATCATCTGCGGCTAGCGCGTTGGTCTCTGTCTGAAGGAGAGCTTCGAGCTGGGTGGCGACATTGGTCTCGGCTTGCAGCACCTCGACCTCCGTGCCGACTCCGACTTCGAGTCGACGTTGGTTCTGCTCAAGTTGCCGGCGGCCTAGCTCGACCGTCTCCTGTTGCACCGCGTGTCCCTCCAGAGCCGCGACTAGGTCCCAGTAAGTTTGGGCAACATTGTAGACCAGCTCAACGCGAACCTCGCGTTGGCGCTGCTGGGCTTGGCGCCAGCGCAGCTCGGCCTTCTGCTGCTCGACGGTGTTGTAGCCACTCCATGCGCCGCGTAATAGCGGCTGGGTGTACGAGAGGCTCACGGCGGAGTCGGTCAAGGTGTCATCCAAGGCGAAGGACGAGTTGGTCGCCGTATTGGATTGGCTGTAGCCAAGGTCTAGGCTGCCGCCGCTTCGCAGTGGGTACTTGAATCCCGCCTGCAGGGACAGCGTGTCCGACTTGACCACGGAAGCACCGGAGAGTGAGCTCGATGCGGGTTGCTCGCTGTCGGTATAGGTGCCGGTGATGGTCGCGAGGGGGTCAAAGGCCCCCCAGGAGCCAAGGTGCGTGTAGAGTTGAACCTCTTCCCGGAAGACCTCAATGCGCAAGCCGATATTGTTATCGAGGGCGATCTTGACGGCCTGTTTGAGGGAGAGCTCCAAGCCCACAACGGCACTGTCCTCTTCGACCGCCGCGGGTTCGGCGGGGTCCTGTAGCGAACTTCCGAAACCGGTGGCGCATAGGCCAAGGGTGGCGACAAGTGGGAGGAAACGGAGGTCCATGGGGGCGGTGGAGTCGCGTGCGGATCGTTTGGATTGCATGCGGGTTAGGATAGCCCCCCCACCGGCATGAAACTACACCGCCTTGGGGTCCGCTTTAAGAAAAGAAGAGCGAGGCTGCTCCGAGCAGGGCGGCATCCCCGGATCCAAGGCTGGAGCGCACGATGCGAGGCAGGTCCCGATCAAAGCGCAAGCAGTTGCGGCGGTAGGCCCGCTCAAGGGGGTCGATCAAAACGGCTCCCGCATTGGAGAGCCCGCCAGAGAGAACAAAGCACGCGGGTGAGAGCAGCCCTGTCAGCTCGGCAAAAGCCTTGGCGAGGGCTTTAGCCGCGACGACAAAGGCGTCCTTAGCCAGGGGGTTTCCCGCGTCCGCAAGCTTGGCGATGACCTTTCCTGCGGCCTCCGGATCTGCTTCGAGTTGTGCCGCATTGAAGTCGCTAGCACCCGAGGCACCGTTTCGAATCCCTGTCAGCACGGTTCGGATGAGCCCCGTTGCCGAAGCGTAAGTCTCCAGGCAACCCGCTCCACCGCACTCACAATGACGGCCCTCAGGCACGATGTTGAGGTGCCCAAGCTCGCCACCAAAGCCATCGGCTCCACGCAGCAGCTGGCCATTAACAAAGATTCCGCTGCCAACACCGGTGCCGAGGGTGACGGCCACGAAGTCGGCGACCTGCGTGCCCACACCAAAGCGCGCTTCTCCAAGGGCCGAGGCATTGGCGTCGTTCTCGAGCCGGATTTCCCAGCCGGAGACATGCTCGAGCAGCTTGGACAAGGGAGTGCCGCCGCGCCAGGCAAGGTTGGGCGAATCGCAAATCTCGCCGGTGAAGAAGTTGCCGCCGGGAGCGCCGATGCCTAGCTGGCTTGGGACGGCTAGCCCGAGTCTTGTCGCGAGTGCCTTTGCGTGGGAAACGACCTCGTGGGCAAAGACCTCGGGCACCCCTAGCTGGACAAATTCTCTAGTCGAAAACTGTGTGCGCCCCAGGATTTGGCCGGACTGGTTAACGAGTCCAACCACGGTGCCGGTGCCACCGAAGTCGACGGCGAAGAAGGTGTCTTGGGGATTGGTCGAGGACATGAAGTAGCGGAAAGAGGAAAGCCGGGGGGCTCCATCTTGACCTACTTCCCTTCGAAGTCCGAGCCCAAACCCAAGTCCACGTCGCCTAGATCTTCATCTTCCAAGACCTGCGGGCTGTCGAGCTCTTCGACACCGGGATCTTCGGTCAATACGGCCCGCGGCTCTTCGATACGGACGTTGAGGAAGCGCGGCTCGGGCTTGGCAAAGGCGAGCCAGGCAAGCACCGGAAGTGCGGTCAGGTGCACGAGCAGGCTCGCGGCTGCAATGCGCAGGGCGACGTTGTTCTTGAGGCAGGCGCGAAAGAATTCGAGCCGCAGCACGATGCCGCCTAGAAGCCCGGGTTGGGCGACCTTGTCGTGGCAAGCCATGGAGACCTGCTCCGCGGCCTCCTGTAGAGACTGCTCCGTGAGCACGTCGAACTCGCCTAGCTTACTGCGGGTCTCCGCGACGAAGCTGCGCAGCTCGACAGCGGCGGCACCTAGTTCGGAGTCGCTTGTGGGAAGGGAGCCCTTGCCCAGGGCGAGGTCGAGCAGGCGCTCTTGCTCTTGGGTGAGCTTTGGATCTTCAGACATGTCGGAAAAGGGGGCGGACTTCATGGGGTCGGTCCTTGAACGGAGGGGGCGGCGAGCAGCTCGCGAAGGGTGCGCATGGCGTGGAACATGCGCGACTTGACGGTGCCAATGGGCACGTCGAGCAGGCTGCCGATTTCGCTATAGGGGAGCTCCTGCAAGACACCGAGCTCGAAGACCTCACGGTGGTTCGGGCTCAGGCAGGCGAGCGCTTGGGCTACCCGGTTCGCCTCGTCGGCTACCTCGAGCTTGTGGCTGGGGGCAACGCCGGGATCGATCGGGTCGATCTTGATCGTGGACGCATCACTGTCTTCGGTCTCGAGGCGCACGGGCTTGGGACGCGCAGCCTTGCGGCGCCGACTATCGATCCACACATTGCGCGCTACGCGGAAGACGTAGGGGGCAAAGCGCTCTTGGGATTCGTAGGTGTCTGCTCGTTGGATCATTCGCATCAGGACGTCTTGGGCTAGGTCTTCTGCCTCTGAGAAACCTGCGCCCTGGCGCCGGAAGAATCCGGTCAGGCCCACAAGTCCGTCGGGAACGAAGGCTTCGAAGGGACGGGGGTCTCCATCCCTTAGGGCCGCAAGCGGGTCCGTTTCAAAGTGCCAATCGTTACTCAACTCAACCTATCCGAGTCTTCCAACGGCCCTTGAGCGCCGTGGTTCAAGGAACTTTGGCTTTCCATTAATGATGACCTACTCCCCGGGCTCGGGGGTAAATCACCCCTTAGGGCTTCCCGCAGGCCGCTTTCCTGGGCAGCCGAGTGCAGGAGGAGCCGCAATTCCTCGCTTTCCCCATGAACCCAGGCCCTTAGCCCGCGAATCGGCTCCCCCACCGGGTGCCCATCGTCGTCGATCTGGGGCGCCTTCAAGTGCAAGAGCTCGATTTCCAGGTGCTCGGCCGGCAGGTAGTCCCGGACCCGCGAGGCCCACTCCACCACCGCGACTCCCTCGCCAAACAGCCACTCGGCGCCACCGCCATCCAGGAAGGCAGCCTCGCGGCCCTCCATCCAGGCGTCGAAGTGGAAGACCTCCAGGCGCCCTTGGTAGGTGTGCATCAAGGTGTAGCTCGGGCTGTGCACGGGGTCCGTGACGTCCAGTCCTATGCAAAGGCCGCGCACGAAGGTCGTCTTGCCCGCGCCAAGGTCGCCGTTCAGGGCCACCACAGCGCCGGGGCCGAGCTCGCGCCCCAAGGCTTCGGCGAAGGCCATCGTGACTTCGGGCGACTTGGAGACGAACTCCATAGATTGGTCAACTCCCATGGATCCATCCTCGCTCATCGAGAGGATCGAGGCGAGTCCAAACCGGCCCGGAATCCGGGGATGGTGACTCTCTGCGAGCGCCGTCTTCGGAGGGCAGCCATGGAGCGGGAACATAGACACCGGCTGGACGCTGGGTAGTGGCTGGGCCAATGCGGCCGAGGGGCAGGGCGAGCACCGGTCCGAGGGCTGCGTGGCCTTGGGGCGAGATCGTAGCCAAGAGCTCGTGATCTTCCCCGTCAAACAGGGCGTGATGGATGGCGGACTTCCCGCTTTGAATCGCGAGGCGCTGGGCGTCGCCGTGAAGTGGCAGGGATTCGAGCTCAATCACCACGTTCGAGGCCATGGCGATGCGACCGGCATCCTGGGCGAGGCCGTCGCTGACATCCATCATGGCCGTCGCGCCCGCTTGCCAGAGTGCGCGCCCTTCGGTGATGCGGGGTTCGATGGCTAGGTGCCGGCCGAGTAGGCTGCCGCCAAGGGGCCCGGTGACCAGCAGCAGTTGGCCCGGCTCAGCGCGGTCCCGGCCCGGGGCAGCTTGATTGCCGGCGGCGGGGTCTAGGTGTCCATGGGCGCTAACCACAAGCGAGACGCCTCGGTCGATGGCGGTCAGGTCGCCTCCGATGAGCTGCGCACCGACGCTGTCCGCTGCAGCGATGGCGCCTTGGATGACGGCCTGCATCCAGGCCGTATTGTGGTGCTTGGGCGCTGCCAGGGACAGCAGGATGCCACGTGGCGTCGCTGCCGTTGCGGCCAGGTCGGAGAGGGCCCGGGCGGCGGCTTTCCAGCCGATCTGCTCAGGGCTAGCGGAGTCGTCGAAGTGGATGCCTTGTTCGGTGCGATCGCAGCAGAGCACCGGACGTCCTTGCCCCGCCTCCAAGACGGCCGCGTCGTGGCAGGCGCCTTGGCGCCCTCCCCCATCGGGAGTCAACGTTTGCCGCAGCCAAGCGTGAAGCTCGGCCTCGTTCCAACCACCCGTCTCCATTAGAAGCGTAGGGGGAAAAGCACCCGCCCGACGATGCGTTCGGGAGCAATGGCGCCTAGGGAGATGCTGTCGTCAACGGGGCACTCGGGGTTATCCCCAAGGATCCAATAGCCGGAGTCCGCAAGCAGTTGTCCCGCCTCGAGTCCCGGCGGTGTACTCAAGCGGCCGTAGGAGATCTGACCCGAGTCCAGGGTGAACATCACGATGTCGCCTAGAACGAGGTCCTCCGCCGCAGGGTCGCGGCTGACAAGTAGCGTGACACCGGGCTCGTAGGCTGCAATCGGGCGACAGCCCTCTTCGGGCAGGCGCACGAAGTCAAAGTTGGCTTGGATGTCCCAGAGCGCGACAAAGGCAAATACGATCAGGGCCAGACGAATGTAGCGCAAGATCTTGCGCCGATTGGATGGGATCGCCGAGAGCTTGGGGCGATTGTGTTCGCGCTCTTCCCTGGCGTTAGCCCGGGCATAGCGCTCTTCGCGGGTGGTGCCCCTTGGTTGTGATTCGTCGGTCATGGCTAGTAGCTACCCCGTGGATTCCGTCTGGTTGTCCGAAACCTGGTGAGTTCTTAGCACGGCGAGCAGCTCGGCCAGGTTGGATCGGGCGTTGTCGGACTCAAACAAGGCGCCGCGGACAGCCACACCAAGCGGAAGCCCCTCGCCGTCCTTGCCTAGGACTTCGGCACAGTTCTTGGGCGTGATACCGCCAAGTCCAAAGAGTCGGGGTGCGCCGGCTTCTTCGAGGAGCTCGGCAAAGGCGAAGAGCTCCCCGGGACCAATCGGGTCGAGTAGTCCCTCCTTGGATGGCGTCGAAAAGACAGGGCTGTGGAAGACGTAGTCGGCGCCGTCCCACTTGGCCGGAGCGTCCCCCTGGTGCGTCGAGATCCCAAGGCATACATCCGGTCCCAAGACTCTTCGAGCACTTTTAACCTCCAAAGAGCGAAAGCCCAGGTGAGCGCCGTCTGCGCCTGCAGCCAAGGCCACATGTAAGCAGTCGTGGACTCCAAGCCAAGCGGTCTCATCCTGGGTGTTTGCCAGGGCGCCTTTCAGTTCGCGGGCCAACCACAAGAGGTCGGCGTCACCAAGATTGGGTTCGCGCAACAGGACTCCACGCAGGCCCTCACGAATTAGCTCCTTGGCTTGCTGCAGGAATGCGTCCGCTGCCGCGCCATCCACCAGGGTGCCCGGAGACAAGGCGAGCAGCGCAGGAGGCAGTTTCGCGGGCATGGTTAGGAGACCCGCTCTACCAGATAGCCAAGGTCACGAAGTAGGTGCTGCATGCGACGGACCGACATGGTCGACTCCAGTTGCAAGCCCTCTTCACCAAGGTCGGCCTGTAGTAGGTTGCGCACGCCTGGATCGCTCCGGAAGCGCTGCAGGGTCTCCTCGTGTTCACAGGTCACGCGCATGTCCTCATGGATCTGCATCCAGCCCGCTCGAACGCCCCAATCTTGGATCGAGTAGCGCACGTTCTGGGGTACCGGAGTGTGGGAGTGCTGCTCGAGCACCTCTTCAATCCGAGACAGGTGCATGCCCTGGCGCAGGGCGCGCACGACGCCCTCTTCGCTAATGCGAAAGTGCATCGAGTGCCCGTTCTTCTCGCGACTGCTAAACCGATCCAGGTCGTGGATGAGCTCGACGTCATCCCCGGAGGGGAACAGCACGACTTCGAAGTCGGGAGTCACGATGATGCGTCCGCCGCCAGGAGTGACGCCGGCTGCACCTTCGCTGATTCCTAGCAGGCGCGCACCACCTGGGGTTAGCCGCATAGCGACCGGTCGCCCAGAGACATCGTAGCCCAGGTCGATCACCCCAGCGAGGAAGAGCCGCTGGCGCACCCAGCGAACGAGGTTCCAAGCCATGCGCTGCACATCCTCCATGGGCGTGTAGCGGCTGGACTCGCAGAGGTCGGCAAAGTCCTCGGAGACCTCGAGCTCGTCGAGGCTAGCGAGGTAGGTGTTGCGCGTCAGGAAGGGCACGTACATCAGGTCGTACCAGACGCCCGCATCCACGCGCTTAAGCAGCCGCATAAAGATGCGCCGCATGCGCGTCTGGTGGTAGAGCTCGCCATCGAAACCGCTCTCGCCAATCATGTATTCGACGACCGCCTGGAGCTGCTC
>JBLHWM010000077.1:0-12244 GCA_047629095.1 Planctomycetota bacterium | reverse complement strand
CTCGGAAGAGTGCTCGCTTCCCCGCCCCGCAGCGCCTTCACCTCGCAGGCGAGATCGAGACCTTCCACGAGCTCCATGGCGAAGAAGTGAGTGTCCCCATCCATGCCAATCTCGAAGATCGGAGCGATGCAGTTGTGGGTCAGTTTTGCCGCCGCGCGGGCCTCGCGCTTAAAGCGTCCGACGCGCTCTTCATTTAGCGAGAAGTGTCGCGGGAGAACCTTCACGGCGACCTCCCGGCTGAGGGATCGTTGCCAGGCCCGGTAGACGATTCCTGTGCCGCCACTTCCGATCTCCGAGCGCAGCTCGAAGTCCCCGAGACTCACTCCCGTCTCGACAGGTGGGGTCGATAGGAAGGCCTCGTCGACGTCCACTTTAAGGAGTCCGGTGACCTCGGCGAGCAGTTCAGAATCGTCCCCGCAGGCCGTCAGCAGGTAATCACCCCGCTCGGCTTCCGGCAAGTCCAATGCTTCTTGATATATGCGCCGTGTCCGGCTCCAGCGTTCTTCCGTCATAATCGCCCCCCCTCAGAGAACCAGGAAATGGCGCTCGAGTGCTTGGCAATCAAGGGAACGTATTTGAGTAGACCTCGATACCAAAAAAACGACAAATGAATCAGGCGCCCTTCTCTTTGAGGCGCATGTGCAGCCAAGAGCGGGCGAACTGCCAGTCCCGTTGAATACCCCTTGGAGACGTCTCCATGGCTACGGCAATCTGATCGAAGGTACAGCCGCCGAAGAAGTGCATCTCAACAATCTGCACGAGCTTCGGATCCTGAACTGCAAGAGCCAGCAGCCCCTCGTCCAAGGCCAATATGTCCATGGAGCGCTCGTCAAACTGGACAAGGATCTCGTCGAGGGCGACCCTCTCACCAGTAACTTGGCGCTTGGTGGTGCTCTTCCTGCGGGCGTGGTCCACTAGGATGTGTCGCATGGACTGGGCGGCTGTACGAAGGAAGTGCTCCCTGTTGTGCCAGGTGCTCCCCGCCCGGCCAGCGAGCCGGAGGTAGACCTCGTTCACAAGGGCTGTCGGCTGGAGAGTATGCCCGGGACCCTGTCCAGCCATGGTGCGCCGCGCGAGGCCGTGGAGCTCTTCGTAAACCAGGGAGAACAGCTCTGCGGGCGACAGTTTGCCGCCCGAGATCGTCATATCCCTAAGGGGGGCCGATTCCTTGGCCCCATCATCTTGTTTGCTAGCTTTAGACAAAAAACATCCTCTTCAGTAGACCGGGTGGCCAAGCGATTCAAAAAAACGCCCGTCCTGGATACGGCGCCTCCTCCCTCGGAAACGCTGCACCCAAACGATTCAACAAACCGGGCTCCTGGTTCACCCGAGTCTACCGAAAGAGAATGCGCTG
This sequence comes from Planctomycetota bacterium, assembly GCA_047629095.1. GTDB lineage: Bacteria > Planctomycetota > UBA1135 > UBA1135 > CALBMX01. The sequence continues at coordinate 10,890 of JBLHWM010000077.1, read as the reverse complement.
CGATTGGTTCCAGTGGAGCCAACCCGCAACAACCTTAAAACGTGAAGCACCGGTCTTAGGACATACAAATCCCAGTTTTTCATCAAAAAGCTAGGGCTCCCAACCGGAGCCCCGCTCCAGGTCAACCCCAGACATGGTCAAATGGTGTCCAAAACAGGTCACTTATTGTCAGAAATGGCCCCCTTTCGGCCGATGCCGACCCGGAATCATTTTAGACACTCCTTGCCCCAGGCGTCAACCCTGCCCCTTGAGGATCTCGGGACCATATAGCCCTCAAGCCCATTTTGGCCGCTACAGGCGAGCTTAATCCGGGCCCAACTAAGCCTCGAGGACGCCGCAGAGCTGTGGGACCGCGGCCGCAAGCAGCGCTTCGAACCTGGTTGCTACCGCTGCGCCAGTCTCCATCACCTCTTCGTGGGAGAGGGCCTCCCCTGTGATTCCCGCGGCGAAGTTCGTGATGCAGGAGATCGCGCACACGGACATCCCCGCAGCCTGGCCTGCGATGGCCTCGAGCACAGTGCTCATACCCACCGCGTCTCCGCCGAGTCGGCGGGCCATCTCGACCTCTGCCGGGGTCTCATAGGCGGGGCCGGGGTTGCCGACATAGACGCCGGTGCGCAAAGGCAGCAGCTCGGAAGCAGCTACCGAGTCTAGGATCGCCCCTAGCCGCGGATCGTAGGGATTAGCCTGGCCGCCCTCACCCGCGAAGAGCGGGGAGACGCCCTGGAGGTTGATGTGATCGGTAATGCGCATCAGAGTTCCCGGATCCCAGTCGTGCCGCACCCCGCCCGCGGCGTTGGTCAGCAGAAGGCCCCGGATTCCAACCATGCCGAAGGCGCGCACGGCCCTGGTCACCTCGAAGGCGCTCCAGCCCTCGTAGAAGTGAACGCGGCCCTGTTGCACCAGGACGCGCCGACCCCCGAGGCTACCGAGCACCAGACGTCCAGCGTGACCGGGCACGGCGGACTGGGGCATACCGTCGATCTGACCGTAGTCGATGGCGACCTGGTCCTCGAGGCGGTCTGCAAAGCCGCCGAGGCCCGAGCCGAGCACGAGCGCGAACTCGGCCTGGTCCGCCCCCACCGCTCGGAGGGCTTTCGCCAGGGCTTCCGCCTGCTGCAGGGGTGATTCCATTTCCATGTTGTTCATGACCTAGAAGAGCCCGGCCAGGATGTTCTGGCCATCGGAGCTAATGAAGATGCCCGCCACCGTAGCGGTCATCCACGAGGCGAAGGCCCCGCCGAGCATGGCTTTCATGGCGAGCTTCGCCAGGTCCGTCTTGCGCTCGGGGGCTAGAGAAGCAATGCCACCCAACTGGATGCCGATAGACGCGAAGTTCGCGAAGCCGCAAAGGGCGTAGGCCGCCATGACGGCCGAGCGCTTGTTCTCGAAGACCTGGGTGACCTGGCCCGTGCTGGTCTCAACCGCGGCCGCGGCCATGACTTGCAGGTCGCCCATGGCAACGAACTCGTTGACGGCGACCTTGATCCCGAGCAGGGAGCCAAAGAGCTGGCAGTCGTGCCAGGATTCAATGCCCATGAGCCAAGCGATCGGCGCGAGGACATAGCCGAAGATCGTGCTGATAGAGACGGGGTTTAGGGGGTCGCTCATGGCCTCGAGGGGCCAGTTTATCAAGGCTACAAGGCCCACGAAGGCGATCAACATCGCGATCACGTTCAGCCAGAGCTTGAGGCCGTCGGCGGTTCCATTGGCTGCAGCTTCCAATAAGTTGGTCGCATTGCGCTCGATCTTTAACTCGATCTTGCCGCCCGTCGCGGACAGTTCGGTCTCGGGCACCATGATCTTGGCGATCAAGAATGCGGCGGGCGCGCTCATAACGGAGGCCGTCAGCAGGTGCGGGCCGATCTCGGGGCCGAGAATGGTCAGGTAGACGGCTAGGACCGAGCCGGCGATGGTTGCGAAGCCGCCGGTCATCAGGGCGTTGAGCTCGGACTTGGTCATGGCGCCGATGTAGGGCTTCACGACTAGGGGGGCTTCGGTCTGGCCGACGAAGATGTTGGCCGCCATGGCCATGGACTCGGCGCCGGAGACCCGCAGCAGCTTCGACATGATCCGGGCCAAGTAGTAGACGAGGACCTGCATCACACCGATGTGATAGAGGATCGCCATCAGGGCCGAGAAGAAGACGATGATCGGCAGGCCCGTTCCCGCGAAGGCGAAGATGAACCCTAAGTCCGATCCTGCCAGTGGACCGAAGACCATGGCCGGTCCGGCGGAGGCGCGATTGACAAGCTCGGCGAAGAAGCCCGCCAAGGTCTCGAAGAAGCGCCTACCGGTTTCCGTTCCAAGGATGAGGCCCGCCAGCGCGAACTGCATGCCCAGCCCGGCGAACACGACGCGCCAGGGAAAGCGCTTGCGATCCGAGGACAAAAACCAAGCGACCAAACAAAAGAACGCTAGGCCGAGGGACCCGCGTATGAGCTTCTCAAGAATCTCCATCCCAGAGATCCTACGGCAAAGCTGCGCTCTAGCCGATCACGAGGGGCCTGATTTCCGGTGCCACTTCAGAAACCGAGAGGCCACGCAGCAAGAGCTGCTTCGCCTGGTCGAGACCGCGTCCATCGCGATGGTGAATCTGGACGACGGGCTGGCCCATCTCTACGCGCTCGCCTTCGGTCACCAAGAACCGCAAGCCGACGGACGGGTCAATCGTGTCCTCGACCCGAACGCGACCGCCACCGAGCGCTCCCACGGCGCGACCAACATCCCGCAGGTCCGCCCATGAGAAGAAGCCCGCGGCGGGGCTGCCTAGGTGCGCGGTCTCGCGACTCACCGGGATTCCCCCCTCGCGTTCGAGGCTACTCGGATCTCCGCCCTGGAGCTCGGTCAGCTTTTGGAACCGCTCGAAGGCCGAGCCGTCGTCGAGGCTCGCGGCGATCTTCTTGCGGCCGACCTCGAGGCTCTCTGCCAGGCCGACCAGACGCAGCATTTCGCCACCTTGAAGGGTGACGAGCTCGCGCAGGTCTGCCGGTCCGCCGCCCTTGAGGCAGTCCAGGCTCTCGACGATTTCGATCCCGTTGCCCGCGGTCAAACCAAGGGGGCGCTCCATGTTCGTTTGGAAGACCGTCGCGTTAACGCCGCACTGCTTCGCGATCGTCGCCATCGCTTTGGCGAGGTCGGCACCGCGCTGGGGATCGGTCAAGAATGCGCCGGAGCCAAACTTCACATCGAGCACTAGGGCGTCGATTCCCTCGGCGAGTTTCTTCGACAAGATCGAGCTAGTGATCAGGGGGATCGACTCGATCAATCCTGTCACGTCGCGCAGGGCGTAGAGCTTTCGATCGGCCGGCACCAGGGTCTCCGTTTGGCCACCGAGGGCGAAGCCGGTCGCCTTCAATACCGAGCGAAACTCGTCCGGTTCAAGAGAGGTCCGGAAACCCGGAATCGACTCGAGCTTGTCGAGGGTTCCCCCGGTGTGGCCGAGGCCGCGCCCGCTGATCATGGGGACGTAAGCACCACATGCTGCGACGGCTGGTGCCAAGGGGATCGAGACCTTATCGCCGATGCCGCCGGTGGAGTGCTTGTCGACCTTGGGTCCGTCGATGTCGGAGAAGTCAAAGCGCTCGCCCGAGTTCAACATGCCCAGGGTCCACTGGGCTAGCTCCGCATCTTCCATGCCGTGGATGAAGATGCCCATCAATAGAGCCGATGCCTGGTAATCGGGGATGTCGCCGGCGACGTAGCCCGTGAGGAAGGTCTCGATGGCCTCTCCCGAAAGAGTGCCGCCATCGCGCTTCATCTGGAGAATCTCGCGTGCGTCCATACTTACGCTTCCTGCCTTTTTGCGCCGGAGAGCTCGCCCAAGAACGAGGTTCCCTCTTCGGCGTTGAGTCCGAAGAACTGCTCCACCGTCGCACCAATGTCGGCGAAGGTTGAGCGCGTTCCAAGGTCGACACCAGAGGCGCCGTCCTGGCCGTGGTGCCAAGCCACGACGGGAATGTATTCGCGCGTGTGGTCTGTACCTATGGGGTGCGTGGGATCGGTGCCGTGGTCGGCCGTTAGGATCACCAGGTCACCCTCCCGAAGCTCGGCTTCTAGGGCGATCAGGTCCGTGTCGAACTCCTCGATGGCCTTGCCGTAGCCCGCCACATCGCGGCGGTGTCCGAAGAGCATGTCGAAGTCCACCAGGTTCACAAAGACGAAGCCGCTGTCGAGCTCCTTGGCCACCTTGATCGTGTGCTGCATCCCGTCACGGTTCCCCTCGGTGTGGATCGATTGAGTGACGCCGAGTCCCGCAAATATGTCCGCAATCTTGCCGACGCCAACGACGTTCACGCCGGCATCCTTGAGCTTGTCGAGGCTCGTCTTATGGGGCGGCAATAGGGAGAAGTCGCGCCGGTTGTAGGTGCGCGTGAAGTTGCCGGACTCGCCAACAAAGGGGCGCGCAATGATGCGTCCGAGTCCAAGCGGATCGAACATCTTCCTGGCGATGCGGCAGTGGTCGAGCAGGCGCTCGAGGCCGTAGTGCTGCTCGTGGGCGGCCACTTGGAACACGCTGTCCCCGCTGGTGTAGACGATCGGTTTTCCAGTGGCGATGTGCTCGTCACCTAGCCTGCTAATCACCTCGGTTCCCGAGGCCGGCTCATTGCAGAGAACGCCGGGCAGGTCGCAGCGCTTGACGAACTCGTCGATCAGCTCGGAGGGAAAGCCATCCTTGTAAACGGGGAATCCCGCGTCCAAGCCGCAAGCCATCATCTCCCAGTGACCGGTCGAGGTGTCCTTGCCCGGTGACGACTCCAAGCAGCGGCCCGTGGCTGCGGCCGGTAGCTCGGTGCGCGGCGTCTTCTCCACGCCGGGCACGTGCCCGAGCCCAAGTTTGGTTAGCCGCGGGATCTTGAATCCTGGCCCCATGTGGCTCGAAATATGGTCGAGGGTGTGGGCACCCACGTCTCCGAAGTCGGCCGCGTCCGGCAGGGCTCCGACCCCGAGGGAGTCGAGCACGATGACAAAAGCTCTAGTCATGGCAGTGATCCAAAGGCCTCAGCCTTATTTGTTGGGTTGGTAGCGCTTGTGGCAGGCGATACAGGACTGTTGAAGGCGAATGAAGCCCTCACGCATCTTGTCCACGTCGCCAGCTTCGGCACCCGTGGCGAGGTTCGCAGCGCCGGCCATCATCCAGCCTCTGTAACCCTCGAACTTGGGGCGATTGCCCAGGAATGAGTCCCGGGACATGAACTCTTCCCAGGCCGGATCCTTGCTCAGGGACTCGATAGAGCGGGCCCAGGACGCCACGGCCGCGAATTCCGACTCGAGACGCACCACGGGCTCGATCTTCCAGTTCACCTGGTCGATCTGCATCATCACCGCTCGTAGTGGGGCGGGATTCCCGTCTAGGAGGGGCTCCACCTCGGCGGGCTTCTTTGCGCAGCCGGCCAGGGCTATCGCGAAGGCAAGAGCGACCGGGGCCTTTCGGATTCGGGGGGAGGCGTGCATAGAGGCTGCTAATGTTCGGTTTGGATTCGGCTGAGCTTCGTGCCGAGTGCACGGTTACAGAATGGCGACCGGTTGCCTATGGTATCTACTTGATGGAAGAAGACGTGAGACCAGCTTGGATTCGAATGGCGGCCCTAGCCTTGGGCTTGGGGCTGGTCATGAGCTCCTGCACCTCATGGAGGAAGGTCTCGAGCAACGAGGACTGGGCTTTGTACGTAAAGCCCGGTGGCGATGTTGACGTCAGCAGCTTCGAAGCCATGCTTAATCCGGCCGTGGAGGCTGTGGAGCAGGCATTGGGCCCCTTTAAGCGGTCCGTCCGCATCCACGCGTGGGAGGGCGGTGTCGAGCTTAGCTCTGGAAACCGCGGGCGCATCACCGAGGGCGAAGACGCCGGGCTAATCGACAACCTTCCAGAAATGGGCGACGCCCGGGTGCGGGCCTTCCACGTGCGCTCCGGTGGCCTGGGGCCCGGTGGCGTTTTCTTAGGGGAGGCAGCCCCCGGAGCGGCTGTTCACGAGCTGGTCCACGCCCGCTTCGCCGAGCTGTTCGGCCCCCGGGAGACCCTGCCCCTATGGTTCGAGGAGGGCATCGCCCAGCTGATCGCCGATGGCATCCTCGTTCCCGATGGGTCCGGTGGCGGCCAGGTCTGGGTACGAGACGGCCTGTGCGCGTGGCCCTTGTCCATGCTGCGCAAGCAAGAAATCACCGATGCCGAGCTGCTGGATCTCCTGGCGATTCGGGTCTCGGACTCCCACAGCGTCGAGGACAACCTGATGGTCCACTTCGTCGGTTGGGCACTGGTTTTCGACCTCTACCGCGAGGACCCAACGGGCTCCTGGCGCAACTGGCTGGCGCGGATGGAGGCGAATCCCGAGGACGCCCGCATGCGTCTGAACCGCAGCATCGACGAAGATGGGGTCCGCCAGTGGCTCAAGACGCGCTTTGACGATGAGAATCCGGCCGTTCGGCAGGCCGCTGCCCGAGGTGTTTGGCGCATTGGGGACGCGCTTAGCCTGCAGCTCTTGTCCTCAGCGTTGCGCAAGGAGCAGGACATGGCCGTCGTGGCAACCCTCACGATCAACATCCTGGCGGCGGCTGGCGAGGGCCGCTTCGCGGGCATGGGCCGCTGGAATGGGCTGCGCCTACCGTTAATGAAGCTGCGAGAGGAGCCCTTTGAGGATGCGACCGAGCGCTGGGCCTCCCGACGATTGCTGGCGGGCTACCAAGGTTACGCCGGCAGCGAGGCCATCCGGGAGGCGTTTGAGATCCTGAGCAGCTACTGGCAGGAATAGGGCTCCGACCAGGGGGAAGCCCTGGCGATAAGAATCGGTTATCATGGCGATCGATTTTACCGCTACCCCCCGTTCTCCTTAACGAGCCCCACACACGGCCCCGGCCGTTGTTGCCATGCAGACCATTACGAAGCCCTCCTACGAGTCCCTTGCCCAGAACTTTCACCATTGGGAGATCGTCGGGGACATGATCGACCAGATGTTGGACTTGACCCTGAACCTGCGCCAGAGCGGGCACCCGGGTGGCTCGCGCTCGAAGGTCCCGATGATGGTGGCCAACACCCTGGGCGCCGGCATGCGCTGGGACATCAAGCACCCCGAGGCTGCCTTTGGCGATCGCTTCGTGCTGGTGGCAGGCCACGCCGTCCCCGTCGTTTACTGCACCCTGGCCATCTACAACGAGGCCATGCGCCTGCGTTACGAGGCCACCGGTGACGAGCGCTTCAAGCTGAACGACGACGAGGGCCGCGTGCTGGTCTGGCAGGACCTCTTGACCCTGCGCCACAACAAGGGCCTTGCTGGCCACGCGGAGATGGAGGGCAAGAGCCTCTTCCTTAAGTTCAACACGGGTCCCTCGGGCCACGGTGCACCGGCGGCCTTGGGCCAAGCTATGGCACTGAAGCACGCCGGCGCCGGCGATGTGAAGGTCTTTGCGATCGAGGGCGAGGGCGGCCACTCGGCGGGTTGCCACCACGAGGTCAAGAACTCGGCCTATGGCTTGGGTCTCGACAACTTGATCTACCTGTTCGACTGGAACGACCACGGTATCGACGGCTTCGCGAACTCCGAGGTTATGGCTGGCACGCCGAAGGAGTGGTTCGAGTCGTATGGATGGCGCGTTGCGGGCGCCGAGGACGGTACCGACTTCAGTCAGATCACCAAGGCCATGCTGGAGATTGTGCACGCCGAGGAGACCGACAAGCGACCGGGCATGGTCTGGTTCAAGACCACCAAGGGCCGCGGCTATTACAAGTACGACGCCCCCAGCCACGGCGCTGCCCACAAGCGCAACTCCGAGCTGTTCTGGAAGTGCCGCGCGGACTTCTCGTCCAAGTACGGCGTCACCTTCGACGGCACCGGGGACACGACTGACCCGGGCGAAGCCGGTTGCCGCGACCAGACCATTGCCTGGATGGAGACCGTTCTCGGCGTTCTACGCGGGAATGACGCCCTGGTCGAGTACATCACCGACACCCTCGTCGAGCTCGGAAGCGAAGTCACCACCGAGCCCGAGAACTACAAGCTCGGCAAGGGCACGAACCTAGCCACCGACACCTCCTGGCTCAACGTGGACACCCTACCCGAGGACCTGTTCGTCGAGGCCGGCGCCATGGCTCCGAACCGTGCGGGCTTCTCTAAGTTTGGCTCTTGGGTCAACGCCAAGGCGCGCGAAGCGATGGGCCGCCCTTTGGTCGTCGCCTCTTCGGCAGACCTGGCGGACTCGACTTCGATCAGTGGCTTCGCGAAGGACTACGGCGACTCGAAGGGCTTCGGCTGGTACGAGCGCAACTCGAACCCGGACGGCTGCCTCTTGCCCCAGCAGATCACCGAGTTCACGAACTCGGGCCTGGGCGTCGGCATGGCGACGGTGAACTTTGCCAAGGAGCCCGAGCAGGAGTTCCTCGGCTACTGGGCCACCTTCTCGACCTACGGATCCTTCTCCTACTTGAAGTACGGCATGATCCGCCTGTTCAGCCAACTGGCCCAGGACTGCGAGTTGCAAGTCGGCAAGGTGATCTGGGTTGTGGGCCACTCGGGCCCCGAGACCGCCGAGGACAGCCGCACCCACTTCGGCATCTTCTCGCCGGGCGTGACCCAGCTCTTCCCCGAGGGCCAGGTGCTCAACCTGCACCCCTGGGAGCACAACGAGGTGGCGCCCATGCTGGCCGCCGCGCTCCAGTGCCCCCAGCCGATCATCGCCTTGCACCTGACCCGCCCCAACATCCAGATCCCCGACCGCGAGGCCCTCGGTGTGCCGTCTTACAAGATGGCTAGCCGCGGCGCGTACGTGATCAAGGACTTTGACGAGTCCCGCCCCAAGGAGGGCGTGATCCTGGTCCAGGGCACCAGCACCACGGACTCGGTCTTCCAGATGCTGCCGCGCTTTGTGGCCGGTGAAGGCCCCAACGTCAAGCTGATCATGGCTGGCTCCTGGGAGCTCTTCCAGCTCCAGGACAAGGACTACCGCGACAAGGTTCTCAGCCGCGAGGATTGGCTCGATTCCACGGTCATCACCAACGGCGCGCGCCGCTTGATGCACGACTGGCTGCCGAACAAGGTGGCCGAGAGCTACGCCATGAGTTCGGACTGGGACAATCGCTGGCGCACGGGTGGCAGCATGGACGAGATTAAGCGCGAAGCGCACATCGATCCCGAGAGCCTCTGGGAGGGCATCTGTCGCTTTGCGGCCGAGCGCGAAATGCGCTTGGCTGAGGCACGTATCTAGAGCCTATGCAAGCACTCCGCTCCAAAGGCCTCCTCTTGGGCGCAGCCGTACTTTTGTCCGGCTGCGTCAACAGCTACTACAGTGGCGATAGCACCTACTCGAGGATGGTCTCAGGGCACGTACTACCGATCCTGATTTACAGTTCCACCGTCGATGGGTCTTGGACGGGGTCAGCTGGGGGCAGTTCCTCCTACGGCGGCCCTACGGGATGGAATTACGAATCCTCGTGGTCTGGCGAGGTGGAGTGTGAGGATTCCCAAATCGAGCAGCTTGGAAAGGACCTCTTTGATTCCCTGCGTATGGACATCTTTGCCCGGGGTTTTGAGGTCGCCACCGATTCCGAGGTCACCTTCCTGGAAGCCTACTCGCCGGGTGCGAACCCTGCGATCCAGTTGAAGATCACCCACACCAACGCTCGCAACAAGGGCACCATTAAACTGAGCGCCTACCCCAAAGCCGGCGACGCCTACTTGGTCAAGCTCGACTTCAACGAGAGCTCGATCTAGGTTCCGCCTGCGCGCCCGCCCAAGGGCTTCGAATCGGGGATCTTTTCCCTCGGAGCTACGGGCCGGGTTCGCTATCCTCGGCCCATGATGACTGGGAAACGCAGCAAGAGGGCTGACGCGCAAAAGCGCGGCAGCATGGGAATACTGGGCCGGGTGATTGTCGGGAGCCTCGCGCTCATGGCCAGCTGTGTCTCGACGCCGGATTATGGCCAAGGGCTCGCCGAGGGCGACGCAGCCCTTTTGCCTGTCGCCAAGGAAGACATCCCCGACTTCGCCCTGGACTGGGCCATGCGGGATGAGATTCTACCCGCTTTGGATCAGTCCATCGACTGGATCCACCGGCCCCACGCCGCGAACTTCTACCCCATCGAAGGCGTGGACATCAACCGCGCCCAGGCCAGCCTAGTGCGCTTCCGCGAGCTGCTCGTGAACAGTCGAACCAAGGCGACTTTCGACCGGGCCATCCGCGAGGAGTTCACCTGGTACAAGAGCGCCGGCTGGGACGGGCGTGGTGGTGGTGTTCTCTTTACTGGCTACTGCACTCCTTTGCTGGAGGGCAGCCTGACGAAAGCGCCGGGCTACGATCACCCCCTCTACGCCCTGCCCCACGACCTGGTCAAGGACAAGGCGGGCAAGACCCTCGGTTGGAAGATCGGCGAGGCCACCCTGCCCTACCCCAGCCGCTCGGCCATTGAAAACGCGGGCTTCCTCAAGGGCCGCGGACTCGAGCTCGTCTGGCTGTCCAACCCGCTCGACTCCTTCATCGCCCATGTCAACGGCTCGGCGTTCATTCGCCTGCCCGATGGTTCCATTGCGCGCTTCGGCTACGCCGGCAAGAACGGCGCCACCTACGTCAGCCTTGGCAAGCAGCTCATCGCCGATGGCATCTTGCCAAGGGCGGGCCTGAACTTGCAGCGCATCCGCGAGTGGTCCATCACGGCCTCCCCGGCGATCGTGAACGAGTACCTCAACCGCAATCCATCCTACGTCTTCTTCCAGCCAATCGAGGGCAACCCCCACGGCAGTTTGGACGTGCCCGTCACGGCGCGCCGCTCGGTTGCCACGGACAAGACGCTCTTCCCGCGGGGCTCGATTATGTTTGTCGACGCCGACCTGCCAGGCGCTCGTAACGAGGAGCGCATTCCCATGCAGCAGTTCCTGTTTGACCAGGACACCGGCGGCGCGATTCGAA
>JBLHWM010000076.1:0-12348 GCA_047629095.1 Planctomycetota bacterium | reverse complement strand
AAAAACGGACCTCCACGCCATGATCGCGCTCCGATTAACCTCCATGGTCGCCCTAATCGCATTCAGCGCGACCTCCGGAAAAGCTCCCCAACCCGAAGCCCTGTCCAAGAAGCGGCTGGACGACTGGGTAAAGGCGGGCCTTCCTTAGCGAGCCGTCTCCGAGCCGAGCGTTCTCATTGTGGGCCGCACGATTACCTTCTCCTGGGACAGGAAGAAGGTCCTTGTCTTCGACGGCGAAAAGCGCTTGGGCCTCGGCTCCTTCGCGACTAGCTAGGCCATGCGCAGAGCAGCCGTCGCGCCGGCTGCTAACCTGCGGCCAAGTCCACGGGGGTGCTGGGCGTCGACGCGCTCTTGCACGGTCGCGCCAATGCGTCGGATCGCCGCCGCGGCGGCGCAATCGGGGGCGTGTAGGATGAGCGGTCGGCGTTGGTTCACGCTCTCGAAGACACTGCGGTCTTCGGGTACCCAGCCGATGTATTCGGGGGCGAAGCTGAGGAAGCGCTGGGACACGTTGCAGATGCGCTCGGCGGCGGCGGAGGCCTCGGCCTGATCCATCGCGCGGTTGATCAACAGCATCGGTTTCGCGGCGCCACGGCGTCCGCCTAGCACCTTGAGGAACGCGTAGGCGTCGGTCATGGCCGTCAGGTCCGGGGTCGTGACGATGAGTAGCGAGTCCGAGGCCCGCGCAAAGCCCAAGGTGGTCTCGGAGATGCCCGCGCCGCAGTCCGCGATCACGTAGCTGTAGTCGCGCTCGAGATTCGCCAGGTTGTCGCCAAGGGACGCAAGGTCCGGGACGCTCAGAGCTGCCAGGCGCGCGACACCGGATCCGCCCGCGATCATGTCCAAGTTCTCGCCGCAGGGGTGAACGATGTCGCCCAGGGTCTGCGCTCCTCCCAGGACATCCCCAAGGGTGTGCTGGGGCGCGGAGCCCTGCAAGATATGAGCGTTGCCCACGCCCAAGTCCGCGTCGAATAGAAGCGTGCGGGCGTGCCGAGCAAAGAGCCTCGCCAGGGACGCCGAGGTCACCGACTTGCCCGTGCCACCCTTGCCGCTGACCACGCATAGGGAGCGGGCACGAACGGCTCCGATCCACGGCTCTTCCTTGCGATGCCCGAGGGCAAGCGGCATGGATGAGGGCGCCGGGGAGGGGCGTTTTGGGGTGTCCTGGCGACTGCGGAGGCCCGCAAGGTCGAGGATCTTTCGCAGGGGGAAGTGTCCCATGGGGGTGGATCGCTCCGATCTCCCCATTCCATCGGCCGAGGCGCGAAGCCGCTGGCCCAAGTCATGCCCAAAGTTCGCTCATCTTCCCATGTTTGGGATGACAGCAGGGCCCAGGCTACTCCTGGAAGGCTGCGATCTCCTCGGGGGAGAGCAGGGGTTCGCCTAGCGGGGGCGAGACCTCGATCACCTCTTCGGTGTCGTCAAAGAGCCCTAGAAGGCGCACGTAGGCGGTGAAAGCCTCCTCTACGAGGCTCTCGACGGCGATTGTGTCCTCGAGCACCAGTGGGGGGCCGCCGGGCAGAACGCGGCCGATGAGACGATCGCTGCGCAGGTCGATGCGCAAGAAATCCCGGCCGTTGAAAGACCACCTGCCACCGGCATGGGTGAAGTGAACATCGAATTCGGAGTCCATGCGCTGCATGCGGGCGAGCAGCACCTCAGCTCCGTCCCGGGCAGGCGCCTCGAGACTGGCCAGGAACTCCTCGGGCGCGATCTCTAGGTTCTGGTGCTTCTCTACGACCGCGAGCTCGTCGATTTGACCGGTGTGCACCGGCACAAGGTAGGTCTTTTGGCCGCGCATGGAGTTGAGGCTCTGGAGCTCGAACAGCTCGAAACCGGTGCGCAGCATGGCGAGCCGCGCCCGCAGGCGTGGGGCGATGCTCTCGGCGACCAGGACCAATCGGGCAGGTTGGCCCGCAGTGCGGTCCAGGACGTCCAGATGACGGGCGAGCAGGTCCCCGTGGCGCCCTGCGATCACGGCTAGGTCCAGGGCCTCGGCGCTGGCGATGTCGGGGTGGTCGTCGAGCAATAGGACCAACACCAGGCGTCCATCGCCGTCGATACCGGCGAAGTCCACACGGCCGCTGCCCTCGAAGGAGAGCTCGCGATCTAAGATGGTCAGGCCACTGATCGAAGCGGCGAGTCCGCTCTCGAGGGCCTCGAGGACGCCGGCTGTCGCGGGCTCGGGCGCGGTTGGATCTTGCGCTCCAGCCGCGGCGCCATAGGCTGCGGCTTCGGTGAGCGCTTCGGGGGGGGGCGACTGGCCCGGTGAGCTAAATGGGTTGTCTTGGTTCTCCATCCAATCGATCCGACTAGCGCCGGGGGTTCCATTGGAAGTCGCTTTCCTCAAAAGGGCAAGCCGTCCCCCCCTGTTTATTAGAGCGGATTTGCGCAATCCAAGAGTTACGTCCGCCGGCGCATGTTCCGCCTCCGAAATGTTGGAACCCAAAGGCCTTCTCCCACCAGCGGCTCCCGTAGACTGCCGCCATTCGGACACCGTCACCAAATCCAATCGGCCGCCCACCCAGGGCTCCATTCCATGAAACTACTGCTCGAGTTCGGGCCGCTGCTGCTCTTCTTCATCGCCAACAAGTTCTTTGGCAGTGAGACCAGTGCGGGCATCATCAAAGCAACGAGCGTCTTCATGATCGCCTTGCTAATCGCCCTGCCGATCAGCTGGAAGACCGAGGGCAAGCTGCCGGTGGTGCCCCTGATCACCGCGGCTTTCGTGCTCTTCTTCGGCGGCCTGACGGTCTACTTCGAGGACGGCAAGTTCATCCAGATCAAGCCCACGGCCGTAGGCCTCTTCTTCACCGTACTGCTCACCGGTGGCCTGTTGCGCGGCAAGCTCTTCCTCAAGATGCTACTTGGGGAGGTCCTGAAGCTCGAGGATGAGGGCTGGCGCATCATGAGCAAGCGCTGGGCGGGCTTCTTTTTGGCCCTGGCGGTGTTCAATGAGGTCGTGCGCCACAACTTCAGCTTCGACCATTGGGTCACCTTCAAGGCCTTCGGCATCCTGCCCCTGTCCCTGATCTTCGGCATGAGCCAGATGAGCATCTTGCAACGTTACGAGATCCCGAGCGAGGAAGAGCAGCCGGAGGAGTAGGTTGGCCTCAACAGCCCGCCGCAGCCTTAGCGCGTCAACCGCGCCAGCTCGCGCCGCCGCACGTAGGCGAAGGCCAGGGCCAGGGCATCGGTCGCGTCAATCTCAAGGTCGAGCGCGTCCATCTTCAAGAGCTTCGGCAGCACCGCCGCCACCTGCTCCTTGGCCGCGAGTCCGTTTCCCGTCACGCATTTTTTCGCCTCTGAGGGCGAGACCTCGTGCACCTCGGCGCCGTAGTTAAAGCCCGAGGCGATCGCCAGACCGCGCGCCTCGCCCAGGCGAATCGCCGTGCGCGGGTTCTTGTGCGTGAAGGCCTGCTCGACGGCCACGAAGCTTGGGCGCGTCAGGTGGTAGATGTCCTGTAGCCCGGCCAGCATGTGCCCCAGGCGGCGCTCAATCGGCCATCGGGCGTTTGCCTTGAGAATGCCCGCGGTCAGAAAGCGCGGGCCATCCGGCGCCAAGACCAAGGCCCCGTAGCCAAGCACAATCGTGCCGGGGTCAATACCCAGCACAATCTCCACCTGTAGACCATCGGGCACAAGGCAGCGCGGGGCGGTTGCCTTGGCCGCGTCTTGGGCCGGATCGATCCCGGGTTTCGGTTGCGATGGAGTGTCCATAACAGCAACCTACACGGCCCGGCATGAAATGTCAGGGCCCACGGGACTCATCCCGAGAGAAACCTTTCTCGAAACACGCAGCCTCCCGATCACCGCATTTGATGAGCGACTCCCCCACCACCGACCAAGAGGGCACCCACATCCTGCAGCCCCGGGGCCCCAAGGTCTCCGCCGCCGTGGTCATCGTCGCCGCCGGCAAGTCAACGCGCATGGGACTCGCGAAGGGCGAGCGCAAGCCTCAGCTCTTGCTCGAAGGCCTGCCGATCCTCGAGCGCACCTGCGCGCTCTTCAACAGCATCGAAGAGGTGACCGAGATCATCCTAGTCGCCTTCGAAGACGACATCCCCGCCTTCGAGCAGTGGACCGTGGACAAGCCCGCCTTGGCTAAGGTGCGCGGCATCATTCCCGGTGGCAAGCAGCGCGCGGACTCCGTGCGCGCCGGCGTCTTCTGGTGCGGCTTCGACGTGGACGTGATCGCCGTGCACGACGGCGCGCGCCCGCTCACGGACCCCAACGTGGTGCTGACCGCCCTACGCACCGCCCGGGCCAAGGGCGCGGCCTTAGTCGCCGCTCCCGTTCACGACACCATCAAGGAGAGCGACGACGGCCGAACCGCCGTTCGCACCCTCGACCGCTCCAAACTCTGGGCCGCCCAAACACCCCAAGCCTTCGATGCCAAACGCCTACGCGAGCTCGTCAAACTAGCCGCCGAAGAGGGCTTCACCCCCACCGACGACGCCTCCCTCTGGCAGCGCTACGAGGGAGCCATCACCCTAGTGCCGAGCGACGCCTCGAACCTGAAGATAACCACCCGCGCGGACCTAGCCATCGCCAGCGCCATCCTGCGCGCGCGCGGCGAGTGAGACTAAGTCAGGGCAAAATCCAACGCCTATCCGAACCTATGGGTCTCACGGTCGTCCGCATGCACGGAACGACCACATGGCAAGGTCCTCGCGACACGACGAACCCGGCGCTCGGTATCCCGCAACGATCCGCGCTCAAGCCAAGCGAGCTTTGCTCGAGGATCAGGAGGGAATGCGCTGGCTAGTGATCGCTCGGCGATTCAATGCGCTCTCGAAGGCGGTCAAGCGGAGATGCGAAATCCACCGCAGCGGAATAGCAGGAAAGGACGCTATCCGGATCAGAAGCTGGAGACGGCTGCCAAGCTACTCGCGTGCTTGGGATAGGCGTTGGATTTGGTCCTGACTCCCTATCGCTACTTCGAGATCAAGCAGACGGCTTGCACCGCGACGCCTGTGCCGCCGGCTAAAGCGCCCATGCCTTCCAGGGTCTTGCCCTTGATGTTCACGTCGGCGGGATCCAGGCCAACCAGCTCGCCGATGCGTGCACGTAGCTCGGCGCGGCGTGGCGCGATGCGCGGTCCCTCGGTTGCGATGACCACGTCTAGGTTCACGGGGCTCCAGCCTTTTTCGCTCAAGCGGCGCACCACCTCGACGAGTAGTGCGGCGCTGTCGGCGCCCTTCCACTCGGCATCCGTATCGGGAAACAGCGTGCCGAGATCGTCGAGTCCGGCGGCACCAAGCAGCGCGTCCGAGATCGCGTGCAGTACCGCGTCCCCGTCCGAGTGGCCCATGGGCCCCTTCGGATGATCGAAGGTGATACCACCCAGAATGCAAGCACGGCCCTCTTCAAGCCTGTGCAGATCAAAACCTAGCCCTACGCGAATGTTCATGGCTCCACTTTAGCGCGTCGAGGCTAAGGTGATCCCATGAACATTCGAATGACCCTCTCCTCCCTCGCGCTCACGACCCTCGCCGCCTTCGCCACCGTGGCCTTCCAGGACCACCCCGATCATCCGTCGGGCGGCGACCACCCCAGTGCCAGCGAGGCCGAAGCTGACCTGCAGCCGATCACGATCATCGCCCTGCGCCACGCCGAGAAGGGCGATGACGATCCCCGCGACCCAGGCCTCGCCGAGGCCGGCACCGCCCGCGCCAAGCAGCTCGAAAGCATGCTCGCCCACGCCGGCGTCACCCACATCTTCGCCACCAGCTACCGCCGCACCCAAGACACCATCGCCCCCCTCGCCGCCGCCACCGGCCTCGAGGTCGTCACCTACAACCCCCAAGACATCCCAGCCTTCGCCGCTAAGATGGCTCGCCTCGCCCCCGGCTCCGTCGCCGTCATCGCCGGCCACTCCAACACCACCCCCGACCTAGTCAAGGCCCTAGGCGGCGAGGCCGGAGACCTGACCGAAATGCGCGGCATGCAGGTAATCCCCGAAGAGGAGTACAACCGCCTCTACGTGCTCACGCTGCCCTCGCCCGAGCACAAGCACCCGGCTCCCGTCGCGACTTTGGGCCTGCGCTACGGGGAGTAGGCGCACCAACCGACCAATCGACCTGCTATCGATTTTCGACTCGCCCACATAATATGGAGCGGGCTTTGAGCATTAATGAGCTCACGGGGATCCGTGGCTGGTTCTTGTTAGGCTGGTCCGGACGCTCCCCCTTCACCCCGACGCTACTCCCCATGCCATACCTTCGGCTCAGCCTACTCGTCGCCGCCCTCGCCACCTGTGCTTGTGGCAGCCTCTCCTCACAGACGACCTCGACCCGCGCCGCTGGGCCTCCGAACATCGTGGTGATCTTCAGCGACGACCAGGGGTGGGCGGACATCGGCACCCAAGGTGCGGTGGGATTCGAGACGCCGCACATCGATCGCTTGGCCGCGGAGGGTGCGCGCTTCACCGACTTCTACGTGGCCCAGCCCGTGTGCTCGGCTTCGCGGTTGGCGCTGTTGACGGGGTGCTATCCGAATCGTCTGGGCATGCACGGTGCGATTGGTCCGAGCAATGACCACGGCATCCACGATGACGAGACGACCCTCGCCGAGCTGTGCAAGTCGCGCGGTTATGCGACGGGCATGTTTGGCAAGTGGCACCTTGGCTACCAGCAGCAGTTCCTGCCCGTGAACCACGGCTTCGACGAGTCCTATGGCATCCCCTACTCCAACGACATGTGGCCTTGGCATCCGGCCTATGCGAAGTTCACGGATCCCGTGGAGAAGCGCAAGCGGGGCTACCCCGATCTGTTCACCTTCGAAGGTGCGAAGATTGCCGACCCCGAGGTGACGGGCGAGGACCAGATGCGCTTCACCACGGACTTTGGGGACCGGGCGGCGGCCTTTGTGCGGGCGAATCAGGACCAACCCTTCTTCCTCTATTTAGCGAATCCCATGCCCCACGTGCCTCTATTCACGGCGGAGTCCTCCATCGGTCGGAGTGAACAGGGTGCCTACGGGGACGTGATCGAGGAGATCGACGACTCCGTCGGCAAGGTCCTGGCAGCTCTAGACGAGGCGGGCATCGCGGACAACACACTGGTCATCTACGCATCGGACAACGGGCCGTGGTTGAACTACGGCGACCACGCGGGAAGCGTCGGTCCCCTGCGCGAAGGCAAGGGCACGACCTTCGAGGGTGGCGTGCGCGTCCCGTGTGTCGTTCGCTTTCCCGGGCGCGTTCCGGCCGGGCTCGTCAGCGCGACGCCGTGGATGACAATCGATCTCTTCCCCACCATCGCCAAGCTGATCGGCGCCGACCTGCCCGAGCGCAAGCTCGACGGACAGGACGCCATGGCCACCATCACCGGGTCGGAAGAGTCGCCCCAGGACTCCTACTTCTTCTACTACCACACGAACCACCTCGAAGCCGTGCGCTCGGGCAAGTGGAAGCTGCACTTCCCCCACGGCTATCGGTCCATGGTCGACCAGGTCCCGGGATCGGGGGGAACGCCCGGAGACTACAACTGGAGCGCGGAGACCGAGCTAGCCCTGTTTGACCTAGAGCAGGACATCGGCGAGTCGCGCAACGTGGCCGCGGACTTCCCCGAGGTGGTCGCTGCGCTGAGTGCACTTGGGGACAACATGCGCCATGAGTTAGGCGACAAGTTGACCGACATCCAAGGCGCAGAGAATCGCGAGCCCGGTCGCGTGCCAGCTGAGTAGAGCTGTCCGTGGATGACGAAGAAGGGCCCTGACTCGGATCGAGTCAGGGCCCTTCTTTGATTCGCAGGATCGCTCCCGTGAAAAGCTGCTGAGAGCTCTACAGACCGACGACTTCTGCGTTGGTCAGCGCGTCGTTGGCGAAGCCGATGAAGTTGGTCATCAGGTAGTCCTGAAGCACCATGCTGCGCATGGTCGGGTCCGTGAGTGCGACCTGCTTCTTCGGGCTCGGGCGTCCGTCGACGCGGGTGAAGTAGTAGCCGAACTTGCCGAGGAACGGACCGTCGATGGTGCCGACCTCTTGGTCGTAGTAGACCATGTCCGTGATCAGGTAGCCGTCGATGAAAGCGGTGTACTCGGACTCGTTGAGCTGCTGCATCAGGCGGTTGCGGTGGATCGCACCGAAGCGTCCCTTGTTCTTCTGCTCCGAGGAAGCAGGAGCCATAGCGCCCTGTTGTGTCGGGGGGTCGAAGAACTCCGAATGGGCCTCGATGAGGTCGTCCCACTTCTCGCCGCCGCTCTCGTTGAGCTGCTCAGCGATGTCCATGGCCGTGGCCTCAGCCTCGGCCCAACCGCCGTCTTTCCAGTCGTTGCGCGGGTAGTCGAAAGCGGAGACCAGCAGGATCTCGCAGTCCACATCACCCAGGCCAAGCATGCGGCCAGCGCGGGGTAGCCACTCGGCCAGGGCCTCTTCGGATAGGTTCTCTCCGAGCATCTTCTCGTAGCTCTTCACGCCCCGGAAGATCGTCTTGTAGACGTCCATAGTCGGGTAGCGCTTCAGGGAGAGGGTCACCATCTTGATGTTGAAGGGTGAGTCCGCGCCCACGGCTTCCTCGGCTGCGTACAGGGGTGCGAACTCTTCGTCCGTGAGCCACGCGCCCTCGGCCTGAAGGGCCTGGCGGGTCGCCTCGAGGCGCGCGAGGTAGAGGCGCGTGCGGAAGACCTCTTCCGGGTGAATCGTCTTGGCGACCTCGGCGTAGACTTCGCTGGTCAGGGTCTCCTGGCCGTTGACGCGCTGCACGACGCCGTCGGGCAGGCCATCGGCGGCAGTCTCAATCTTGGCCGTCTCCATCAGGCCCTGGATCACGACGTTGCGCATGATGCCGCGGAACATGCCCTGGTCCGCAGCGGCCGGAGCCACGTTGCCCTCGGCGTCGACCCGGGTCAGGTACTGCTCGGTCATCTTCTCGATCGCATCGGCGCCGAGTGCGGCCCCAAGGAGCTCGGCCGAAGAGGCGGGCCACTCGGCGGGATTCTCGGGCAGGAAGACGCGGTCGAAGCGCTTGGTCTGGGTCATGCGGCTGGACAGGCTCTCCAGGTCCAGGTCGTTGGCCGCAAGCACGTCCGCGAGGGACTCGTTGGGATACTGGGCGGTGATCTGGCTGACGGCCAGGTCGATGCTGGTGGTGATCTCCTCTTCTGAGAGCACAAACTTCTCGGCGGCCTCGCCACCCTTGACGCGCATTTCGATCTCTGCTGCGATCAGCAGGTCGAGCATGCGGCTATCCACGACCGAGCGGCCGACGGTCCGCACAAGCTGGGTGCGCACCTGGGCCGGCGTGATGTCGACGCCGTTGACGGACAGGGGCTGGTTGATCGCAGCCTCGACCTTCTGCAGCTGCTCGGCGTCGGTCCAGAGACGGGCGCCAGTGCGCTCGGCGACCGGAGCCTTAGCGGCGGCGGCCGGGGTCTTGGCGGCCGGAACCACGGGAGCCTGGACGACGGCGGGGGTGGCCGGGGTCACGACAACTTCCTGGGCTGCCTTCTGGGCAACTTCCTGGGCTGCCTTCTGGGCAACTTCCTGAGCTGCCGTCACGGCAACTTCCTGGGCTGCCACCTCAGCGATCGCCTCGGCTGCAACCTCAGCGACCTCCTCGGCGACTTCCTGGACAACCGCTGGCTGGCTGGCTGCCTGGGTTACGGGCACGGGATCGGCAGTTCGAGATTCCTGGGCGGCACAGGCGGTGGCCAGGAAAGCCGAAGCGAAGGCTATGTGGGAGAAAGTGAACTTCATCGGAATGAGGCGAATAACGATTTGGGAGGGATAGAGGTGCCATCGGGCATCTCAAGCGGGTTGCGGAGAGCGAGCTATCGAGCGGAATGCTAGCATGGTGAGACCAACATGGCAGGCAGAAGACAAAACCCAAGCCCTTTAATGGGGTCGAGCAAAGCGGTGCGCCCCCGATCTACGGGTCGCGGGGCCTTTTGTATAGCGCTAATCGCAGCGTCCTTTGGTTTGATCGGTTGTGGGGGCGAGCCCGTGCACAGCGGCCCGGAAAGCGGCGACCAGCCACCCACGGCCCCCACAAAGTCCTGGCCGGACGGCGCCGTGCTAGCGGCTGGCGATGTGCCCATCCTCCAGAGTGAAGTCGACCGGACCGCAACCTGGGTCAAGCTGCTGTACCCCGAGGACACCCAGCCCAGCCTCAGGCGCAAGGCGCTCACCCACATTCACCTGAACCGCGCCGCCCTCGCGAATACCTTTCCCGAGCAGCGGGCCGAAGCCCTAGCCGACGCCCAGCGCGTGATGCAGGACCTCGGCAAGCCCAACCCACCCACTCCGAGTGTGGTCACCGGCCGCTGGAGCGATCTGAGCCTGGAGATCTGGGGCGAGGTTCGGGACTTCGAACTGGACGTGTTCCGTGGCCCCATCGAGCTCACCGGTCGTTGGGTCCTGTTGCGATTGGACTCCGCAACCCCGGGCTTGGTGCCCGCCGCCGACCGCTTCACCGTGTCCATGTTCGAGTTCAGCTTCACGCCCCCGGACTTCGACTCCCAGGTCGCGCTCAACTCTCAATCCGTGCTAACTGTTATCGACCCCGCCTGGGAATTCATCGTGCCAAGCGCCTGGGGCAAGTCCCTTCCCGATAGCTGGTACGCCGGCCCAAAATAGAAACATGATCACCGCCCTCTTCCTCGCCACCCTCGCTTCGCCCGTCAACCTTGAGACCCCCATCGCGCCCGCCGCTCTGGTCCAAGAGGACGCCAATGAGACCACCGACGAGAAGAAGCCCCAACGCGCCGAGGCCTGGCCCGAGATCTCGAAGGACCTGAAGAAAGAGCTCAAGACCGAGATCTCGCGCCTGCGCAAGGCCAGCACCGAGGGCATGGCGAGCGGCGGTCGCGACGCCCTGATCAAGTTGGGCGCCGTGGCTGCTCCGGACCTGATTAAGGCCCTGGGAAAGGAGCGCGACGAGGCCGCCCGGAATCGCATCACCGATGTGCTCGACGCCATCACCGGCTGGGAGCACACGCGACTCTTGGCCGAGCACTTTGACGATCGCTCGGAGCACGTGCGCCTGTTGGCCCTGCGCCGCGCTGCCGCCTTCCCCGACGAGGGCACCCGCGCGGCGGCCGTCGCCGCTCTGGCCGATGCGGAGAAGCGCGTCGACACGAAGAAAGAGATCAAGCACGAGGCCTACTATGCCGCACTTGCGGTCGTGTCCTCGGGCGACCTGGGCGGGCTTGCGATCCTATCCAAGCGCGCCGAGAAGCTGTGGGCCGGCAGCGGAGCCGAGATCCGCACGGCAGTCGAAGCGGTGCGCGGCGACGAGGCCACCGAGGCCTTGGCGAAGCAGCTCGCGGACGGCAAGCGCAAGCAGAAGGTTGCGGCCCTGCGCTTACTAGCCGGCTGCGGCAGCGCCGAGCGCGGCAAGGCCCTGGCGAGGAAGAGCCTGTCGGACTCGGACAACTCCATCCGCGTGGCCGCCATCAATGCCATGCGCGGCATCGTGGACGGCGACCTGCCCATCGACAAGCTCAGCGTCTTCGAGGCCGTCGAGCTCGCTAACGAGTGGAAGGGACGCTAGGGCGAGCCCCTTTCGCAAAAAGGTGCTAACGAACCCACGCGGCTACTTCCCACCTCTTGAGCCAGCCCCTAGGGTAGGGACCAAACTATGAAATCTACCCTCTGTATGATCTTGGCCTTGGGCATGCTTGTGGCCTTTGCGCCCGCAGCGTCCGCCCAAAAGGACAAGAAGAACGCGCCCACCAACTGCACCGTTTGCGAGGGACTGCCCGAGGTCATGGGCGCCGGGGGGATCCTCTCCCATGGTGGCTTTGTCTTTGGTCGCTCGGACACGGACGGCGTTGATGAGTTCCACGGCAACCTGGACATTCGCTGGATCGAGACCGAGCACTTCGAGATTGGCTACGCCGGTCCGCCATACAAGGTCTCCGCGCAGGAGCGCAAAGCCGTGCAGCTAGAGCTCGCCACCTTGGCCGAGCTCTTCCCCGAGATCAAGCCGAAGAAGGCCCTGATCGATCCGTGGCTGCGCGCCCACATGTACGCCGTTCGCTGCGAGCAGATCTACGCCCAGTTCATGGAGATCATGCAGGTTACCGGCGACGAGTTCCCCTCCGGCGAAAAGCAATGGGACGGCACCGGAACCTACTGGGGCGAGGGCCCGCACTTGGGGCAGAAGGGCAAGTACGAGCTCATGATCATGCCCTCCGAGGGAGACCTCGAGGCGTATCTCTCCGAACAGTTTGGCGTGCAGTCGAAGAAGACCAACCGCTGGAACGTGAACGAGCTAGACACGATCAGCGTGACCATGCAGATGCGCGAAGGCGACCTGAAGAAGGACCTCGCCCTCCACGGCCACGTGGCCTTCAACCTGGCCCACAACCTGCTCGACGGTTTCAAGCACTACTCCTACGACA
>JBLHWM010000075.1:0-12492 GCA_047629095.1 Planctomycetota bacterium | reverse complement strand
AGGCTCATCATCTCGTCCGTAAGACGAGCGAGCTGGTGGCGCGCATAGCGCGTGCCCTCGGTGGTCCACTCTTCCCGGGCGGCCACATAGCGCTCGGCCTTGCCGGCTTGAATCTTGAGCGAGCGCTGGCGGCGCTCGAGTTCACGCACCACGTCTTCCAGGCGCACCATGTCCCGGGCCACAGACTTGAGGCGCGACTCGGCTTCCTTCTTGCGCTGGCGGAAGCGGCTGATGCCAGCGGCCTCTTCGAAGATCGAGCGGCGCTCCATCGCATCGGCCGACAGCACGGCGTCAATCTTGCCCTGCTCCAGAATCGCGTAGCCGCGGCTTCCCAGGCCCGTGTCGAACAGCATGTCCCGCAGGTCCTTCAGGCGGACCTTGGAGCCGTCGATCATGTACTCGCCCTCGCCGGACTTGAACACCCGGCGCGAGATGCTGACCTCGGGGCCGTGGTCCTCGATCGTGCCGCAGTCGTTGTCCAGTACGAGCGTGACCTCGGCCACGGACATGGCGGGACGGGACGCGGATCCCTTGAAGATCACGTCGGTCATCTCGGCGCCACGCATAGACGTGGGCCTTCGCTCGCCGAGCACCCAGCGGACGGCGTCCACCACGTTACTCTTGCCGCATCCGTTAGGACCGACAATGCCCGTCAGACCATGCTCGAATTCGAGCACGGTGCGATCGGCGAAGGATTTGAAACCAAAGAGTTCGAGTCGTTTGAGGCGCATGAAAAGAGGGGACGCGTCTTAGCTTTTTCCGGGCGAGGGCTCGGAATCGGGGGGGCCGGCGCTAACGCTGGCAGAGGGATCTATGGAAGAGGGCTCGTCTCCGGGTGCAGCGCTCGGGGCTTCTTCCGCGCCGCCAGGGATCAGAGTGAAGAGTCCCGCGTCCGCTTCCTTGCCCCAAGCCATCTCTCGGCAGTGGGAGAAGCGGCGCCAGGCACCCAAGTTCGGTCGTGGGTCCTCGCCAACCGGAACGCCGTGACGCTCCAGCTCTAGGGGCGAGTTAGCCAGCAGAGTCGGCAGGGGGTAGAGCGCACCCGAGGGCAAGGTGGCGACCAACCTGGCCTCGGCCTCACCGGGCCAATAGCCAGCGGGGCCATCCAGGTCGAAGCCCACGGAGTAGGGCGTCTCGGGGGGGCTATCCAAGAAGGACTCGCCCTCGTTGAAGAGCTGGCCTTGGTCGCGGCCCGCGTGCTCCGCGCGCAGTCGCTCGGCATCCACCCAGGCGAAGCGGGCCGAGGCGCGCTCCCCAAAGAGGGAGCTGACGACGATCTCGGGATCGCCGGGCTTGGCGTAGCGCCGGGCGGCTTCGGACAGGAAGCCTAAGAGGCGCGCGCCCTGGTCCGGGTCCACGCGGCCGTCGCCGAGGGTGCGCAGGGCCTCCACCAGGCCCGAGGGCTGCAGGGCAAAGCTGGTGCGCATGCGGGCGAAACCGCGCGTGTCTCCGCCGCGGCTGCGGCGTTGGAAGGCGACCATTGCCCGGGCCGCTTCGAGGGAGGCGCGCACCAGGCCGGACAGTTCCTCGAACATGCGGCTCTCGCGCCAGGGGCCGGCGCGGCGGGCGACCCGGGGCAAGTTGAGAACGATAGCACCGCCGCAGGCGAGCACGCCGCGCTCGCGCGCTGAGCGGCGACAGCCAGGAGCGGCGAAGCGGCGCTCGCCAGTCCAGACAGGAACCAGGCGCCGGGTCTCCAGCAGGATCTCGATAGCGCCCTCGACGATGTCGGAGCCGCCGCGGGGGCCGATCAGGGTGCCAAGCTCTTCGGCGGACAGGAACAGGCGCGTGGCGTGCAGGCCGGGGCGCTCTTCGGACATGGCCGTCAAGAGGCGCGCAAGGAAGCCGCGGTTGCGCAGGCCGACTCCGCCCAGATCGATGCGGCGACCCGAGCCACGGGAGATGGCGCGCACAGCGTGCAGCCAGGCGCTGATGCCCATGGCGGATCCGGCGCGGGTGGCGCGCAAGAGCGGCTGTAGGACCGAGGCTGGGTCTTCGAGCACGACGCCGATGGATGCGCCGCGGGCGCAGTCGGCGAGCTCGTCCAAGAGGTCGAAGGCCGCTGCGGCCGTGGCCTCGCCGGACAGTAAGAGGTCGCCGGGAACCGCGATCCATGTGGGGATCTGAGCAGCGCCCATGTCCTCGATCGAGAGGTCACCCGAGAGGTGTAGCTCGGCGAGGCCCTCCCCAAGCACGTCCTCGAGAACGTAGCGCCGCATGATCTCGGACGAGATCGCGCGTGTGGTCGAAACTTCAAGTGCCCGCGGACCCCGAACGTAGGACAGACCGGCTTGGTCCATCGCGCCAGCAAAGCTCTCGTGCTCCCAGGGCGTGAGCGCTTCGCCGCGCAGGATGCGCGAGAAGTCGTGGCGCGGTAGGCCAAGGGGAGCCTGGCGGCGCAATGCCCGGGTGAGCCCCATGTCCACGAGCTCGTTGTCCACCATCTCGCGAATGAGGCCCGTGGAGATGCGCTTTTGCTTCGAGCTGAAGACGCGCTGCTCCACGCGGCTGGCCACGTCTTCGGCGGTGGAGCGCGGCAGGTTCGCCTCGCCCATCAAGGCCGCGACGATGCGCCCTTTGCTCCAGTTCGAGCTGCCCTCGGATTCCTGAACGCGAACCGCGGGATCGCCCGTGCTGCGCCGACCGCCCGCGGGATGGTGCACCTCGACCGCGTCGCGAAGGCGTGTGCGCCTGTCGCGGTGCAGGATATACCCCTTGGCTGTCTGGCCGCGGCCGAGCTCCACCAAGGCGTTCTCTACTAGGTCCTGAATCTCCTCGATGTGCGGGATGGATCCGGTGCCGCCGCCCTCGATGCTGTGGCGCCTAGCGAGGGCCATCTCGACTACGCCGGCCACTTCTAGAGCGAAGCCCTCGTCGGCCTCTCCGGCGGCTTCCATTGCCTTGCCGATCGCCGCACTGATCTTAGCCAGGTCGAAGGGAACTAGCCGTCCGTCGCGCTTTCGAATCGCTTCGATGGGTCGCGCCTTCTTGTGCCCGTCGACGGAGGGCGTGTTGGATCCGGGGGACGAGTCCAAAACCTACGCCTCGCCTGGGTCGGTCGCCTGGGGGCTGGGGCCGAGGTCTTCGAGCTCGCGGCGGAACTCGTCCGCATCCTTGAACTCGCGGTAGACACTCGCAAAACGAACGTAGGCCACCTGGTGCAGGCCGCGCAGCTCGTCCATCACGTGGTTACCGATCACTGGACTCGGCACCTCGCGGTCGTACTCTTCCTGCAAAGCCATCTCGATGCGCCCGGCTGCCAGCTCGAGATCCTCAAGGGACACGTCGAGTTTCTCGCACGCGATGACCATTCCGGTCAGGATGCGGTCGCGATCAAAGCGCACGCGCTCTCCGTTCTTTTTAACAACGCGCAGCGGCGTCGACTCGACGCGCTCGTAGGTTGTGTAGCGCAGACCGCATGCGAGGCACTCACGGCGCCGGCGAATCGCACGGCTATCCGCAGACGTCCGTGAATCCACCACGCGATCGTGGTCTTCTTTGCAGCGTTGGCACCTCATACATGAGAGCAGAACACACTATATGTAGTGTGTCAACAGCGCCGTGCCCCCTAGGAGCGGTGTTCTCCTGGCTAGGACTCGCCAGGGCCCGAATGCGCCTATTTACCGAGACAAAAGCCCGCAAAAATACGGTCCAAAAGGTCCTCGGGAGTGGTCTCGCCGGTGATCGCGTCCAGCTCCAGGGTGCCCTCCCGCAGGGTCTCGGCCACTAGATCTAGGGGTAGGCCAGCCCGGAGCCCCCCAAGGGCCTCTTCCAGGGCTCCGAGGGCCGCCTGGATAGCGGTCCGGTGGCGTGCGGAGAGCTCCCGGCCGAGGGCTGCGGCGGCGACGACCGTCGGGTCCGCCTGCCCAGCGGCGAGCCCAAGGCGCTGGGCCACCCGGGCGGCGAGCTGGTCGAGGCCCGCGCTCGTCTGGGTGGAGATCGCCAGGCAGGACTCCGGTGGCAAGTCCACAAGCCCGGCGGCATCAGCCATGGACAGGCCCGATGACTTGAGGTCCCGCTTGGTCACCAGGCAGAGCAGCCTGGAATTGCCCGGGGTGTTCTGTTCGAGCTGCTTGCGCTCGGTGGCAAGCGCGTCGCGATTCGCCTCGACCATCGAGCTCCCGTCCACGGCCCATAACAAGAGGTCCGCGCCGGTGCGCTCCCGGGCCGCTAGCTCTTGGGCGCGGCCGTCGGCGCTGGTGTCCGACAGTTCAGCTTCGAGTCCGGGCGCATCCATCAGCTCCACGTCGACGCCGCCCAGACGCCAGGTCCCGAGCACGCCGTCACGGGTGCTACCCGCGAGGGAGCTCACGAGCGCCTCACCTAGGGCCACGCGACTATCCAGTTGTTCCGCTTGTTCCGCACGGACCTCGGACGTGAGCACGTTGAACAGGCTGCTCTTACCCGCATTGGGCCGCCCCGCGAGCAGCACCCGCGGCCGGCCCTTGGCGGGCTCCCGGCGCTGCTCCCAGAGTAGCGCTTCCCCTAGTTCCACTTCGAGTTTTCCCGCGCGCAACTCGAGTTCGGTCGTATCCACGTGGCCGGTCTCCGCGGTGTCGAAGTCCAGGCTCGCCTCGGCCAGGGCGCGCAGGCTCTCCAGCCCCTCGCGCAGGGCTGACATGCGCTGCTCCAGGCCGCCGACCAAGAGCTTCGAGGCCGAGCGCTGGGCGGCTGTATCCGCAGCTTCGATGAGCCCGAGCACGCCCTCGGCGCGGGTCAAGTCCAAGCGTCCGTTGAGAAAAGCGCGGCGGGTGAACTCGCCGGGCTGCGCGAGCCGTGCGCCCAGGTGGAAGAGCCGCGCGAGTACCGCGTCGACTAGAGGCGGCGAGCCAGGCAGGTGCAGCTCGACCACATCTTCGCGGGTGTAGGACGCCGGACCAGGCATCCAAAAGAGGAAGCCCGGCAAGAGACTCTTGCCATCGTCGAAGGCGCCGCTCAAGACCGCTCGGGAGTCCGGGATGCCTGCGTCTACATGGCCCGGTAGATCGCCGGCCAATGTCTCGCTTTGCCATGCCGCAGCTACGATCTGCCTAGACTGCGAGCCCGACAGGCGCACCACCGCCCGCGCCCCGGGCCCGGGCGGACTCGAGACGGCGACGATGGTGTCCATGGCGGTGCTACCTTGCGTGCAAGAGTCCGGGCCTAGCGGCCCTTCTTCTTGCTCTTGGCCTTGCCCTTCTGCTTGGCCTGTAGGGCCTTCTGGGCTTCGATGAGCTTCATCTGCTCTTTCTGCTTTTCAGCCAACTTCGCCATCGCACCGGAGAAGGGGCCGCAGCCGGACTTCTTCTTCTTCTCGGGCTCGGTGTCATCCACCGGCCAGAACTTCTTGATCACCTTCTGCTCGAAGATGCCGAGAGTCGACTGGGTGATCATGTAGAGGGACAGACCCGCCGCATAGTTGTAGAGGAAGAAGCCCATCATCACGGGCATGAACATCATGATGCGCTGCATCTTGGCGGCCTGCTCGTCGGCCGGCTTGGGCATGGTCGCCTGCTGCAAGACCCACATGATCACCATGATGATCGGTAGCAGGTTGAAGCTCGAGACCTCCCCCATCAGCGGGATGTTGACACTGCTGTCAAAGACCACCAAGGCGTCCGGGCGGGACAGGTCTTGGATGTAGCCCATAAATGGGGCTTGGCGCAGGTCGAAGCTGGTGCGCAGTGCCGAGAACAGACCGAAGAAGACCGGCATCTGCACGAAGATCGGCAGGCAACCGCCGAGGGGCGGGAAGATGCCCTCTTCCTGCATCAGCTTCTGCTGCTCGCGGGTCTGGGCTTGGCGGTCGTTGGCGAACTTGGCCTTGATCGCGTCGATCTTCGGCTGCACACGCTTCATCTTCTTCTGATAGCGCGCCATCGAGGTCTGCGAGCGCCGGTTCAGGGGGAAGAGCATGGAGCGAATGCCCAGCGTCAAGAAAATGATCGCCCAACCGAAGTTGCCGGTCACCTTCTCGATCGTGCGCAGGATGCCAAGCAGCAGCTTTCCGATACCGGAGAACCAGTTTAGGTCCTCTTCGATGACGATGGCATAGGCCTCGTTGTCCAGCTTGAATAGGTCCACGTCCTTCGGGCCGGCGTAGACCCGGTAGCGATAGCTCTTGGTCTCACCGACGGCGGGCACGGCCAACTTGAGGTTCGCGTCGGCGAAGACCCACTTGGTGTCCTGCTCGCCTTTGGTCGCAACGCGGTAGAAGCTACTGCCCGCAAGGGAGGCCTTGCTGGGCTCGTCTGCCCCACTCATTAGGAAGGCAAAGTACTTGTTGTGCGCACCCACAAAGTTCAGGGGAACGGGCACTTCCAAGGGTCCCTGGAGGTTCGCACCCGAGGCGCGCATCTCGGCGTCGTCGGCCTCGAGGTCGCCATCCCTGGTGTAGCCAGCGGCAAAGGCGCGCGGCTCGATGTAGAAGCGGTCGTCGAGGGCGGGCGGCACACAGGCCGCCGGAATGAAGGTGAACTGGCGCTCGCCGGCCAGGATTCCGCCGAGGTTTTCGATGCTGAGGGTCAGCAAGAACTCCCAGCCACTGATGCTGTCGTTGGCCAACTCAAAGCGCTTGACAAAGCGCACACCCGTGCCGGGAGAGAGGCTGAACTCGACGCCTGTGTAGTTGCCCTCGGTGCCGAGTAGCTCCATGTTCCAGAGCGCGCTCGCCAGGGGCTCCGAGGTGAGATCTTGACTCGATGAGCTCGAGGTCCAGAGCAAGGAGCCATAGGCGCCGCCGAATCCGGGCTTGCCCGTGGGGACGTCGGTTAGCAGCACAGACCAGTGAATGGGATCTTGCAGTTCTTCCTCGGTGAGCCCGAGTACGTCGCCGTAGTACCCCGTGCGCAGCTCGGTCAGACGCCCGCCACGATTGTCAAAGGTCGCCTGCCATAGGCCGCCCTTGCCGCCATCGGGCACGGAGGAAGAGCCGCGCAAGATAATGGTCTCGGTGAGCTGTTCGGAGGCCGCAACGCGCCCCTCCAGCTCAGCCAAAGAGCCGAGGTCGGTGCCGGGATCTTCAGGATCCTCAGCGGGCAGCTCCACGCCTGGTACTTCCACCACCGGTTCCACCTGTTGGGGGGGTGGAAAAATTTGGAGCCAGATGAACCAGAGGGCTAGCGATAGGAGCATCGCCAGGGGCAGTCGCTTATCCATTGCGGAGAGTGAGTGGCATTAAGCTAGCGGCCCAAAGAGAGGCGCTCGGCTAGGTAGTCAGGGAGCTCGTCCACAGCGAAGATTTTGTCCGCGGCGCAGTCGATGTTGTAGTTCAGACGGACGAAGGAGATGTTCTCTCCATCGAACAAGACGTAGGAGAGGCGCGGATCGCCATCCCGGGGTTGGCCCACGGAGCCGACGTTTACGATGGCCCTAGGTAGGTCCTCGGACTTGTCGATCTTACCGGTGCCGGGCACGCCCAAGGAGTAGGGTCCTTCGACGCCGTCCTCCCGGGTTGTGGGGCTAACCTTGGGCACGAAGATGCGGCCGTCCTCGTAGTAGACCGCGGGCACGTGGCTGTGGCCGATGAAGCACACGCCGCACTCCATAGGTGCAAAGAGCGCCGCGATCTTGACCGGGTCCTGGGAGTCCCGGGGCACCACGTATTCGCGCACCGGATCCCGGGGCGAGCCGTGGGCGTACTGGGCGACTCCGTCCATGCCCGAGGGGCTGAGTTCGCCGAGAAAGTCCCAGTAGGCAAAGCCGCGCTCGCGACCGCCGCGGCCGAGCTCGTCACGGGTCCACTCGATGGCTGCCCGGGCCTTCGGGTTGAAGTCCTCGGGGGAGTTCATCAGCGCGTGCTCGTGGTTGCCCATAAGGCAGAGGCCCGGCTCGAGCTGGATTTCGCCGAGGTCCTTGAAGGCCTCCGGCAAGCGCGGCTCCGCGCAGGCGAGCTCCATGACCCAGTCCAGACAGGTCCGCGGCTCGGCCCCGTATCCGACCACATCCCCAAGGCACACGAAGCGGCGCACACCCCGGGCTAGGGCGTCGCGCAGGGCGGTCTCGAGGGCCGGCACATTGCTGTGCAAGTCCGAAATGATGGCGGTCAGTGGATAGGTCAAAGGAAAACCCCAAATGGCGGGCAGGTTAAGCGTGCCAAAGGCGGAAGATTATCTAAGGAGCTGGCACCTGAGGCAAGTGCTGACAGGCATCCCTCGTGATGACATGATGATTCCTTCCAGCTCCCGTCCCACCTGCTGACTACCTTTCCATGTTCCTGACAGCCCTACTTTTGGCCGCTTCGGCCTCTCCAACCCCGTTTCTCGGCATCCTAGCCAACACTTCGGCCCCCACCGGCCCTGTCCAGGAAGTCGTGGATAGAAATCCGATCGCCCAAGACCCGGCGCCAGAGAATTCGCCTCCGCAGGAAGATCCAGAGGCTCGCGAGCAGCTGCCCGACAACGTCGTTGCACGCCTCGATGGCGTGGACATCAGCCTCCAGCAGTACAAGGATGAGCTGTTCAAGATCTACGGCTACGGAGCCCTGTCGGAGTTCTTGCACCGTCGCCTCCTGGCCAAGGAAGCGCGGCGCCTAAGCGTAGCGGTCACCGCCGAGGAACTCGAGCTAGGTTGGCAGCAGGAGTGGGCCGCCATGCTCGCCCGCTCGCGGGGAATCGAACTGGATGTGCGCGAGAACCTGAAGGCCATCGGCTACACCCCCGAGCAGTACAAGGATCAGTTCTTGGTCGGCATGCACGCGACCCTGTTGGAGAACCGAATTATCCAGACCCTGCGCGTGCCAACCGAGGCCCAACTCTTGGCGCGCTTCGATCTCGTCTATGGCCTGAATGGAGAGCGTGTCGTACTGCGCCACCTGATGCTCAACCGGTCCCGTACGAAGACCACTTTGCGCTCCTTGGGAACGGCGCCGGAGCTCATGACCAACGCGCACTTGGATGCAGAGATTCAGCGCAAGTCGGCGGAGCTTTTGGCCTTGGCCCAAGGTGACGAAGACTTCGAGGCTCTCTGCCGCGCCCACAGCCACGACATCTCCGTGACCCAGAACGGCGGCGTGATTCCCAACTACAACTTCAAGCACTACGGCGAGCTCATCGCCGCCGCCGTCCACGCGGCAACCGTCGGCGAGATCATCGGCCCCATCCAGGCACCGTCGGCTACGCACCTACTTAAGGTCGAGTCCCGGGTGATCACCGAATTCGCCACGGTGAAGGACGCGCTGATTGCCGAGCTGATGGCCGAGCCCCCCGTCCACGTCGAGCGCGCGGCACTCAAGGCTCGCCTGGCGAGCGAGACTGTCATCGAGCGACGCTAGGGCAAGTTGGACAAGGCCGAAGAGCAGCACGTAGACTGGTTTGTCTACGTGCTTAAATCCACAACCCTGAGCCGTACCTACGTCGGTGTCGCCGTGGACCCCGAGAGGCGTCTGCGTCAGCACAACGGCGAGCTTGTGGCCGGCGCACGCTCGACCCGCGCCGGCAGGCCTTGGGAGATCGCCGTGCGCTATGGGCCCTTCCTCGACCAGGGCGAGGCCCAAGAGATCGAAGCTGCGGTCAAGCGGCTGCGCGGTGCGGCGCGGCTAAAGTGGAAGCCCACGGCAAGCCCCAAGTCAGCGCTGGATTCTACTTCGGGCAAGGCGTCCAAATGAAGGCCCGTCTACTTGTGGTCAGTCCGCTCCTTTTCGAAATGAAGGCCATCTGCGGCTATTTTCACGGTCAAGGCCTTCGCGGCACGTCGGTGCCCGGCAAGACAGAGGCCCTATACTTCGAAGCGCTCAACCTAGAGCTTGCCGTGGGCGGCCACGGCAAGGCCAAACTAGCCGCGATCACCCAATACCTGGTCTCACGCGGCGAAGAACCGGAAGCCGTGATCGTAGCCGGTGCCGCTGGCGCCCTGCACGACGACTTGAGGATCGGCGATGTGGTTGTGGCCACCGAGACCGTCGAGCACGACTACAAGATGCGCTTCGGAAGGACGCGCTCCGCCCCGCGCCACCAGGGAGACAGGAAGCTGCAGCGACTCGTCAAAGCGGCTCATCCGGTGGATGCGAACTACCGTATTCACGGCGGCGCCGTGGCCAGCGGCGATGAGGACATTGTGGAGCAAAGCCGCGCCCGGGAACTCCATAGCCAGACCGGCGCGGTGTGCGTCGCTTGGGAAGGTGCTGGTGGCTTCAAGGCGGCCGCGTTTAACGGCCTGCCCTTCTTGGAGATGCGCGCGATCACGGACACCGCGGACAGCTCGGCCATGGAAGATTTCGCCAAGACACTCGGTCCCGCACTCGGCAATCTCGGCCGCGCACTCTGGGAGTGGCGACGAGGTTAGGCGGACTTCGTTTTTCGGCTCAGCCCAACAGCAACGAAGAAGATGAGCGTGGTGAGCAGCGCTCCCAAGAATGGATCTGGACTGCGGCCTGCAAAGTGCTCCAGCCAGGGAGCGCCCACGGCAGGCAGCGCAATCGAGCCGAGCGCAAGCAGCACGATCCCGGTGCTAAAACCTCGATCCTCGAATCGATGGGCCAGGTGCCAGCGATCCCCTGACCAGATGTGTCGGCCCGCTTGGATGCGAAGCAGGGAGACCCGGGCGAGGTCCAGGGCAGGCAACAGAAAGAATGCCCAGGCGGGCGGATAGGCGAGCACCAGCATGCCGATTAGGTGACTCCCCGAATCCCCTAAATAGGCCCTTGGCTCGGGGTTTGAGCCGGATTCCGTTGGGGCATGCCCAATGCCCATGCGCCCTACATTGAAAGGTAGAAAGCCGCACAGGCCAATGGCGGCCACTGGGGCCACGGGCCCCAAGGACAGTGCGGCCAAGCTGGTCAAGGCGCCGTCGGAGTTGTCGTAGGTGTTGGCCAGATTCATGGCCACGATTCCGGCGGGGACCGCTAGCCACGCGCCACTCGGCCCATAGACCTCCATGGCTGCCACCGCCATCGGAGTCGACGCGATCGCCTGACCGAGCAGCTTGTGCACGGGGGACAGGCCACCTGGTTTAAGGTCGTCAATCAGGCCGACAAGGAAGGCTAGCCCAAGGGCGAGTCCAAGCAGGCCGAGAGAGTCGTCGAACTCAGCCTCGAAACCGAAGCTCTCGGGCCCGAAGAAGAACCAGAGGATCGCTCCGGCGAACAGCAGGGCCGTGCCACCGATGATGGGAATCGGACGTGACTGCTTCTTGCGCTCGGGCGCGTCTTCAGGTGCGTCGACAAGGCGGAGCACTGGGGCAAGCAAAAGCACCAGGGAGGTACAGAGCCAGACTGCCGCAAATGGGATCAGCGGGATCACTGGGTGCTATCCCCAGGTTTCCGGTGCTCTTCCCGCTGCTTCCCGAGCTCCCTTACAGAGTCCGCGCCGGCTTCACTCCGGTACAGTCCCTCGGCGGCAATGTAGTCGGCCACGCCCTTGGGTAGGGAAGTGCTGTCAAAATCCACGGCTTCGCGCTCGATCTCGGCCCGCAGTTCGGTAGCCGCCAGCTCGATGGGCTCGGGCTGTAAGTAGCCCTGCTCCAGATCGAGTAAGAGCTCTGGGGAGAGCTGCCCTTCCAAGGCGATCAGTTCTGCGGCTCGCTCAGTTCCAGCGCCGCCCGATGCTGCACCAGCTTCCCAGCCCCCTCGGAGAACAACACAGGGCTTGGCTAAGGCAAACACTCGCTCCACGTCCTTCCAAGTTGGAAGCCCGGAAAATTGATCGCTGCCCATCAAGAAGACCAAGCTGCGCTCGTCCCGATCGGGCTCGCGATCACCCCGTAATCGGCAGAGCTCTTCCAGGGTGCGCACCGTGAAAGAGGGGCCCTGCTGGCTGAGCTCAAAATTCCAAATAGATGCCGAATCCCGCAGGTATTCGTCGGATGCGACGGCCAACTCCAGCATCTTCAGGCGCTGCTCCCCAAGGGCCGTTGCGCCCGTCGCCTTGTGGGGTGACTGGCGCGCGGGAATGAACACGATGTGATCGAGTCCGAGGTGCTGCAGGGCAACCCGAGCCACGTGCAAATGTCCGTTGTGCACGGGGTCGAAGGTCCCGCCGAAGACGCCGAGGCGCCCGGCTTTTAGAGCACGAGGATCGAGTGCCATCGTTAGCGGTTAAGGATCGCCTCCACGAGCTCATCGCGGGCCACTTCCTCTTGGCTCTTGGCCTCGAGGTCCTTCAGCTGGACGACACCGCGCGCGAGCTCGTCCTCCCCAAGGATCACGGCGTACTTGTGGCCGCCCTTTCCGGCCGCTTTCATCTGGGCCTTGAAGCTGCGCTCATCCACATCGTAGATGGCGGAGATGCCGCCCTTGCGGAGGTCGTTCGCTACTTGCAAAACCGCGGTCTTCTGCTCCGCGGAGAAGCCGATCACATAGACGTCCGCGGTGTCGCGCTCGAGTCCTTCGAGCAGCCCCAGCTGCTCGAAGACGATCAACGTGCCAGTGAAGCCAATCGCAAAGCCGACCGCCGGCACGTCGGGACCGCCGAGGTCGCGCACGAGGTGATCGTAGCGACCGCCGCCACAGAGTGCGCTGCGCGCACCAAGGTCCGGCGCGTGGATCTCGAATACAGTGCGCGTGTAGTAATCGAGGCC
>JBLHWM010000074.1:0-12682 GCA_047629095.1 Planctomycetota bacterium | reverse complement strand
AGTCCGCCGGTCACAACGAGTCGCCCCTTCAGGGTCCCACCGAAGTGCTGCTTAGCGGCCGCGGCGAAGGTCTCGTAGGTTCCTTGCAGAATGCCCTGGGAGCCGATGTAGATCCACGAACCCGCGGTCATCTGGCCGTACATCATCTTGCCCTCGGCCTCGAGCTTGCGGAAGTGCTCCCAGTTCGCCCATTTGCCCACCAGGTTCGAATTCGCGATCAAGACTCGCGGGGCGCCTTCATGGGTGCGGAATACACCAACGGGCTTGCCGCTCTGCACCAGCAAGGTCTCGTCCGCCTTAAGTCGCTGCAACGTGCCCACGATCGCCTGGAAGCTGGGCCAATCCCGCGCCGCCTTGCCGCTGCCCCCGTAGACGATCAGGTTGTCCGGATCCTCGGCGACCTCGGGGTCCAAGTTGTTCATCAAGAGGCGCATGGGCGCCTCGACCTTCCAGTTCACACAAGAGAGCTCGGTCCCCCGGGGCGACTTTTGTGCGCCAGTGGGGATCTCGGAGAAGGAGTTGGAGGTCGTCGAAGAGTCAGCCATGGAGTTCACGCTCGTATACAGGAGAGGGACAGGCCCTTCAGTTTATCGAAACCTCTGCTCCTCCAAATCCCTCCTCGCCCTACATTTCCCCATTTTCACACCAATCACGGATTTTCAATCCACGTCCCGCCACTAAACTAATCCACTCCATTTACAAGCGTCACACAGCGGCCCCCCACTGCGCGCAAGCCGCGGGTAGT
Source organism: Planctomycetota bacterium (assembly GCA_047629095.1). Taxonomy (GTDB): domain Bacteria; phylum Planctomycetota; class UBA1135; order UBA1135; genus CALBMX01. The sequence continues at coordinate 11,937 of JBLHWM010000074.1, read as the reverse complement.
CGTCTGCTTTAATCCGAGCCTCGCGCCGACTCATTTTGAATCCCTCCGAAGCCAACACGTCCTTGCAGAACGAGCTGATTCTGGCCCGTGAGATGCTAGCCGCAGAGCAAGCTCGCTCGCGCAACATCCACGCATTTGGCGAGCTAGCCCGAGAAGCCACCAATACCCAGGCCTTCGGAGACCTAGCCGCCGAACACATCACATCGATCTTCGGCCTGCGCGCCAGTGCGTTCTTTGTGTTTGCCGAGGACTCGGGTGAGCTTGTGCGCTCGTCGGTCATTGGCATGGACTTGAAGCCAGCCGACGCATTCCCCGCCGAGGACCTCGCCATCACCTGGCGCGACACCAAGTCCGAGCAGGAAGAGCGCCGCAAGACCGCCATCATTTACGACGGCAGGGAAGGTGGCGCCGTCCGCCGCATGAAGCTCCAGCAGGTCATCGCCTGCCCTTGCTACGACGCCGAGCGCAACCTAGTCGCCTTGTTGGTCGGTGCGCGCACCCAAGTCGACCGGGACGAGACCGAGCCTCTCACGGATGACCTGCTGCCCTCCTTCACAATGTTCAGCGAACAGGCCGGGGGCATCCTCACCCAGCTCCGCAACCTCCAAACGAACTCGACCCAGCTCGAGGCCATCAAGCGCTCCGAGCAGCTGCTCAACCTTGCGATTGAGGGAGCCCAGATCGGCACCTGGGACCGCGACGAGCTTACGGGCATAGCCTACTTCAACGAGTACTGGGCCAGTATCATGGGCTTCACCAAGGCCGAGCTAGGCCCGCCCTGGCCATGTTGGGAGGACTGCACCCACCCCGAGGATTTCGAAGCCGCCGAGAGCGCTTTCGATGCGCACCTGCGCGGCGAGACCGACATCTACGAGGCCACCTACCGCACGCGGCACAAGGACGGTCATTGGGTTTGGATCCTCGACCGGGGGCGTGTCATGGAGCGCGACTCCGATGGCCGTGCGCTGCGCGTCTGCGGTACCCACATCGATATCTCCGCATCGAAGAATGCCGAGGCCGAGCACCTGGCGATGCAGATGCAGATCCAGCAGTCCCAAAAGCTCGAGAGCCTTGGCGTGCTTGCGGGCGGAGTCGCCCACGACTTCAATAATATCCTCACGGTCATCCAGGCCAATGCGGACCTAGCCCTCTGGGAGCTGCACCCCAAGTCCACGGTGCGTCCACATCTCGAGGAGATCGAGCGCGGCTCCAAGCGCGCGGCGGGCCTCGCAGCCCAGATGCTCGCCTTCGCCGGCCGCGACAAGCTGATCGTCGAGCCCCTCAACCTAACGGACCTCGTCGGGGAGATGATCCAGCTTCTGACGGTCTCCATCTCAAAAGACATCCTTCTCAAGCACGACCGGATTGGTGGCCAGCCGGTGTTCGAGGGCGACTCTTCCCAGATTCGGCAGGTCGTCATGAACCTGATCATCAATGCAGCCGAAGCCATCGGCAGCCAGGCTGGCGAGATCATCATCTCCACAGGTACGGTCCATTGCGATGAGCACTCCCTGCAGGACTTCCCGCGCTCGCTACTCAATCCGAATTCCTCGCCCCTAGTGCCTGGCACTTACGTCATGTTCGAGGTCAAGGACTCTGGCTGCGGCATGGATGACGAGACGCGCCGAAGAGTCTTCGAGCCGTTCTTTACAACCAAATTTGCCGGCCGCGGCCTGGGCATGGCCGCCTTGCTCGGAATCCTGCACCGCCACGGTGGTGCGCTACGATTCAAGAGTGAGGTCGACAACGGAACGACCTTCACGATCATTTTGCCGGCTAAGCAGGCCCTGGTAATTGGAGACGAATGGCTCCCAGTCAGCCCCCAAGAGCTCCAAGCCGAGAGCCATGGCTTGATCTTGTTAGTGGACGACGAGCAGGGCATTCGCAAAATTGGCACGCAGTTCTTGGAGCACCTCGGCTATGAAGTCGTGACCGCCTGCGATGGCGTCGAAGCCGTTGAGGTTGTCAGTGAACAAGGCGCGAAGCTGGCCTGCGTAGTGCTCGATCTCACCATGCCGCGCATGGGCGGCGACGAGGCCCACCGGCAGATCAAGCAGCTCGCGCCCGACCTGCCCGTGATCCTTAGCAGTGGGTACATGGAGCGAGACGCGACCGAGCGCTTTAGCGAGTTCGGTCTGGCGGCATTCCTCAAGAAGCCGTACTCCCTGCAACACCTCAAGCTCATGCTCGAAAACACGATCCGCCGGCTCTAGCGCCTCTCCTGGAAAGTGGGCTATGACGAGCCAATCCGGTAGTCCGTTTTGGCTAACTCTCGAGCTTGCCCGCGGCCTTCTGGGCCGCGGCGACCAATTCGCCGCTAGAGACCAGCTTGCCGGCAGCGATCAGGTCCGGGTGAAGGTAGCGATCGGGCCCGAGGGTCTTGACCTTGGTGCGCAGAATCGCGTGGGCCGCCGCGGCGCCCTTGCCCGGGCGATAGTCGTCGTTGAAGTCACGGGCCTGGCCCGCGCACATCAACTCGATGCCAACCACAGCCTCGGTGTTGTCGAGGATCGCATGGATCTTGCGCGCCGCCGCCATGCCCATGGACACGTGGTCCTCTTGGTTCGCACTCGTGGGGACCGTGTCGATGCTGGCGGGATGGGCGTGGCCCTTGTTCTCGGAGACCAGGGCTGCAGCGGTGACCTGGGCAATCATGAGGCCCGAGTTGAGCCCCGGCTCCGGAGTCAGGAATGCGGGCAGATCGTTGAGGTCGGGGTTCACGAGCTGCTCGATACGGCGCTCGGATATGTTCGCCAAGGTGCAGAGCGAGAGAGCGAGGTAGTCCGCGATCATGGACAGGGGCTGGCCGTGGAACTGGCCGGCGGAGATGACCTCACCGGTCAAGGGGAACAGAATCGGGTTATCGGTAACGCTGGAGAGCTCGCCGGTCAGGATGCTGGTGACGTGCTCAAGGGCGGCCTTGAACGCGCCGTGGACCTGAGGGACGCAGCGCAGGGAATAGGGGTCCTGCACGCGGTCGCAATTCGCGTGGCTCTTGAGTACTTTTGAGCCCTTGAGTAGCCTGCGCACATTGCTAGAAGTTCGACCGTGGCCTGCGTGGCCCTTGAGCTCGGCGAAGCGCGCGTCGAAGGGCTTGACCGAGCCGTTCAGGGCCTCGAGCGTGAGCGACGCGACCACGTCGCTGGCCTTCGATAAGTTGGTCGCACGGGAGACTGCACGGGCGAGCACGGACTTGATCACCTCGGTTCCGTTGATCAGGCCGAGGCCCTCCTTCGCTGCAAACTCGGCGGGCTTCTCCCCCACTGCGGCCAGGGCCTTCGCCGCGCTCATGCGCTTGTACTTCACCGCGCCGGACTTAGTGGTCGAGCGCAGGTAGGCGTGGCCGACACCCATGTAGGTGGCCGCCATGTGCGCCAGGGGTGCAAGGTCGCCGGATGCGCCCACCGAACCCTGGCGCGGCACCTCGGGAACGAAGCCCTTGTTGAAGAGGCGCACGAGCTGCTGCACGATCTCGAAGCGCAGGCCCGAGTGACCGCGCACGATTCCGTTCAAGCGCAAGACCTGTACCGCGCGAACCTCGGCCGGCTCCATGGGCTCGCCGACGCCGGTGCAATGGGAGACGATCAAGTTGTGCTGCAGGGTCGCGAGATCCTCGCGCGCAATGGCGACGTTCTTCAGCTTCCCAAAGCCTGTCGTCAGACCGTAGACGACGTTACCGGCCTCTACGTGCTGGTCGACCACATCCCGCGCGGCCTGTACGCGCTTGCGCGCGCCGCGATCGAGTGCGAGGGTGACCTCTTCCTCCCCAAAGATCCAATCGAGGTGATCGAGGGTCAGGGAAACACCGTTTAGAGTCAGATTGCGCATAGCGGGGGGAGAGTTCGCGGGGGGCTGTTGCTCGGGATCGGCCTAGTGGCCTGCTGGCCCGACCTATCGCGCGCATTCTACCCACGGTTCGGAATCGCGCCTCCAAGAGATTGCCCCATCTCGACGGAGCGTGAATCCGACCGGCCTTGCAGCCCGCCCGAAAAAGAGCCCGACCTGAGACGGAGCGCTCTTTGAGCATGCGAGGAGGTTGAGGCCGAGACCGCGGAAGCAGCCTTCCTAGCCGCTGAGCGCGGCTCGCTCCCAACCAATGCTGCAGATCCGAAGCGAGGAGCCGAATAAGCCGTTTTCCGGTAGGGTTGCTAGAGCGGGTACTCTTTGCCCGCTCGCAGCCAGGCCTCCGGACCTTGCCCGATGACCGCGTCCTCGGGCAGCTCGATGAAGCCCGTCGCGGACTCGCCGTCCCGGATCTCGAAATCACTGCTCTCCATGAGCTCCCAGTGATCCCACCGGGCCCGCGCGCCCCAACGTCCGGGGGCGAGGCCCTCGAACTTGAGGTCATCGCTTGGCCCGAGCACAAAGGGCGGCATAGGCTCGCCGTTCACGCGCCAGGCGATGGGTAGACCTTGGAAGCGGTCGGTTAGCTCGAAGCTAAGAATGCCGGCGCCCTGCGACCGCGGCTCTAGGTCGAGCTGGACCTCTTCGTCCTTCGCGTGCACGATCTTGATCGCCGTCAGCTCGCCATTCGAGGACACGGCCTTGAGGTAGCGCGAGGCGGAGATGTCACTCCATGCGGTCAAGGTGAAGCGCCCGTTCCCGCCGGTGACCACGGTCTGGAATGCGGCGGGGATCGGCGACATCACGTCCGACTCGAGATAGTTCGAAGGCTGACGGTAGTAGCCGAGGGTGGCCTCGACCTGGTTCGGCGCTTCTAGGGTGACTTGTACTCCAGCGGCCGGGGCGCCATCAGCCATCACGACGCCGGTCAACTTCATGGTCGAGCGTAGCTCCATCTCGAGGGTGCGCTCTTGGCCGGCCTGTAGATTGATGTTGCGCATCGGAGTCGTACACTCGGCGCCGGGCCGGAAGACGCGCACGCTGATCAACTCTCGCGGTAGGTTCGAGATTGCCGTCACGCCACCGGGAAAGACCTCGACCGGATTGATCGTATAAAAAGGGAAGGTCCGCGAGCCCTTGGGGTTGCCGGAGCTCAGGTAGACCAAGGCCGGACCGGGACCACCGACGACGCCCTTCAGGTCCAAGTTGAGGGTCGCCCCTGGGGCCATGACGTACTTCAATTGGTTCGAGTTGACCACGTGGTTCGCCGTGATGTTTACGTTCTCGCGGTAGGCCGCAAAGCCCTCTTTCGACAGCTCCACAAACGAGAGGCCCGAGGCTAGGTTCGGTAGCCAAAAGTGCCCCTCCTCATCGGTGTAGACCGAGCCCAAGTCCACCTGCACCCGCACGCCTTCCAGGGGATCGCCGCCCTTGTCCAGCACTTGCCCTTGGAGCGTGCCCAGCCGCCCAAAGCCGATGTTCAGCAGGGTCTCGCGGCGCTGGCGCAGGCGCACTTCTCGGCGTGCGCCCACGAGACCGTCGCCGGTAATCTCCACGATCGCCAGGCCCGGTAGCAGGTTCGTCGCGCCAAACTTCCCATCGACATCGGTGCGCAGCACGCGGCCCTCGTTCGGACCCTCGACAAAGGTCACCGTGGCCATGACGCCGGAATCCTGGCTGCCCCCCACGCGGCCGCGCAGGATCGCCACGGCACCGGAGCCCAAGGACGCTACGCCCTTCTCTTGGGGGATGTCCCCGGCCTCGAGTAGATCGAGCTCGACCTCAAGGGGCCAGAGCACGTTGTTGAGCTCCGATCCGATGGAGTCCCCGGCCCTGGGCTCGGGTAGCCGCGCTGTGCTGACCTTGGGCTTGGACAGGCTGGGCTCCCGCTCAACAATCGGACCCGACAAGGTGCTGCCAAGGGGGGCCACGGCTGGCGCGTCAGGACTCGAATCCAAGATGAACCAGCCACCAACGCCCAGGGCGATGGCAAGCAGGATCAGCACTAGGGGAGACTTCCGGTTTGACTTCAAATCACTAGTTGGAGGTTGGATCGGGGCTGTAGGATAGCGGCTCGCCTCCTTAACAAGGGCAAGGAAGTCGGGACAAGGATCCTGCACTTGAACTGTAAGGGCAAGCTTCGACTAGCTTGCTTGGTGAACAAAAACGGACGAACCGCCACTGCCCTTGATACGACATGGTGCAACCCAAGCGTTCCGACGCTAAGGAATGTCAATCTCGAGCAGCGGCGACCGCCACGAGCCCTACTTAGCCAGCCGCTGTGGCATAGTCACAGCGACAACGATCGAAAACGACTGCTGCCCCAGATGCCCAACCCCCTGACGCCTGTGCGCCTGAATCCTTCCCTACTTGTCCTTGGACTTTGTGCGAGTGCCCTGTGGAGTTGCGGCGAGGATGTCTCGCCCCCCACTGTCACCGCAGCGACAGTGGACGCTGAGGCACCCGCAGTTGTAGAAGCACAAGTGGCGACTCCGAAGCCAGCGCCCCGGCAGACTGCTGGCAAGCTCCATCTCGAGGCTCGCCGGGAGCTTGGACTTCGGGGCAAGCCACTGGGCGCCTGCGCCTCTGACTTCGACGCGGACGGCTTTGCCGACCTAGCCGTAGTCGTCGAGAAGCCCGGACAAGTGCGCGTCTTCTTCGGCGGCCCGGACGGGCTGAGCGACGAGCGCCAAGCTCGCATCGACATTGGCGACTACCCCATCGCGCCGGTTGTCTTTGGCAACCCGCCGCGCATTGCGGTGGCCTCGACCGAGACCAAGCAGCTCTCGATCATCAACGTGCGGCGCGGGGACGCCGCGGGGACCCTGACCGTGGCGAGCACATTGGCACTTGGCGAGACACCCCGGGTGCTGGGAGCTGTGGCTGGCAGCAATGAGCAGCTCTACCTCGCGAGTCGTTTCGGCGCGCTGCATACGCTGCTTGTAGAGACAGACGGGACAGGCGCAATCCGCGAGACCAGCTCCATCGACATCGGCGCGAGACCCGTGGGCATCTTGGCCATGACCGATGGCAGCGTGGTGGCCCTGACCCAATCCGACGAGAGCCTGCACCTCTTCCGCACCAATCCCGACGGCGATCTCGAAGCCACCCAGTCCCTGCGCTTCGACGGGATCCCTCGCTCGGCTGGCGAGGCGGACCTGGACGGGGACGGGGACCTCGAACAGGTCTTCCTCGGCGGGGACAGGCGCGTGCTGGTCTTCGGCTTGGGCACAGCCGCGCCCGCGAGTTTCGCGGTGACGCCCGGCGTGGGGAATCCCCTGCAGCAGATCGGCCTGGTCCCCATGGCACTCGCCGTCGCGGACTTGGATCGGGACGGCAAGGACGACCTGGTGAGCCTGGGCCAGAACGACCAGGGCTACAGCGTGATGGGCTCCTTCGTCGAGGCGGGACCGCAGGTTTCCATTTCGGAATACGCAGGCCAGGACCCCTGGGGATTGGCCGTGGCGGACTACGACGGGGATGGGTTTGAGGACCTGGCCGTGGCTTGCCGGGGCGCGAACTCGATCTCGTTGCTCTACGGCACCGGGCTACTTAAGAAGGGTAAGCCCGCCTTTGCCCAGGCGCGCCGAATCCGCGTGGGAACCAACCCCCTAGCGATCGCTGCATTGGACATGAACGGCGATGGCAAGCCCGAGGTGGCGACCCTAGACGCGGCCGATGGCAGTCTTACGATCTTGGCCAACGATGGCTTTGGTGGCCTGAAAGTCGCGACTCGAATCCCCGTGGGCCCCTCGCCTGCGGCCCTCCAACCGGCGCACTTCCAGGGACCGGGTCAACCGACGGAACTGTTGCTTGTCGTGGAACCCGCCGGCGCCACCGCACGGCTCGTCGTTATGGGCAAGCAGGCCTCGGGAAACTTTGGCATCCTCGAAGTTCAGGGTCCCAATGGAGACCGTGTGCCCGCCTCGACCACGGCCGGCTTGGTCGCCCACGATGTGGACCTAGACGGCATCGATGACCTGGTGATGCTGGACCTGGTGAACCGCAGCCTGGCGACCTATCGGGTCGAACCACGCAGCGAAGGCGGCACGATCGTTATGGCGCCACTCGGGGAACCGACCACCTGGAGCGCGGCCGAACAGCCCACTTCCCTGGCGGTCTTGGTGCGCAAGGACCAGACCTCTGGCGCGCCAGTTGCGCTGCTCGCTGTGGGCTTCGCCAAGGGCGTGATCTTGATCGACGCGGCCACAGGGAAGCAGGCCGGGTCGGTTGAGCGCCCGAAGAATACGGGTCCCAAGAGCCAAGGTCCCTCGCGGCTGCTGGCCGCCGACCTTGACGGGGACGGCAGCGATGACCTAGTCGCCCTCTGGCTCGGAAGCCAAGGCACGAGTCCGGGGACTTGCTCGGCGCACTTGTTTGACGGCAGCCTTGAGAGCCAAGTCAGCACCACCGTGGCCACGGGGCTCGCCCCGGCGGGATTCGCCGCGGCGGACCTCAACCTGGACGGCACGGCGGATCTGGTCCTGGCCGCTCAAAACAGCCACGCGGCCAACCTCTGGCTGACAAGTTTCCAGGACGGCAAGCTCAAGCTCGCGCGCCAGAGTGACCTTGGGGTCGGCCTCGGCCCACTTGCGGTGACCTTCGCCGACCTGATTGGAAAGGGCAGCCTCGACATCCTTGTCTCCAATGCCTTTTCTTCTGACGTCAGTGTAGTCATCAACCGCCTGAAGTAGCCCAAAACCCACCTGAGGGGTGGCTGCAGGGAAAACTTTGCCGCAAATACGGATTCGACGCCTGCACGGAGGATTCAGCCGCCGATAGGTCTGGAATGAGGGAACGCATTACTCAGACTGGAGAGTCTATTGGGAGCAGCGTAATCTGGGCAGTCGCCCTGTTTTCACTGCTCGTTTTTTCCGCACCATTGACATGGGTTGGTGAGTCCTTGTCCGACCTGCGTTGGCATGTTGGCAGCCTGGCGCTGGTCCTATCCATCGTGGGGATGACCCTGCTTCCACGCAAGAGAGTGGCGTTCTTCTGCACGCTCTGCCTGGCGGTCTACAACCTCTTTCCGGCTATGCGGGTCTTCCTGCCATCGACCGCGACTGACGTACTCGCGGGCACCGAGGTCACCGTGGTCCAGGTACGTTGGGAAGAGGACCCCACCGACTCGCTGGAGGCTAGGTTGAACTCCCAGTTGGCAGATCTCGCCGTGGTCACCGGAGTCGACTCCGATGCGATCCAGTCCCTGAAGGAGAACCTCGTGGACTGGCCCTATTCCATGAGCTCCCCCACACTCGAAATGGACGGCGGCAAGGATGCACACAGCTTTGGGACGATCGTCTTTTCCAAGTACCCCCTGGACGAACCCGAGGTCATCACCTTCGCGGAGAACACGATCTTCATGGAAGCCCAGATCAACATCGAGGGCCCGCCAGTTCACCTGCGCGTGGTGAGCTTGCCTCCCCCCGGGCCCGGAGACCGCGAGCATGATCGTGAGGCGCTACTCATGGACCTCGAGACTCGCTCTTGGGACCTGCGCACTATCCTGGCCATCGATCTTGGGGCGTCCGATACGTCCATGGCCTACGACCGTGTCCGAGGCCTTGGCGGTCTAGCGGATGCGCGCCAGGGCATTGGCCGCCAAGCTACGTTCAAAGCTTCCTTTGGGGGCTTTGCCCTGCCCGGAGTCAGCATGCCCCGTGACTTCACCTTCGTCGGTGGAGAGATCGGCGTGATTGACCGCTTCAGCGAGTCCGTCACCGCCATTGATCGCGAGCGCCCCTTGTACCAAGGCGCTGATCACAGTGCGATCACAACGCGCCTGCGTATTGTGAACTAGGCGATTAGAGCCCATCCAGGGCCTTGATCGCCAATTCGACGCCCATCCTGTAGGGCTCGGGTGTGTTCGGCTGCACGGGGCCAAAGCTGCCATCCTCGCGCTGTTGAACGACGAGGGAATCCGCCGCAGCCTGTACGTAAATGTCTTTGGGGCTCGCGCCGGCTCGCTGCGCAAGGATCAACAAGCGCGCCGTTGTGATCGTATCCCGAAGCGCAACGGACCACCGCAGTCCGTCCAAGAGAGACGCGGTCCACGACTCGAGACCCTTGGGTAGAACGAGCCCCTGCTCCGCCGCAGTTGCGGGATCTATCCCCTCGACGAAGTCGTAGGCGCGCAGCATGGCCTCCACCGTCAGGGCGAAGCCTGCGGAGAGCTGGGGATCGGGCTCGCCCTTGACCGTGAGTTCGAACCTACGGGTAGTTTGCTCGGAGAGCAGGGCCGCCAAGGCCGCGAGATCCCGATCGGGATTGGGCACGGGGACGGCCTGGACTGGATTGTTGTCCAGCCAGGATTGCGCTCTGTCCAAGGCAGCTTGGGGCGATCTAGAAGCCGAGCGCTCCAGTCCGATCTTGTCGATGCCGATGAAGTAGTTGGACGAGGCGGGGTGCTTGCCCTCGACGACAAACTCGACCTCAACCTCGTCGCCATAGATCTCAATACGCTCGGTCACGACCGAGACGATCCCCACCTTCGGAGAATACAGATCGACGACGATTTCCTGGCCATACACACGCACAGTGACTCGCCCAAACGCCGGAGTCTGGGTGAAGTCGAAGCGCAGACGCCCATAGTAATACCCCTGAGGGGTGCCCAGAACACACTTGACACTCTGGCCTGGAGCCGTCGCCATGACGACCACCTGATCACCGCGACTCCAGCCATTGCCCCATCGAGTCATGTCCTCGGTGATCACCTTGGCCCCAGTCAAATCGGACGGGATCAGGTCCAAACGCTCTGGGGTCTTCGGGTAAGCCGTGCCGTATCCCAAAACGGCGAGACCCAGTAATAAGCTCGCTGCAAGGCCGGCTTTGGGGTGAATCGACCTTGCCAAGAAAAAGGTCGCACCCAGGGCAAGCACCAAGGATACGCACCAGTTGAAGAGCTCCACGTAGGCCAAGGCCGGGGGGAGCGCGCCAGGTGCGGGGCTGCTGTACAGGTAGAAGGCGACTGCCCAGAGCAGGACTTGACTTGCGATCAGAACCCGGGCCAGGCCCTTGAAATCAAGCAGCGCGAGGCCAAGGAAGACGTGGTAGTAGTTTGCGGGGTAGGCCAGCACAAAGGGCAGCAGGGACAGGCAGACCAGGGCGCGGATCGGGGACAGGTTTCCGCGGGCGCGCCAAGCACATACGAACACGAGCGCGGCGCCGAGGACACGTATACCCCAAAGGGCCAGCCAGCTCTGGGCCGCAAGCTGCTCGCGCTCCCGGATCCAGAGCGCGTCGGTTTCGATGATCGTGGACGCCGTGGCGGGGTTGACCGTGAACAGGTTGCGCAGGGAGATCTGGTTGATGAAGAAGCCCCGGCCGTGGGCGACCACGTTCTCGAAGAACGCAGTCCAGGCGGCAACGCCGGTCGAAGCAATGCCCGCGCCAACCAAGACGAGGAACACACCGAGGGTTTGGAGGCCGAGCGTGCTGCGGGGCTCATCCTGCCTCGAGCTGCGCAGCTCGCGCAAAGCCAGGAAGACTGGCCAGAGGATCAGGACGGCCGGAAAGATGCGGTCCAAGGTCGCGATGGCCAAGAACACGGCCCCGAGCTTGCCCTTTCCCGTCTGCATGCAGCAGGCAAACCCGACCACACCCGCCAACCACATGTGGCGCAAGAAGGCACCCCCAGTAATCGTGAAGGGTGCAAAGACGTTCGCAAAGTAAAAGGTGCAGAAGAGCAGGGCCACTTGGATGCCAAACACGCGCCGCAAGGCCAAGCCCATGGCTAAGAGCAGGGCTAGATCAAGCAGTGACATCAGGAGCAGTGAGGCATCGCTCAACCCAAGCACCCCAGCGATTCCCGCCCCCACCGAAGTCCAGAACGGAGACGCGTTGTGACCATGGTCCACCAAGATCTTGGACCAGCCGATGAGACCTACGCGTCCATCAAAGAACGCGATGTCCGCACAAAACTCGGACCACCGCTCCGCCGAGAACTGCGCCTTGACGGAAGCTCCCCGCTCCAGGGACATGGAGCTGCTCTCCAGCGCATTGGTCCACAGGTTCGTGACCCGCTCCGGTAGCTCATCCTCTCGAAGCCCATTCTCCACCAGAGCGAAGCAAGTCGCACTATAGAGCCCCTTATGC
>JBLHWM010000073.1:0-12860 GCA_047629095.1 Planctomycetota bacterium | reverse complement strand
TGGGCACGTTCCTGAGCAACCTAGCCCTCAACGCCGGCGAGTCTCCGGATCGCAAGAAGGACGAGTCCCACATCGATCAAGTCACCTTGATGACCCTGCACGCGGCCAAGGGGTTGGAGTTCCCCGGCGTGTATTTGATTGGCATCGAAGAGGGCCTGCTGCCCCACGGCCGCGCGGCCAAGGAAGGCAACACGGAGGAGGAGCGGCGCCTCATGTACGTGGGTATTACGCGCGCCAAGATGGAGCTCGTGCTCAGCCACACCCGAGAACGCAACAAATTCGGTACGCGCATCCCGTCTATGCCGTCGCGCTTCCTCTACGAGCTCAAGGGCACGTCACCGCCGGACGACTGGATTCCAGCGGGCCTGGAGCCGGAAGAGAAGGCCAAGAAGAAGCGCGAGGCGAAGAAGCGCAAGCGCAAGCCTAAGGCCTAGCGGGCCGTTGCGTCCGGGCCTGTTGGGCGAATCCCCCTGCGGATCCGTGCCCAAACGCTATGTTCGAAGAAGTTTAGAATCTTGAGTAGGGCGTGACCTTCACGTGAGAATTCGGGACGATACATGGGTCATGGAGAGCCAAAACCAGAACCCTGGAAGCCCAACCCACGACAAGACCAAAATTGCTATGACGAACGCACGAACCGCACTATTCCTCTTCCTCGCCGGAGCCGCCGGACTTACGGCGACCGCCTTCCAGTCCGACTCCCGTCCGACCTCACAACCGACGACCTCCGGAGGGCACCTTACCCTGGAGCACAAAGCCGGTTGGAAGGGGCCCGACGAGACCATGGCTAGCGCCATTTTTGCAGGCGGCTGCTTCTGGTGTATCGAGAGCGTCTTCGAGACAGTCCCCGGCGTGGTGGAAGCTGTCTCAGGTTACACCGATGGGGAGACGGAGAACCCGACCTACAAGCAGGTCGGCAGGGGCACCACCGGCCACACGGAAGGCGTCGAGGTCTTCTACTATCCCGACGTGGTCTCGTACTCGACCCTGGTGGAGTTCTTCTGGCGCCAGTTTGATCCCACCGATGCCGGCGGCTCCTTCAACGACCGCGGCACACAGTACCGCAGTGGAATCTTCGTGGCGGATGTCGAGCAGCTAAAGGTGGCACAAGCCTCGAAGACCGCCTTGGCTGCAAGCGGCATCTTCTCGAAGCCCATCGTCACGCCCATCTCGCCCGTCTCCACGTTTTACGACGCCGAGGAATACCACCAGGACTACTACCTCAAAGAGGCGGACCACTACTACCGCTACCGCAAGGGTTCCGGTCGCGACAAGTTCTGCGACAAGGCCTGGGGCGCGGCGCGGGTGATGGACTTCGGTCCACTGCTCGTCAGCAATAAGGCGCGCTACATCAAGCCTTCAAAGGACGAGCTCAAGAAGCGCCTGTCGTCACTCGCCTACAAGGTCACCCAAGAGGATGGCACCGAGCGCGCCTTCCAGAATGAGTTCTGGGACAACAAGATCGATGGCATCTACGTGGATGTGGTCAGTGGCGAGCCGCTGTTCAGCTCTGTCCACAAGTACAAGTCCGGCACCGGATGGCCGTCCTTCTGGCAGCCCTTGATCGACTCGAACATCGCCAAGGATGTGGACACGAAGCTCGGCTACCCTCGGGATGAAGTGCGCTCGACCCACGCCAATAGCCACCTGGGCCATGTGTTCCGGGACGGTCCCGAGCCCACGGGTCTGCGCTACTGCATCAACTCGGCCGCCCTGCGCTTCATTGCCGCAGAGGATCTGGTCGAGCGCGGCTACGGTCGTTTCGCGGACGCCTTCACCATCAAGGCCGAGTAGCGGCGCACTCACTTCGAAGCCCGCGACCCTGGTGATCTTGGGGCGCGGGCTTCTTGCGTTTCTATCGCGTGCAATTCGATCGAAATGCCCGTGAAGAAAAGGCCTAGGGGCAGGTACCATGACTTGGTGACCTCGCTCCATACCAACTCACCTGCGCCCATCCGGGGACTGCCTCGGATCCTTGGCGTTTCGGGTTCTACACCCGATAACGTGGCGGACGGTGTGCCCGGCTTTGCCGAGGATGAGCACGAGACCAAGTTCGCCTTCGACGAGCGTATTCTGCCGCGGGTGCTCGGCACCCTGCGCGCGCGCTGTCAGCCCGATGGCAAGTATGCCATTGGTCAGGTCCGCAGCATCTACTACGACACCCATCGCTGGCAGGCCGTGGACGAGAAGTTGAACAGTGACTTTCTGAAGACCAAAATCCGCCTGCGCCACTATGGCGCGCTGCCCGGCGGCGCTCCTGTGGGCAACGCCTTTCTTGAGGCGAAGTTCAAGCTCGGCTCCTGCCGCCGCAAGCTGCGCGTACAGACGGACTGGACCGCTCAAGATGTCCGTGAGATGGACCTCAGCGGTCCCGAGTTGAAGCGCGTTCCCGAGCTCTTACTCCAGGATGTCTGTGGCTTCCACGGCGAGCCCCCGGGCCCCCTGCTGCCCGTCTTCGAGGTCACCTACCATCGCTTCCGGTTTGTGGAGCCGCGCTCCGGCGCGCGCCTCAGCATCGATACGCAGATTCGTGTATCCCGGGTCAACCGATCACGACTACCCGCACCGCGCAAGCTGCCTCTTGGCCGCGCCGTGCTGGAAGTTAAGGGAGAGCACCAGGCCCTTCCCCAATCCCTCGCCGACCTCAATCGGCTTGGCTGTAAGCGCGAGGCCTTCTCCAAGTTTGGCGTCTGCTTCAACTGGCTGCGTTACGCTTCCCACTAAGACAAGCTCCCCCCCCCTACCTGAACGATGAAAGACTTTCTCAAGCAACTCACCGAGTTTGGATCCGCCGGCATGGAGGATGTCGGCCTGCCCATGTTCTTGGTGGCCATGGCCTTCTCACTCGCCACGTCCTTCTTCATCTCGTACCTGTACGTGGTCTTCTTCCGCAGTCGAACCACCGGCAGCCAGATCCACCGCGCCTTCCCCTTGCTTGGTGTCGCCATCACAGGCGTGTTCATAACGATCCAGTTCTCCCTGCCGCTGTCCTTGGGATTGCTCGGCGCACTCTCGATCGTCCGCTTCCGCACGCCGATCAAGGAGCCCGAGGAGATCTCCTTCGTCATGATCGTTGTGGCGACGTCGCTTTGCTGCGCGACGTTTAACATCCTGTTCCTTGGTGTCATCCTTGCAGCGGCCGTGATTGCGCTCTTGGTCATGAGGCGCATCTACGGGTTCCGCATTGGCGCATCGGGACACGGCCTATTGGTGGTTTCCATGGGCAGCGATGCCTACCGCGATTGCGGCGAGCCCGTGATCGGCTACCTCACGAAGACCTTGGACGGCGGTGCACTCGACAGCATCACCGAGGGTCCCGAGGGCGCCTCGATCTCCTTCCACTTTGTCGCCGTCCGGCCCGAGGAGACCCAAGCCATCTCTCGGAGCCTCAAGCAGCTCACGGCGGACGCAGCCACCAACTTCTACTTCGATCGCAACGGGGCCTAGGGCTTGGCACCGTCCCCCCGCATCGTCATCCCAGCCGCCCTAGCTTTGTTGCTAGGAGCTGGCTGGTGGATCGAGAGCTCAGGCCGCTTCGACAACACGCGCAAGCTCATGCGCAACGACGTGGTGCCCGGCGAGGCTCTCGTCACCGGGCCCCTGGCCAGGGTGCTGCGAACCAACGGCATGTTCCGTGCAGCCGTGGACGAAGATGGGGACTTCGTGTATCGACTCCACGAGGAGAGGCTGCCAATCGCCGACAGCACGAATGCTGCCCAACCTTTTCTCCGCAAGGACTGGCCACTGATCTCCGTCACCGTGAACGAGGCGGACCTAAACGACCCCGAGTCCGGCATCTTCGCGAACTACGAGCAACGCTGGGAGGTGCCCGCCCAGGTCTCGTATTTCGAGGGCGAAGAGCTGATCACCCAGATGCCCGTCGGCCTGCGGCTGCACGGAAACTCGACGCGCCGACCCGAGGTGCGGGCCAAGCATGGGTCCAGCGTCCGGCTCTACGCTCGGGTGACCTATGACAGCGGAGACCTACCCCTAGAGCAGATCTTCGATGGCCAGGCCACCGCGGCGAACCGCCTAATCGTCCGCGGCGAGTCCGCCCTGAGTTCGTCCCTCTCCTTTGACATCGTACGAGAGATCGGCGGCGACGCACCAAGCATGCGACCTGGCCTCTATGTGCTGAATGGCGAGGTCCAGGGCATGTTCTCCCTGTCCGAGCATCTGACTAAAGACTATTGGGCAGAGCGACTCGGCCATGGCGACTTCAGCTTCTACCGCTATCGGGGCAACTCCTCGAAAGTCGACGCAAGGAACTACGAGGACTTGCACGCATGGGTGGCGCGCCTGGAGCCAGGTAAGGTCACCATGGCCAAGGTCTCGGAGAACGTCGACCTGGAGAGCTACATCCGGCACATGTTCCCGTTCCTCTGGTGTGGCACGGACGACTGGGCCCAGGGCGCGGCGTACTTGGATCGTGGCCCGCGCCTTCAGCTCTGGCGCTGGGTCAACTGGGACATGGACCGGAGCTTCCGCTACAGCACCGAGCGGGATCCAACGAACGCCGAAATCTGGAGAAAGATGTGCTTCGACCTGGTGCTGGCAGACTTATCGAAGGAGCCCACAGTTGCCATTGAGCTGAAGGAGGCGAACCGCGTGCAGCGCGAGGACGTGCGCAGCATGATTTTTGCAGGGCTCGTTCGTGACGACCCCATGTTCAGGGATGTCTTTGCCGAGCGCGCGGTTGGCTTCATGAACCACGAGCTTGGTGCAGAATTCATGAGCGAGCGCCTTAGCTGGTATCGTCAATTCAGTGGCAAACCGGGCATTGCGTCAAGGGCGATCGACGACGCGGAGATCTTCCTGCGAAGGCGCAGTGCATTTTTCCGTGAGGACATGGCGCGGGCGCTTGGGCTTAAGGACAGCGTTCCCGTCCGGATTGGGGTTGGGGCTGGAGGCGAGCAGCAGACGCTTGTGATTGATGGCCGGCTGGAGGCGCTGCCTTATTTGGGGTACTACTTTCCTGGGCAGACGGTCACGGTGGAGGCGCGGGGCTTGGGGCAGGGCTTGTCGCAGGCGTGGCGCGTGAATGGCGAGTTGGTTGAGGGGTCGCGGCTTGAGGTTGAGGTTGAGGGCAAGCTGGGGATACGGGTTTTATAGGGGACGGGAATTGAGAGACGCCGGTGCCTCCTGGGGGAGGTACCGGCGTCTTTGGGCTTTGGGCTTTGATCGGAGAGGGCGGGAGGCTTGGGCGTCAAAGGGGGTTTTTTTTCGCTTGGGGGGTCTCTTACGCATCCCTTTGGGATGCGTCCTCACTTCGCTTGGGGTTGGGCCGGCGAGAATCTTTGACGATCTAGCGACGTTTCGTCATCCCTTCGGGATGACGTTACTCCCACTCAATCGTAGCCGGCGGCTTAGAACTAATATCCAACACCACCCGATTAATCCCCCGCACCTCATTAATAATCCGCCCCGAGATCGTCTGCAAAAGCTCATGCGGCAAGTAAGCCCAATCCGCAGTCATCGCATCCTCACTCGAGACAACCCGCAGGCAACACGTGTTCTCGTACGTCCGCTGGTCCCCCATCACACCCACCGACTTCGTCGGTAGCAAGACGCCGAAGTACTGCCAGAGGTCCTTGTGTTCGCCGGCTTTTTCGATCTCGCTGGTGATGATGTGGTCGGCGCGGCGCAAGAGGTCACACTTGGCCTCGGTGATGTCGCCTAGGATTCGGACGGCTAGGCCGGGACCCGGGAAGGGTTGGCGGTCGACAACGGCTGAGGCTAGGCCTAGGTGGCGGCCGATCTCGCGGACTTCGTCTTTGAAGAGCTCGCGTAGGGGCTCGACGAGCTCCATGTCTAGGTCGTCGGGTAGGCCGCCCACGTTATGGTGAGACTTGATGACGTGGGTCGCGCCGCCGTGGGCGGGGATGGACTCGATGACGTCGGGGTAGAGGGTTCCTTGGCCTAGAAACTTGGCGTTCGAGAAGCGGGTGGCTTCGCGGCGGAAGATGTCCACGAAGATCTTGCCGATGACCTTGCGCTTTTGCTCGGGGTCGGAGATTCCTGCAAGGGCGCCAAGGAATTCCTCCCTTGCGTCCACCACAGTGAGGTCCATGTGGAAGTGGCCTCCAAAGAGGTCCTCCACGGCTTGGCGCTCGCCGTGGCGAAGCAGGCCGTTGTCCACGAAGACACAGTGCAGTCGCTCGCCGACGGCCTTCTGCAGGATTACGGCTGCGACGCTGGAGTCGACGCCGCCCGACAGGCCCAACACGATCTCACCGGTCTCGCCAACAATGGCGTGCACCTTCTCGATCTCGCGCTCGACGATGGAGCCCGGACGCCAGTCGGCGGGGGCCTTACAGACCCGGACTAGGAAGTTCTCGATGATCTCGCGGCCACGCACGCTGTGGGTGACCTCCGGGTGGAACTGTAGGCCGAAGAAACCGCGGCTCTCGTCACCAACCACGGCGAAGGGGCAGCTCTCGGTGGAGGCGTAGGTCTCGAACCCCTCGGGGATCTTCGCGACCGAGTCGCCGTGGCTCATCCAAACGATCGTGCTGCCGTCGATCGAGTCGAGCACGCCCGAGGGCTTCGCGATCTCGATGGAAGCGCGCCCGAACTCGCGTGCTTCGGCGGCATCCACCTGGCCGCCCAGGTGCTGGCACATCCACTGCATGCCGTAGCAGATGCCGAGTACAGGAACGCCAAGGGCGAGCAATTCTTCGGGAATGTCCGGCGCGTCGTCACCATAAACAGATGCCGGGCCGCCGGACAGGATCACGCCACAGAGGTTCATGGCCTCAGCACGTTCCATAGCCAGGTGCGGCGGAACGATCTCGCACCAGACCCGCGCCTCGCGAACGCGTCGCGCGATCAGCTGGGCGTACTGGGTACCTAGGTCGACGATCAGGACCCCGCGCGGAATGTCGTTCTCTTGAGTCATAGTCGGAGCGCCGGTGGTTTTGGGCTGTTCGGTGGAGGAGCTCATTCGTGGTTATAGTTCGGCGCTTCCTTGGTGATCTGCACGTCGTGGGGGTGGCTCTCTTTCATGCCGGCCGCAGTCACGCGCACGAACCTGTGGTTCGTCCAAAAGTCGGGGATCGTCCTGGAGCCGGAGTAGCCCATGCCACTGCGGATGCCGCCGACGAGCTGGTAGATGACCGTGGAGATCGGGCCCTTGTAAGGGACCATGCCCTCAATACCCTCGGGTACTAGCTTCTGCTTCTCCATCACGTCACCTTGCCGATAGCGCTCCTTGCCGCCATCGACCATCGCGCCGAGGCTTCCCATGCCACGCACGGCTTTGAAGGTACGCCCACGGTAGAGGATCTGCTCGGAGGGGCTCTCGTCCGTACCGGCCAAGAGGCTGCCTGCCATCACGCAGGAAGCGCCGGCGGCTAGGGCCTTCGCCATGTCGCCGGAATAGCGCAGTCCACCGTCCGCGATAACCGGAACGTCGCTGCCCGCAATCGCCTTGCTGACATCTGAAATCGCGGTCAACTGGGGAACGCCCACGCCGGCAACAATCCTAGTTGTGCAGATGGACCCCGGTCCAATGCCCACTTTTACAGCGTCGGCACCGGCCTCGACCAAGGCGACGGCGGCCTCGGCGGTGGCGATGTTCCCTGCGACGATGTCTACGTCCTTGTGAATCGACTTGAGCTTGCGAACCGTGTCGATGACATTGTCGCTGTGGCCGTGGGCTGTGTCCACAACAAGCACATCGACCCCGGCTCCAACCAGGCCAGCGGCGCGCTCGTAATCGTGAACGCCAATGCCAGCGCCAACCCGCAGGCGGCCGCGGTCATCGGTAGCTGAGTTCGGGAAGGCATCGAGCATGTCGAGGTCCTTCATCGTGATCAAGCCAGCGAGCTTTCCACACACGCCCCTGCCAGGTTCCACGATCAAGAGCTTCTCGATCTTGTTGCGGTACAGTAGATCGCGGGCCTCTTCGAGGGAGGTGCCGGGAGGCGCTGAGATTAGTCCCTCTTTGGTCATCATCTCCGAGACCTGGGTTCCGGCGACGGTCTCAAAGCGACAGTCACGATTAGTCAAGATGCCAACCACCAAGCGGTTGTCATCTACGATCGGCAGGCCGCTGATGTTGTGCTTCTTCATCAGGCCACGCGCTTCGCCCATCGTCGCCGTGGGCGGCAGGGTCACGGGATCCAAAATGATCCCGTTGGCCGAACGCTTGACCTTGTCCACTTCGGCGATCTGGCCCTCGATGGAGAAGTTGCGGTGAATGATCCCGATGCCACCCTCACGGGCAATGCCGACGGCCAAACGCCACTCGGTTACTGTGTCCATGGCGGCCGAGGCGATCGGCGCGTTCAGCGGGACGCGCCGAGAGAAGCGCGAGGACACGTCGACCTCGCTCGGGATGAGGTCCGAGTGCCGGGGTACAAGCAGGACATCATCAAAGGTCAAGCCTTCGGGAATGTTGAGCGTCATGGTGGAGTTGGTGGGATGAGGGCGCGCCTCGGCCTTGTCCGGATTTTCACCGCGTACAAGGCGTGCCCACTTGCGCTCAAGCGAGGCCCCGCCTTGGTTCTAGCGGAGAAGTTGAAGGCGACGATTTTAGAAAGGTCGCAAAGCAAGACCAAGAGCGGGCAAGGGAATGCGAGGCAGTTCTTCTTGACCAACCTCAATATAGGGGCCTTGCCCCCGTTTCAGCCAAGGCGTGCCCGTCTAGCGGCTCTCCTAGCCGCTCTCCGGGAGAACACCGGGCCAACGAAAAAAGGGTCCGAGACAACACCGGAGTGTTGAAGCGGACCCAAGAGAGGAGGAGACTAATCTTCTCGGCCACCCCACCGGAAAACGTTGAGCACAAAAAGAGATTTGCCCACCAAAAGCGCCCCCCAGGGAGGGGCGTCGCAAATCCGGCAAACTGCAGGAATCCATAATCTGCGTGCAAACATTGCAAGTTCGTTGAGCGACTCTATTCCACCTGTCGAAGAAGGTTTCCCATCGGAACCTCCTCCTATTGGTAGGTCCGCAAACTATGCTCCCCGCCCACCCGAACTTCAACCGAAGTCCCACGCACTAAAGAGCGCTCCACCCAATGGCTAACCCCAGCTCCAATTCCCCCCTCCGCGTCGCCGTCGTCGGCGCCGGCTTCATCGCTGACTTCCACCTGGAAGTCCTTAAGAACACGCCCGAAATCGAGCTTGTCGCTGTCTGTGATGCCGTACTTGAAAAGGCCGAAGCCAAGGCCAAGCAGTTTGACATTCCCCATGCAGTGGCCTCCATTGGCGAGTTGAAGGCCCTAGGCGTCAATATGGCTAGCCTGCTGCTTCCGCCGCCGCTGCACTCGACCTTGATCCGCGAGACCCTCGAGGCTGGGATTGGCGTCATGGTCGAGAAGCCCATGGTCCTGTCCAGCAAAGATGCACGCGAGCTCGGCGCCCTCGCCGACTCCAAAGGCCTTGCCCTGGCGGTCAACCACAACGCGGTCACCCACCCCAGCTTTGCCGCTCTTTGTAAGCGCGTCGAAGACGGTGAGATCGGCCGCGTGGAGCATGTTCGGGTCACTTTGAGTGTGCCCCTGCGCCAACTCGACGCTGGTGATTTCTCCCACTGGATGTTCCGCACTCCCACGAACATCGTCTTCGAGCAGGGTCCCCACCCATGCTCCCAGGTCCACGCCCTCGTCGGCGCCGTGAAGTCCGCATCCACCACGGTGCTCAAGAGCCGTGAACTGCACCCTGGGCAGCTTTTCAACAACCGTTGGGTGATTGCGGCCGAGGCCGAGCGCGGCACCGTTGAGATGTACTTCGCCTTTGGCGAGGACTTCACTCGCTCGACGATCGAAGTGCTTGGCACCGATGGCAGCATCGAGGCCGACCTCTTTAATGATCACATCGCCGGCGAGTCCAAGACCATGTACTTGGACTTCTGGAACAGCTACAAGGCCGGTGCTGGCCGCAGTAAGGAGCTCAAGAAGAGCGCCTCGAAGGTGCTGAAGGACTACCTCAAGTTCACCATTGGAATGGGTCCCCGCGAGGACGCGTTCTACGCTGGCATGCGCGACTCTATCCGCGGCACCTACCAGGCCCTCGCCCGTGGCGATGCGCCACTCGCTACTGCCGAAGATGGCGCCCAGGTCTTGGAGTGGTGCGAGGCCATCACTAAGGACATCTCGAACGAATCCGGCGCAGCCGAAGTCTTGCTCTCGGACGCGCCCGCGCGTCCCGGCGAGGTGGTACTGCTAGGTGGCACGGGCTTCATTGGTAAGCGCGTCATTGCCAAGCTGCTCGAGCGCGATATCCCGATCACTCTGATCGTAAGGCGCACCCACTCGATGCCCGCCATCGTTGTGGAGAATGCCGCCAATGGCAAGATACGCCTCGTCATGGGTACTCTAGAGGATGGCGCCTCCCTGCGCGCCGCCCTGGAAGGTGCGCGCTCGGTTGTGCAGCTTGCCACCGGCGGCGGCGACTCTTGGGAAGCCGTTGAGAAGGCCATGATCGGCGGCAGTGTGGGCTTTGCTCAGGCTGCCATGGACGCCGGCGCAGAGCGCTACGTCTACATCTCCAGTGTGGCGTCCCTGTACTGCGGTCTCGACTGCGGCGTGGGCATCATTCCGGACTCCATGCCCACCGACCCGCAGCCCTCGGAGCGCCCCCTCTATTCAAGGGGTAAGGCGGCCACCGAAGATGCGCTCGTGAAGATGCAAGAGGAGCAGGGCCTGCCCCTGGTCATCCTGCGTCCCGGCGTTGTGCTCGGCGAAGGCACGCCCATGCAGCACTCCGGCGTAGGCCTCTGGGCCCGGGACAACCACTGTGTTGGCTGGGGACTTGGGGACACCGCCTTGCCCCTGGTCTGGGTCGACGACGTGGCTGATGCCATCGTTGAGTCCGCGCTCTTCAACGGAGATGCGATCCACGGCCTGACCATGAACCTCTGCGCGAAGATCGACTTGAATGCCGCCCAGGTAGTCGAGGCAATGCGCAAGGCGACCGGCCGCGCGCTGCACTTCCACCCGCGCTCCCTCTCCACCAGCCAGACCATGGAGATTGGCAAGTGGATCGTGAAGCGCGTGGGCGGCCGCAAGGTTGACTTCCCGTCCTTCCGCGACCTCAAGGCCCGCAGCCTCGCGGTGCCCTTTGCCAGCGACGGTGCCCGCGAGCACCTGAACTGGAATCCTGTTGAGGATCCCGAGGAGTTCCTCGACAAGGCCATCCGCATCTACGGCGCGTAGCCTACTCCCATGGCAGCCCCCACCAACGAGCCGCTCCACGTCCTGCACGTGTTCGCGACCTTCGTGCCCGCGGGTCCCCAGACCCGGACTGCGGGGGTGTTGGCTGCCCTGGGGACCGCCTGGCGGCACACGATTGTCGCCATGGACAATCGCACGACCGCTTCGGAGATCTTGGCCGACGAGCTCGATGTCACGATCCGCGATTGCCCTCCCAAAGCGGGCCTCTTCAAGACCCTGCGCGCCCTGCGTGGGATGATCGAGGAGCTGCAGCCCGACCTGGTCTGTACCTACAACTGGGGCTCTATCGAGACGGTCATGGCTGTGCGCTCCCTCACGGGCGTGCCGCTGATCCACCACGAGGAGGGCTTCGGTCCCGAAGAGGCCTCGACCTTCTTCAAGCGCCGCATTTGGATGCGTCGCTTCTTGCTCAAGCGCGTTCCCGCCTTGGTGGTTCCGTCCCACAACCTCGGCGATATTGCCAGGAAGCTCTGGAAGGTTCCCGAGCGCCAACTTCACGTCGTCGCCAATGGCGTTGACCTAGACCGCTTCGGCCCGGGCGGCGGCAACCTGCGCGGCGAACTTGGGATTCCGAGCACTGCAGTGGTCGTTGGCTCCGTTGGACACCTGCGCCCTGAAAAGAACTATTCGAGGCTTCTTGAGGCCTTTGCCGAGGCCAAGCAGAGCTGTGCCGAGGACCTGCACCTTGTCCTTGTCGGCGACGGCGTCTGCAGGGATGAGCTCGAGCAGCTTGGACGGGGCCAAGGCATTTCGGACTGCCTGCACTTCGCCGGCCACCGCGAGGACACGGCCGACAGCTACCGAACGTTTGACATTTTCTGCCTCTCCTCGGACACGGAGCAGATGCCCATCAGCCTCGTCGAGGCCATGGCAACCGGCGTGGCGCCGACAGGGACCGACGTAGGTGACATCAAGCTCATGGTTCCCCAAGAGAGCATCTTGGATATCGTCCCCAAGACCGACTGCCCGAGCGCACTCGCAGAACGCATTGCTGCCCTCGCAGAAGATCCCGAGGAACGCCGCAGAAAAGGTCTCGCAGCCCAAAAGAGGGCCAACGAGCTATATGGCTTCGAGGCTATGCTAGAGGTCTATAAGGGCCTCTACGAAGGCCTGATCTTTTAGAGCTACAGGATCTTCACTTTGGGACCGCGGCTGCGGGCAATCTAGACGAGATTTCCACCTGGGAAAGCGCTAGAATCTTGCGCTCTTAATTGTCCCAAACTGTGCAGTCATCCCTGCACGCCGAAGCCTGCCATGTCCATCGATCCCGACACCCACGCCCAGCAACGCGCAACCCTGCTTGAGTCCGTCACCCAGCGCGCATTCGCCCAAATGAATGCGATGATCTGGCTGGCCAATAATCGCAAGGACAAGGAACCCGGCGATCCCAAGGTTGGCGGCCACCCGGCCTCCTGTGCGAGCTCGCTGCACATCCTGGGCGCACTGCACTTGGTGGCTCGCGACCCGCACGACTTCATCTGCTGTAAGCCCCACGCAGCTCCCATGGACCACGCCTTTGGGCACCTGCTTGGGGTCTTCCGCCATCCCGACGGGACGCTGTTCAACGAGGACGAGGCCAAGGGCGTCATGACGCGCCTGCGCAAGTTCCCCGAAGAGCCGGGCCAACCTGTCTTCCAGAGCTACCACGCGGATAAGGACCCGGACTCGTTCCACTTCCTTCCCT
>JBLHWM010000072.1:0-12879 GCA_047629095.1 Planctomycetota bacterium | reverse complement strand
CTACGCTCTTGCTAGTCCTCGAGGCGATCGAGAGTGCGGGCCTTAGTGTCAGCGTCTCGCGGCTCTCGCGCGGCCTACCAGCGGGCAGCGGGATCGAATACCTGCACCGAGGGGTGCTCGAGGATGCAATCGAGGACAGGCGTGCCGTCAGACGCAAGCTGCCCTAAGCAAGCCGACCCACGGAGCGGCAAACTTCTCGTCACCTCGCCAACACTTCCGTACCGCACTCGCACAGATTGCTTGCTAGTGGAAGTTTCAGTCTCGCTGCTCACATGAGCCGGCCACTCGGCCAACCCCGCAGCCCGGTCGCTCCACGCCCAGTTTTCTCCGTATTTGTCCCCGCGGGATGAGGGGTTGGCACGGAAAGTTTTTCGTTCTTGGGGCGGGGGGCTCAATCTTTTCTAGGGGGGGGCCGATACGAAAGGCGTGGCGGGGTTACAGCGTCTTTCGTTTACGTCTCTGACGGTGGTTTTCTTATGGCGGGTATTTCATTTCGGCAGGCCCAGGGGCAACGGTTAGAGCAGCAGCTCTCGGCTCGTATGTTGCCTGCGTTGGCGATCTTGGAGTTGGGGGCGATGGAGCTCTCGGGGTACCTGCGCGAGCAGTATGAATCGAATGAAGCGCTCACTCTAGAAGAGCCGCGCCGGGGTGAGGAGTCGCCCCTTGTGGCCCAGACGGCTACCGAAGCCGGTCGGGACGGAAGCTTGGACCACTCCATGGGCGGGGACTTCTTCGAGCCGGTCTTTGTGCGGCGTGGCAGTGCCGAGGCGACGGATCGCCACGCGGAGTGGTTGGAGACTCAGCCGGCCCGGGACCGTGGGCTGCTCGAGAGCGTGGAAGAGCAGCTGGCATTTCTCGATTTCCGGGCCCTCGGCCGCGCCCACCAGGCGCAGCTCTGCGCCTTGGAGAATCCCGGAGACTCGCCGGGCCTTGCGGTTGTCCTTGGCCCCGACCTAGAGCCGATCGTGCGCTTCTTGGTGGGCGAGCTCGATGGCCGTGGGGTGCTCTTGCCTAACAACGTCGAACTCTTGACCCGCGCCAAGGGACTCCAGTTTGGGCCGAATCCCGAGGTGAGCCTTGAGGCTGCCATCGAGGTGCTCCAGGACCTGTCTCCGCGCGGCATCGGGGCACGTTCGGCGGTGGGGATGCTGCTGATGCAGATGGACCCTAGCGACGAGGACTCTGACCTGATGCAGCGCCTACTCGGGCAGCATCTAGAGGATCTCGGAAAGAACAAGCTGCCCCAAGTGGCAGCGGCCCTAGGCATCAGCGTGGCCGAGGTCGTTCGCCTTTTAGAGCGCCTTCGGGACTTCGACCGAGAGGTCAGCGCTCAACACGAAGCAAGCCACGGGCAGGTTGCACCGGCGATCCTGCCCGATGTGATTGTGGAAGAGGATCGCCACGGATTTACCGTGAGCGTGGACGGTGCCGCCTTACCCAAAGTCGCTATTGACGAAGACATCAGTCAGCTGGCCAGGGACTCGCGGCACGACCCTGACCTGCGCACCTACCTGCGCTCCAAAATCGACTCGGCCCGACTTATCGTCGATGCTGTAGAACAGCGCAGAACTACCCTTTTACGCGTTTCTCGAGCACTCTTTTCCCATCAACGCGCCTTCCTAGAGCATGGCCCCGGCCACCTGGCCCCGCTTCGCATGGGCGCACTTGCGGAGATGGTCGGCGTCCACCGCAGCACAGTCAGCCGCGCGATTGCGGGCAAGTACGCATGGACGCCCTGGGGCATGGTCTGCCTGCGGGACTTCTTCCAGGGATCCGCGGGCTCGTCCGATGCGACGGCCCGGGTGGATGTGCGCGAGCAGGTACGCCAGGTGGTGGAAGCAGAGGACCCCGCCGCGCCCCTCTCGGACGAGGAGATCGTACTCGGCATGGGGCAGCGCGGCTTCAAGCTCGCCCGTCGTACGGTCGCTAAATATCGCCGTGAGTTGGGCCTTGCGAGCTCCTACCGCCGGCGCCGGTTCGCAGCCTAGGCCGAGCGCTTCTTGCGCACTTTCCCCAGAGCGCAGGGCACCGATTGAGCCTCGCCCGGTACGCTCTGCGCCATGTTGCGAAACGTCCGTATTTTAGTCTCCTACGATGGGAACAAGTTCTTTGGCTGGCAACGCCAAGAGGGCTTTTGGTCGGTCCAGGAGTCCCTCGAGGAGGCCCTGCTGGGGCTGACCGGAGAGACCGTGACCGTGCGCGGCTCCGGGCGCACGGACGCCGGCGTGCACGCCCTAGGCCAGGTCGCGAACTTCCACCTTGAGACGGACCTGACGGACAATCGCCTGTGGCACGGACTGAATGGGCACCTTGGCAGCTGCGGCGCCGTGGTCCGCGCCCTACAGACTTGCGCGGGGGACTTCCATGCACAACGCAGCGCCCGGGGCAAGCGTTATGCCTACGTCATCGAGACCGCGCGCTTCCAGTCACCATTCACCCCGGACCGCGCCCATTTCGTTCGTGGGGACCTGAATATCGGAGCCATGCGGGAGGCCGCGGAGCACTTTGTCGGCGAGCACGACTTCTCCTGCTTGGTCACCACCGGCTCCGAGCGCGCGAGCAATGTGCGGCGCATCTTCGGGGTTCACCTGGTCGAGCGCCGCTCGGGCATCGCCATCGTCGTGGGGGGCAACGGCTTCCTGTACAACATGGTTAGGACACTCTCGGGCACCCTGATTGACGTCGGGCTGCGGCGCAGGAGGCCCGATTCGATCCCGGCGCTCCTGAAAAGCCTCGAGCGGGGGGCTGCTGGGGAGACCGGCCCTGCTGGTGGGCTGTACATGGTCTCCGTGCAATACCCCGGAGGGCTCGACTGGGTCTTCCGGCGCGATCGCAAGGGCAATCCGATCTGACCTAGAAATGGGGGAATTCGATTCAAGATCAACTGGGTCGTTTGACGAAATATCGTGTCCAAGAGCGCTTGAAAAGGAGCTCTTGCTGGCCCATAAGAGATGTGGCTTGCGCGTAAACCCCCAACAACAGGATTTGGATGAAGAAAGAAGTCGCCCTTTTGCACCACGCCTACCCCCCTAGCCTTCGCGATTATGTGGAGCAGCGCCTCGATGGACTCGGGAAGTTCAACGAGCGCATGACCGGTATCCGCGCTGTATTCGACCACCAGCACAACGACCACACAGTCGAACTCGTGGCCAGCATCGGTGGGAGTGGTCCGCTGGTTGTAGAGACCAAGGCCTCCAGCCCGCGACTCGCCCTCAAGCACGCTGTGGCTAGCCTGACGACTTCTTTGAAACGACACCGAACCAAGTTTTTGGACTCTCGGCACAAGGCGGGCCCTACGACTTAAGCCTCTCTAGGGCTGCCCTCAAGGGGTCAGCCCCGCCCAGAGGAAGAAAGCAAATCGGCTGCGCCGGGAGGGATTCCGGCGCAGCCGACATTTGTTATACTCACACCCCAAGACTCTAAAAAGCCTCTAAGTGTCCGCTCGGCATTGCCCTATGCCCGAGCGGTCTGTTTTTGAACCTCAACCGCCGCCAGAGACCCACCAGAACATGCGTACGCGCCCTGCCAACTTCTACAAGATGATCGACCTTAAGAGCTGCAGCATGCGCTTGAAGGGTACGGATCAAGAAGAGGTCCACACTGAGATCATCGAGAACTTCAAAGCTGCCGAGGCCATCGACGAGGAGCTTGGCACCATCGCCCTGGAGGCCCTGCTCGAACGTGAACGTATGGCTTCTACTGGCATCGGCAGAGGCGTCGCAATCGCCCACGTCAAGGTTCGCGGTCTCGAAGAGGCGCGCCTCGCGATCTCGATCCACAAGGAGGGCCTCGACTGGCGCTCATTGGACCGTGAGCCGATTCAGCTGATGATCACCGTGCTACGCCCCGACCGGCCCTCGGATCTTCACGATCCTGAGCAGCACATCGAGCTAATGCGCTGGGTCCAGCGTCTGGCCCAGGATGAGGACTTCGGCACCTTCGCCCTGCGCTTGAAGAACAAAAAGGAGCTGCGCAGTCTGCTCAAAGAGAAGGCTGGCATCTAGCCGAGGCTTCTTTGGGGCTGCTACCAGCTCCCACCCGACTTGAAGGCCGCCCATTTGGGCGGCCTTTTTTCGTGTCTAGCTGGAGCAGGGCGGTCCGGAGATCCGAGAAGTGCAATAGGGGACCTGCATCCCAGGATTCGGCAGTGCCCGGTTGAAGTCCCGCTCGTTGCAAGCTCGTGTCAAATCCCAAGCTTCTGCTGATAATTCCGCTGCCCCCTCAACTTCCCTCGGCAAAAGGTCCGAAGGACACACGGCTGCCCATAGTCACGCAATGCACCTGCGTGGATGGGATGGCCTTAGACCCAAGGGGAGTTCCATAATGATGAAGCGTTGGAAAGAAAAGCTGCAGGGTAAGTTCGCCCGGAAGCGTAGTCGAAGCCTGATTGGGCTCGACATTGGTACCACTGTGATCAAAGCAGTTGAAGTCACTCTCAATGAGGAAGACCAGCCCGTCGTGACCGGCGTGGCCAGTCGCGATCTCAAGCCTGGTGAAGAGGTCCGCGAAGCCCTCGTGGCCCTGCTGGAAGAGGCCGGATTCGCTTCGAAAGAGGTCGCTTCGGCGATCTCGGGCAAGTCCGTCATCGTGCGGCACCTGTCCACAGCGGAGATGACCGACGAAGAGCTGGCCCAGGCCATGCGCTTCGAGGCGGACAAGTTCCTGCCCTTTGACGCGCTGGAGGTGCTCATGGATTGTGAACGCCTCAACCGCCAGCCCCAGCTCGGCGGCGACGAAGACGACGGGCAAACCGAAACGATCGGAGTCGCCCTGGCAGCCTGCCGCAACACGGTTGTGGAGGAGCAGTACCGCACCCTGCTCTCCGCCGGACTGACACCTGTCGCCGTGGATGCAGAGGTCTTTGCTCTTGTCAACGCCTACGAGTTCTGCAACGGCGAGCTCGCCAACACAGAGGCTCCCGAGAGCGAAGAGGGAGCGGCCGACGAGATCGAGTCGATCGAACCCGAGGGTTCCAGGCTCACCCCCGAACAGTTCGCTGAAGCCAAGGCTCGCACAGGTGAGGCCTACGAGACCTACGACACCTTTGAAGAGAACGAGGAGGAGATCGAAGACTACTTCGATCCCTACACCGGCGCGGGCAAGGTGGATGAGTCCACACCGCCGCCGCTCTCAGGCTGCGCTGTTGCCATCGCCGACATCGGTGCTACACGCACCCAGATCTCCGTTCTGATCGGCGGTGAGACTTGCTTCTCCCGTGACATCGGAGTGGGCGGCGCTGACATGACCCAGGCCATCGTGCGCAGGCTCTCGGTGGATACCGAAGAGGCCGAGCAGCTCAAACGCATTCCCGGTGAAAGCGAAGCCGAGGTGCTCGAAGCCCTTGAGTCCGTCATCGACGACCTCGTTGGCGAGCTCTCCATGTCCTTGGACTTCGTGGAGAACCACGAGGGCTTGACCGTTGGCAAGATCTTGCTTGCAGGTGGTGGCGCAGGGACTCCGGGATTGCTGGAAGCAATCCTGGCCAGCACCGAATGCGAGGTCGCGAGGTGGGACCTCTTCGAAAACGTCAAGGTCGACGAGACGATGGTCGACAAAGAAGAGCTTGAGAAGCACGGCGCGACCCTCGCGGTAGCCGTCGGACTTGCAGCTCGGGTGGTGGCAGCATGATTCAAATCAACTTACTTCCTGAAGAGCTCCGGCCCCAGCCGGGCATTACGCCGAAGAAGGCCGCAGCACTCGCTGCCGGCGCTCTTGTCAACGCATCGCTGCTCGCGTGGTGGGGATGGCTCTCGATAGGTGTCGGCCAGCGCGCCGACATGGATCTTGTGCAGGTCAAAGATCAGATGGCTGGGCTTACACCCCAGGTCAACTACCACCGCGGGCTCGAATCCGAGCACCGCGTCTACGAGTCCCGGGAGCTCACTCTCGACAGTATCACTGGCGAGCGAATCTCTTGGACTCAGAAGCTCGACGAGTTTGTAGACCTCGCCCATGTGGGTAGCGACACCAGCCGCTACCTTGTCTGGTTCGGCAACTTGAACGTGACCCAAGTCAGCGACGCTCGTCGCAAGGACTTTGGCAGCCTGCGCGCCGAGGGTTTCTCGGGCACCGGCAACTTCGCAAACGTCGCCAACTACCTCGAGGATCTAGAGGAGTCGCACTTCGCGAAGGGCTTCAATCCTCCCGCGCCCCCCGAGGGCTCCCAGAGCAAAGTCGACGAGGAGCTTGTGCCCTCTGAGGTCTGGAGTTTCCCAGTCGAACTGTCCCTGAAATCCCCAGAGGAGCGTAGCACCGATGGAGTTTAACGAGCTCATCAGGAACAAGCTGTTCCTGTCTGTCGCCGGCGGCGTTCTGCTGACCGGTTTCCTTGGTGGAGGCATCTACTTCGAGTCGGAGCACATCGCCGAAGTCGAGGCCGAAATCGAAGGTGTCCGCGGCCAGATCGCGACCGCCCAAATCCTAGTGAAAGGAACACCGTCCCTCGTTGAGAAGGTCGTGATCCAGCGCGAGACGGACGCCCTTGTGGCCGAGATCTTGCCGAACGAGGAGGACATCAACAACTTCGTGCGCACCTTGCGCGCTTTCGAGGAGGGCTCCGGTGTCCGTATCACGGCCGTCAAGAAGAAGAAGCTTGGCACCCGCGAGAAAAACGATTTCGACCGAGTGGTCTACCAGCTGACGTTTGAAGGCGATGTCTTCGAGCTGCTGTCCTTCATGCACCAGGTCGAGAGTGACGAGCGATTCATGAGCGTCCCCGCTTTCAAGCTGGCCGCGCAGCGCTCGGGCCTCTCCGGTACCGGGGTGAAGGCATCTCATAAGGTGACCCTCGATGTCGAGACCTATGTCTACGAGCCGAAAGACGGTCCCGCTGAGATCAAGATCGATGGCTACGACCGTCGCGTTGATCAGCTCGCAGTTGAGATTGATGCCCGTAAGGCAGAGATCTTGATTCCGCGCTACGAGTACCTTGGCCAGCGCAGTCGTCGCGATCCTTTCGTGGATCCGCGCACGCCCGCCGATGAGCTGATCGGACCGATGATGACGGTCGAAGAACAAGAGAAGGCTGTCGCCCTGCTCGCCGTGCGCGCCTTAGAGCTCAAGGAACTCTGGGTCGCCTACAGCGAACTCGAGGACTTCCAGTCGCGCATCGCCGCCGGCACGACCTTCGAGGAGCTCATGTTTGGGCTCGAAGAAGACGTGCGGGTGATCAAGACCGAAGGTAGCCTCAAGCACATGGCCGCCGAGCGTCGCTTCCGCGATGAGGTGATTCCAGTCATGGACGAACTAAGGGCGGCCATGGGCGTGTCCCAATACGGCGAAGGTCCCGGACTCGCTCTTCTTGAAGAGGCAAACAGCGTCATGGCGGACCACCTGAGTGTCGGCGAATTCGAGATGGCTCTCGCGGCCTACCTGCCCCTGGAAAGTGGCCTGGACCGCGCGGCCGAAGACGAGGAGCGGGCACCCCTTGTGGCCGCACTTCGCGACCTCGAAATGCGAGCTCGAACCGCGATGGACTTCGATGACCTCGGACTTGATCTCGGCGGCGTCATCGTCGGCGAGTTCTCCGTGGCGCTGATCAACGGCAAGTCCGTTGCTGAAGGCGAGATGGTTGGACCCGAACTCTTTGTCCGGAGCATCGAAGCCGACCAGGTCGAGTTCGTCTTCCGCGGCATTGTCCTCGCTCGCTACGTCGAGCAGTAGTCACCTAAAAAAGCACCAGCGGCGCTTCCCATCGGACGGATGGGGAGCGACGCCTCTAAAACCAATCCGTTCACTCAACAGACAGGGCCCCACCAGGAGCCCGATTAGGCGCCAGATGGAGCTGGCGCCCAAACCATTAGGGAGCACCAAATGAATCACCCCTTGCGAGTCGCATTTGCACTCGGAGCGATCTTGTTTACAGGAAGTTTCGCAGTCGCCCAAAGTGACAACACACGAATTACGCTGGCTCAAGAAGAGGTTCCTCTGGAGGCGATCGTGGATAGAATCCGCGACGCGTCCGGCGCGAACATTCTCTTCCGCCCAGCACCCGAAGGCGAGATGCCCATCTCGGAGCGCTTGATCGAGCGCATCCAAGTGGACAACGTTCCTTGGCGCAATGCTCTCGAGCTTGCCGCCGAGCTTGCGGGTTGCGTGGTCGAGGAGGGCGAGATGGATATCTTGTTCCTCTCCCGTCCGCCCATGGTCTCGTTCCAACTACAAGACCAGGACATCCGCGAGGTCATTGACCTGATCGGCAAGATGAGCGGCGCGAACATCGTCTGGGCCCCCGAGGTCTCCGGCACGATCTCGCTTCGTCTGAACGGCGTGCCATGGCGCGACGCCCTCGAAGTGGCCACCAAGACCCTTGGTTACACCGTGGTCGAAGAGGCTCGTGGCATCCTGCGTGTGGTGGACCCCTTGTCCCTGCAGGCCCAAATGGAGACCCGCGCCTACCAACTCAAGTATGTGCGCCCGCCGCGCTCTTGGGTCCCCGTGCTCAGCTCCGAGTTTGTCGAGGGTGGCACGAAGCCTCCATCCGGCGACGTTGAGAAGGACTTCCCTCTGCTGGATGCCCTGCGCAACGTACTGAGCGATGGCTCGAAGCTGGACTACGTCCAATCGGCGAACACCCTGCTGATCCGCGACACAGTGCAGATGCACAAGCGTGTTGGCGAGATTATTGAGGGGCTCGATGTGGAGCCCGCCCAGGTCTTCATTGACGTGAAGTTTGTCTCGACGACGAACGCCGACCTGTACGACCTTGGTGTCGACTACGGCGACAGTGGCATCGGCATCTCCGCTTCCGGCGGCCAGATCCCGATCACCTTCCCCTTCGACCTCGGCAGCGGCGGATTCGAAGACAGTCTGATCGCCAATGACTCCGGTTCCGGCCCCTTCACCGATCCCTCCCTCAAT
Organism: Planctomycetota bacterium; assembly: GCA_047629095.1. GTDB lineage: Bacteria > Planctomycetota > UBA1135 > UBA1135 > CALBMX01. Next base: position 4,020 of record JBLHWM010000072.1, on the reverse strand, counting down.
GCTGGCGACACCATTGTTCCGAGCACGATCTTTGGCGCCCTGTCGTTCACGCAAGTGGCGGCAACCCTGCGCATGATGCAAAAGGACACCTCGACGGAAGTCGTACAGGCTCCCAAGCTGATCGCAATCGACGGCAAGGAGGCAACGATCTTCGTTGGTGAAACGATCCGCTACGCCGAGGCAAAGACCGAACAGGGCCAGGCCGGCGGCCTCTCCCTATCCGTGGTCGAGGCGACCTCTTCGCCCGTCGAAGTCGGCTTCCAGCTGCTCGTCGTGCCCCACGTGATTCCCGGTACGGACCGCATGATGCTCGACGTCATCCCGAAGGAGACCAGCCTCTCCGGTACGGGCGACTCAAGCTTGGCGCCCCCGGGCTTCGACGTCTTCACCCTGGGCGCCAGTGGCCTGGAAGGTTCCATCGCCCTGCCGCGCAAGCGCTCGTCGACCATCGTGACTTCGATGATCCTCGACTCGGGTCAGACCGCTGTGATTGGTGGCTTGACCACGGACACCAGTGTCGAGTCCGAGAGCCGCATCCCGCTGCTCTCTTCGATCCCGTACCTTGGTGAGCTCTTCAAGTACGAGTCCAGCTCCCAAGAGCGTCGCAGCCTGGTGGTGTTCATTACCCCGACGATCCTTCGCTCCTCCGAGGATTCGGCTGCCCTACTGCAGTCCGAGCTCGAAGAGCGCCGCCGCGCGATCGACGAGGGCCTGATGTCTCTGCTTGAGACCGATATGGGCCTCAGCCGAGACCGCGTCAACGACGACGAGGATGACGACGAGGACTAAGCCCCCCCGTAAGAGCCCCTGCTCGATAGGACCGGCCCTCTGATTTCAGATCGGGGGGCCGGTTTCTTGCTTTTTGATATCCGTCCTCGCCCTTGGAGGCAAGATTGGGTTAACTAGGGTTAGGACAAGGCTCATGGGCTGCGCAAAAAGCGTCGACAGGACCCTTGGCGACCAATGGAAAGTCTCTAACGCAGACCTTCCCTCCGCTCAAAATACCCATTTCAACGGGCCCAGGCGGCTGTTTTCCGATTTCCGGAGACACCAGCAGGGCTCGAACACATCCGAGCACCCTCCCCGGCGCGCCAATGGCGCGAATCACACGGGTCGAGGCCTCGGTCTTACAACCCGAATATCCTATGAAGGACACCTCGAACACCGGGGCCGGCGACAGCGCCGCACCCCGCGAGGATCGTGACTCTGCCCGCCAAACCCGCGCTAAAAGTACCCCCAGGGGCGCTAGCGCAGAACAAAGCTCGACCGGCGGCTTTGGAGAGGGCCTTGAAGGCAAGGCCTCATCCCCCAAAAAAGCAGCCAAGAAAACAACTCGCCGCAGGCCTAAGGCCACGTCGGATGAGTCCGGTTCCGCACCAGCCAACCCATCTTCCGAAGGGAAGGCAGGCAACGACCAGCCCGATCCGAGGCAGGATCGCCGCCGCAATCGGTCTGTCGCCAGCGTGAAGGCCGCCAAGGCCAAGACCTCGGAAGGGTCCGACACCGGCGAGACCGGTGAAAAGCCGAAGCGTCCGCGCCGGCCTCGCAAGAAGGCTCCGGCCAAGGCGGGTGCAAGCGAGGACTCCCAGGACTCAGCCGGCCACGGCGACTCTGGCGATTCCCAAGCTCAGTCCGACGGCCCGAAACGCCCTAGGCGCAAGCGTGGCCCTCGACGTGGCAAGTCCGCTGAGAATGAGTCCAACCACGACGGTGGGGAGGCCTCGGCAGAATCCTCCGATTCTGGTGAGGGCTCGTCCCGCGAGGACTCTTCTCGTGAAGAAGGTACAACGAGGCGCCGCCGTGGTGCCCGCGGTGGTCGTCGCAAGAAGGCCTCGTCTGAGACTTCCAACGACCAGGACAGAGACCAGGGCAGCGCGGAAAGAAAGCCTCGAAGCAAGACCAAGAAGAAGGTCAAGGCCAAGAAGCGCAGTCGCAGGACTCGCAAGGAGACGGTCCGGGATCAACCCGTGGCCATGGAGTTCTTGCCCGGTGAAGAGGACGATCTCCCGGAACTGTCCGCACTCCCCGAGGACACAGAGCTCGTCGAGGAGTCTGGTCGTAAAGGACGCCGACTTACCAAGAAGAAGGGCGAGAAGGGCACCGTCGAGACAACCATCAAGGAAGTGCCCCGGGACCAGGTGATCCTGGTGAACGCCGTGGACAAGCTCGAGTCCCGTGTGGCCCTTGTGCACGAGAAGCGCATCCACGACCTCTACCTTGAGGTCAACCGCGTGCAGTCCTTCGTCCATAACATCTACCGAGGCAAGGTCGTCAACATCGAAGCGGCCATCGGCGCAGCATTCGTAGACTTCGGCCAGGGCAAGAACGGCTTCTTGCACGTGTCGGATGTGCTACCGGAATACGGCGAGAAGGGCTGGGACCTTTCTAAGCTGCTGGAGGCCCGTGAGGGCTCGAACGACGATGTGGACCTGTCTGGCGTCGAGAGCGACGAGGACGCCGAGAACAGCTCCAAGAAGAGCAACAACGGTAAGGGCCGCGGGCGCAAAGAGCGCTCCGGCAGGCGCCCAATGATCGGTGACCTGCTCAAGGTCGGCGATAAGGTTGCTGTGCAGATCACCAAGGACGCCATTGGAGACAAGGGGCCGGCATTGACCACCTACGTGTCCATCCCCGGCCGTTATTTGGTCTTGATGCCTAGCCTCGAAATGGTCGGCGTGAGTCGCAAGATTGAAGAGGAAAAGGAGCGCCGCCGCCTGCGGAAGATCCTGAAGTCCTTCGACATCCCCGGTGGCATGGGATTGATCGTGCGCACCGCTGGAATCGGCAAGGCTGCCGAGGACCTGCGCCGCGACCTCGAATACCTGCTCGCCCTCTGGGAGAGCTTCTCGAAGCGCCTGGTCCACGGCCGCACGCCCACGCCCCTCTACCAAGAGAATGACCTAGCCGTGCGCACCATGCGCGACCTCTTCTCCCGCCGCACCGAGAAGGTTGTGGTGGACGATGAGGAGGTCTGCGAGCGCATGCGCGACTTCGCCAGGAAGCTGATGCCCGAGCATGTGGAGCGCATTGTGCGCCACGACGGGGCACGCCCCTTGTTCCACGACTATGACGTGGAGCAAGACTACGAGAAGATCTTCAGTCGTCGCGTGGAGCTGCCGTCAGGTGGCTCGATTGTGATCGACCAGACCGAGGCCCTCGTGGCCATCGACGTCAACTCGGGCCGCACCAGGGAAGACGGCGCCGTCTTCGAAGACATCGCCCTCAAGGCCAACCTCGAGGCCGTCTACGAGATCGCCCTGCAGATCCGTCTGCGGGACCTCGGTGGAATCCTCGTGCTCGACTTCATCGACATGATGCGCAAGAGCAGTCGCCTGAATGTGGAGCGCAGCCTACGCGAAGCCCTGCACGGAGATCGCGCCCGCCACAAGGTCGGCCGCATCTCCCAGTTCGGTCTGCTGGAGCTCACCCGCCAGCGCCTAGGCCCCGGCCTCTCGAAGCTGCTCTACACCAGTTGCCTCCATTGCCGCGGCACGGGACGCGAGCGCACCCCCGAGGCAAGGGCCCAGGGAATCCTTCGCCGCCTCGGCTCTGCCCTGACGCAAAAAGGCTTCTCCAAGGTCGAGATCCGAACCCAGCCCGAAGTTGTGGAGTACCTCAACCGGAACTGCAAGAAGGACCTAGGGGCCCTCTCTGAAACGCACGGTCGCGAACTCCTACTCTTGGACGCACCCGATCAACTCGAGGATAGTGTTCTGCGCTATCTGCGCACGGATGGTCGTGAGGTTCGTCCGGGTGGACGGCGCAAAAAGCGCTAGATCCCACCACAGGTGAGGGTGACTCGTCGCTCTTCCACATTCGAGAGGCCCTCGCTAGCTCAGTTGCTACGCGAGGGCTTTTTCGTGCCTGGTTTTTTTAGGGGTGGCGCTCCGCGAGGGTTGTAGTGTTGGGCTCGGGTGTGGCGCTGCGCGCGGTGGGGGCGTTGGGCGCCCGGCGTCTCAGTCAGCAGCAGGGTTCCGGAACCCGGACGGACTTGGAGGTTTGGGATAAATTAAGCGTCTA
>JBLHWM010000071.1:0-12970 GCA_047629095.1 Planctomycetota bacterium | reverse complement strand
GTGTGCACCAAATCGTAGGGCTCGCCCGCGCGCTTGGCGGCGTCGATACTGGCCTGCAGGGCGCGCGGCTCGGAGAGGGCGCGCGCCAGGGGGCCACCGGCCGCAGCGGGACTCGAAATCACCCGCACATCGCCCGGTAGCCTGTCTGCCAGGTCCGCGGGCAGTCCGTGCTTACTGGCGAGCACATCGAGCCGGCCACCGGCCGCCTGCAGGAGCCGCGCGACCCGTGGAAAGAGCTCGGCAGCCTGACGCCGGACCCCGCCCATGGGTTGAGCTAGGGCAAGTGCCGAGAGCAGGACTCGGGGTGCGCGGGGGTCGGTTGGGGGCATGGGGCGGCTGGAGAGAGGCTAGGCTAGGCCCTTGGAGCGGACCGCATCTCTTAGGACGCCGGCGATGGCGACACAAGTTCGCTGCCAGGTGAATTGCTTTGCGCGGTCGATGCGCGCCTGGCGCCGGGGCAGCGAGGCTGTGGAGCGCCACTCCTCGAGGGCGCTCTCCATGCCCTTGGCCATCGAGTCGGGCAAGTCCGGCACGACCATCGTACCAAGGTCGCCAATCAGCTCGGCCTGGGCGGTGAGCGGCGGGTGCAGCACGTTTGTGCCCGCGGCCATAGACTCTAGGGCCGGGAACCCGAAGCCCTCGGAGCCGGCCAGCATCAGGGTCGCGGTGGCTTTGGAGTAGAGCCGGGCCAGCTGCTCGTCATCGACCTCGCCCACGAATCGCACGCGTTTTTCGATGCCAAAAGTAGTGGCCAAGCGCATGGCGGATTCGATCTCCGCGGTGACCGGACCCGTCACGACGAGATAGGGGCCCTTCTTCCCAAAGGGCGCTAATCCGTGAATGGCGCTCTTCAGGTTCTTTTTAGGTCGAGTCGCACCAACGGCCAAGAAGTAGGCGCCGGGCGGTGCAACCGCGCTAATGGAGTCGTTGCCGAGCTCGCCAAAAGGAGCGGACGTCGCCCAGGGGATCACGGCCGCTTGGGCCGCCGCTGCTGGCGCAAAACTGTTCAGGTCGTCCCAGACATGCTGACTCGGCACGATGATCTTCGCGGCTCGCCGGCGCCCGTGCTTAGCCCAAAGCCGGTGGGAGCGCCCCGCGTTTTCGGACTCGTCATGACGCCAGGGAAGCTCGTGGATCGTCTGTACGCGCAGGCCCTTTCCCAAGAGGGGAAAGGCCGAGGTGAACGACAGGATGCCGTCGAGGCCAAGGCGCTTTTCGAGGCGCGGCAGCTCCCGGTGACGCCAGGTCCGCTGGGCATCGTCGACGGCGGGTATCAGGGGAATGCACTCGATCTGATCGTTGGAGACCAAGCCCTGGATCACCTCCCGCGCCACCCGCGCCACCCCGGGCGGATAGGCGAACACGCAAGCTGCCCCATCCAAGCCAAAGCGAGGGCGCGCGGTGTTGGAGTCGGTCGTGGTCGTCATGGGGTGGTGGGCTTGTAGAATGTGTGCAGGCCGGACATTCTCGGGGCAGAAGTGTAGCGCGCGGGAGTTCCGCCTAGGCTAAAGTGCTTGGACATCGCTGGTGGGAAATCCTGCCAGCTTGGCTCTCTCGAGTCCCGCCAACCGAATCATGACTATGCCATCCCAAGAGGCTTCCGAAACCACAGGGACGCCCCGCGTTCTCTTTCTCTGCACGGGAAACGCCTGCCGAAGCCAAATGGCCGAGGGCTGGCTGCGGCACTTGGCGGGCGATCGACTGGTCTCGCTGTCCGCGGGGACGGAGCCCCACGGGCTGAATGCGCGGGCAGTTGCAGCCATGGGCGACGCGGGCATCGACATCTCCCAGCAGACTTCGGATCACCTGAACATGTACCTCGAGCATCCCCCCGAGCTGGTGATTGCGGTCTGCTCGAATGCGGCCGAGAGCTGCCCAACCCTGCCCGGCTCTACGAACGTCCTATCCTGGCCCTTCCCCGACCCCGCCCCCGGTGGGGTGGACCTTGGTGCAAGTGAAGAGGAGACCCGCGCGCGCTTCCACGAGGTGCGCGACGCGATTCGCGAGCGCATCGAATCATGGCTCGCGGGCGGTGCCATGCCCTTGGACCTAGCGGCTCACTAGAGTCAGCTATGCGCGTCGCCCTGATCATCGACCGTGTGCAGCCAAGGCGCGGTGGCGCCGAGGCGGCCCTCTGCGCATTCGGCCGGTACTTGGCCCAGCGCGATGTGGACGTACACACCTTCGGCATCGAGGGACCCCGGGACGCGGACGAGCAGCACCTTGCCCCGGGTGAATTCCACGACGTCTCCGGCGCACTTGGAGTTCGGCACAAGCTCGGAACGCGTACCCACCGGGAGAAGGCCATCGGCGCCGCGCTCATGCAGGCCGCCAAAGAGGCGAGCTGCGACGTGACGATCGGCGTCCGGCACCTGCCCGAAGTCGACCTCTACTGGCCCCACGGCGGAGGCCACCTAGCCACCCTCGAAGGCAAGGTCAAAGCGAAGGCGAGTACTCGTGGCCGCGAGACCAGAGCAGTGACCGCGAAGCCGGCCGGCAGGCACCTAGGCTTCTTAGGAATGGAGCGCAATCTCGTCCAAGGCGGCGGTGCAAGGCGCATCGCGTGCGTCTCGGAGTTGGTCCGCAGCGAGCTTCAATCAGCCTATCCCGGAGCCGTGCAAACCGAGCGCTTCAGCGTGGTACCCAACGGAGTGGATCTCGACCATTTTGAACTGACCGAGCGCATCCCCCTAGCCCCCGAGTCCGGCGTGGTGCTTCCATCGGCACCCGAGGTGCCCGTGCTCGCCTTCCTTGCTCGTTCGCCGGAGCTCAAGGGTTTGCCCGCCCTGACGCGTGCCCTTGGGACCCTGCTCGATTTGCCTTGGCATCTGGTCGTCGCCGGTCCAAAATCCTTTCGATCTGTCGAGGCGGATTTGTCGCGAATCGGTCAATCGATCACGAATACGGGTCCAAATCGGCAATCTGATCGATGGACCTATGTGCCGAACATCGATAGCGCCGCGCTACTCGCGGCGTCATCGCTTGTGGTGCAACCGACCTGGCGCGACCCCTGCTCCCTAACCACCTTGGAGGCCCTGGCCACGGGCCGGCGGGTTCTCACGACACTGGACAACGGCGCGTCGACGCATGTTCTAGCGGGAGTTGCAGCTCCCGAACAGGGGGCGTTCGCGACCTCGGACTGCGGCTCGGTAATCGCGAGCACCTCGGATGAGGGTGCCCTTGGTCAGGCTCTTTTAGAAGAGCTCACTCGCGCCCAAAACTGGAGCCTCAAAGACGCTCGGCGGGTCCGAGAGCAGGCTGCTCTCGTTCCCGCCGAGGTCAGTTTTCAGCGCATGGAAGCCCTCGTTCGAGAGCTCGCAGGCGGCTAAGTGACTCGCTCTACTGGGCGATGAGTACGGATGAGGCCATGAAGGTCAAGGAGAGCTGGTCCTCGGTGATCGCAGCAGCTTCTTCCATGCGGCCTGCGTCCTCAAGGTAGTGGGCAGCTTCCTCGGCGGGAACGAGCTCGACCTTGAACTCGCCCTCGACCACTGCGGTCTTCCCGGAGGACTCAAGGGGCATGAAGAAGGCGTAGTCCTTGAACTTGACGCGCATGTTGGAGTCGCCTTCGGTGAAGGTCATCCAGCAGCCTTTCGATTGGCAGACCTCGTCGATCGTTGCCGTCATGCGGAAGGTCTGCCCGTTGAAGGCGGCGGCGTTGGCGGCGACATCTGCAAAGGAGACCGTGTTCTCCACATGGGGCCGAACGGTGAAGTCCTCACCGTAGGAGTCCCATCCCGGGTACGCGGTAGGCGCAGAAACGGCGAGCTGCGCGACCGCTGGCTCGGCTTCGGGAGATTGGCAAGCGGCCAGGGTGACGAGGGCGAAAAAGGGCAGTAGGTTGATTCGCATGGGAAGAGTCGGGAGTTGGTGTCGTTGGTGTGTTGAATGAAAGGGGACGCCTTGGCCCCATGATCGCAAAAATGGTGGGGCTAGAAGGACTGAATCCTGTGAACCGTGATCCTTGCTATTGTTGGAAGAGGCCTGCGCTCCCAACTAGCCCCTAGCCAAGCCCTGCCAGGCGGTGAGGTGGGCCCCAGCTGACTGACTCCAGGTGTGCTTATCGGCTTGGAGGGGGCCCAGTCGACGCAGCTCTTGGGATCTGGCAGAGTCGAATAAGACGGCCCGAAGGCCCTCAAAGATGGCATCTGACGAGGTCGGGTCCACGGGCTCATAGGCCTGCCCAAGCACCTCGGGCAGGCAGCTTGTGTTCGATGCGATCACGGGGCGACCGAGCCCCATGGCTTCGAGCGGCGGCAGGCCAAATCCCTCGGCGTGGCTGGCGAAGAGGAAGGCGTCGCAGGTCGCCAGCAGCTCGAGCAGCTGGACCTCGGGGACCTGGCGCAGCCATTGGACGCGCTCCCGGGCGGGACTGTCCTCTAGGGCGACGGCGAATTCCTCGAAGTGCCACCCAACCGGTCCCGCCACGATCCAGTGGTGGGGTGCGCCCTCCTGGACAAGGCGCTCGAAAGCCGCCAGCATGTTGAGGTGGTTCTTGCGCGGGTCGACGCGGCAGACGGTGAGCACGAAGGGCGGGCGCGTGGGGACGCTAGCGAGGTCCGGGAATCGAATGTGATCGCAGCCGAGGCCGACCGTGATGACCTTATCCGGGGCGAGTCCAAACTTAGCGATCAAATCGTCGCGCACAAAGTCCGTGGGGGCGAAGATCGCGTTTGAGCTGGCGATGGCTTCACGAGCGCTGGCGGCCATGGACTCGGCGGTCCGCTGCTCGACCCAGGGGCCCCCGGGCTGCCCGTCGGCATCGAGATAGATGGCGTCCCACAACATGGTGGTCTGCAGAGCGGCGCGAACGGGTAAGCGCGCGGGTTGCGTGTGATGGAAGATGGACTTGGATGTGCCGGCGCCAACCACGCCATCGGCGCCGCCGATCAGGGGCAGTAATAGCTGGGAGACGCGCGAGGGGAGGCGCAGGCGGGACAGCTTGGCCTGGATGAGGGGCCCGTCCTCAAGGCCGAGTTCATGGCGCGCAAACTTAGCGGCGGCGAGGGTCCAGCCGAAGAGTCCAAGGCGCGCGGGCGGGCCGTCCCCGGCTTCCAGGGCAATCAGTGCGCGCACCAGCTCCCGGGTCGCGCGGCCGATGCCCTCGCCGTTCACGAGGGCGGGTCGATAGTCGAGCCCAAGCTTGAGCGGCGCAAAAGTGGCTGGTGGCAGATCCTGCATCTTGGTCTAGGCAATCAGGGACGAGAGGTAGAAGGCGCAGGCGAAGGCTACGGGAGCGGCGGCCCAGCGCAGGGGACGGACGGCCAAGGTGAAGACACCCATGCGCGCGAGGGCGATGGCGGCGGCGATGGCGACCACGGTTTCGGTGGCGACGGTCGCGATGGCCGCGCCCTCGATGCCGAGCTTGGGAACCAGCACCGCGTTGCCCGCGACGTTGATGCCCAGCGCGACGAAGGTGATGGCGGACACGGTCTTGGTGTGGCCGGTAGAGACCAGCGCCGTCAGATGCAGGGCGCCAAAGTAGATCACGGCCATGGCGCCAAGCAGCCAGGCGAGGCTAGGGCCCGCAGCGTCAAACTCGGGTCGAAAAATCAGGCCGAGCACGGTGCCGGTGTGGGGGATCACGAGCCCGGCGCCAAGGGCCGCGCAGAAGAAGAGCGGCTGGCCAAGGCGTGAGACGGCCTGGCCGAGCCGGGCCTCTTCATGTTGCCGGGTAAACCAAGGCATGGCGGACAGGCTGGCGTATTGGGCGATCATGATCGCGAAGGACAGCAGCCGAACGCTTGCGTTGTAGTAGCCGAGCTCGGTCTCGCCGGCGATGGGGCGGACAAAGAGATTGTCGATGTAGAAGTAGCCCTGCTGGGCAAGGCCCGCCATACCTAGAGGCGCGGCTTTGGCCAAAAAAGGTCGCCACGGAATCGCGGGTAGCCCCTTGCCCGGAAGGGCGCGTAGCTCGTGGCGTGCGGCGAAGTGAATCATGAAGTTGGCCGTCGAGCTGCCCAGGGCAGTGGCCAATACATAGGGAGCCGCCGTCCGCACATCCGCGAAATAGAGCGCGAGAACGAAGCCCATTCGCAGGGTGTTGGCAATCAGCCTAGCCGTAACGGGCATGCGCCAGTCGATGCGATTCTTGAAGGGAACCGTGGAGAGCTCGAGGGCGTGGCTCATGGGGTAGAGCGCAGCGATGGCGAGCCACAGGGCGCCGGGCTCGTCCAAAAGCAGTGCGCTGCCACCGAGGATCAGGAAGCCCGCGAAGCCAGCGATCAGGCGAATGCGCCGGGCCGTGACCAGGGTCGCACGCAGCTCATCGGGCCGCGTCGCTGTGCGCTGCACCGCCATGGGCCCCGTGCCGAAGTCGGCCAGGGCATCCAGCAGCATGAAGACCGCGATGTAGAAGGTGAAGCGCCCGAATTCGGGTCCATCGAGGTGCCTGGCCAGCAGAGCCAGGGTGATGAACGTGCACCCAGCGCCCCAAAACCGGCCCATCACCTGCAGGAGAGTGCTGCTCCAGACGCGCCTGGGCACAGCGGAGCGCTCGGCCTCCGAATGTGCGTCTACGCGCCCATTCAATGGGTTTTTGGGCCCAGGGCTTGTGGAGAAAGGCGGCATAGGAGCATTATGGACAGAAGACGACTACCAACGAGGATGCCATGACGAAACCTTCCGACGAATACGAGCTTTTGCTCGCCGCCCCCAACGCCACCGAAGCGAAGCTCGCCCAGAACCTGCTCGAGGTCGCCGGAATCCCGAGTCTACTGCACGGCATGGACCGCGACTTCGCCGAGCTTGGCGAAGCCGTACACATGTCCGTCGCGCGCCAGGATCTCTATGTGCCGAAGGGCGCGCTCGAAGCCGCCCAGACAGTGCTGGATGAAGCTTGGGGCGAGCAAGAGGACTAGCAGCCTGCCAGAAAAACACCTCGACCCCATCTCGGCCCTCACAGACCGCCTTGCTGCGTTAGCAAATCACCCGTGTAGCTACAACTACGCGGGCCATCTGCCGCCTTGCAAGGCGACCTGTGATGACCAATCTGGGAACGGCTGCTTCTCAACAGGCTGCTAGGCGCAGTCGCCTTGTAATCAGAGCACCCCGCTATCGCTCTATTCCATAAGAGAGATAGCGGGGTGCCCTGATCGAGGGACTCAGCTCTAGGCAGTCGCCTTGTTCAAGCGCTTGATGACCGCTTCGGTGAATGCCTCGCAGCCAAGTTCGCCGCCGATGTCACCGGTCTTGTCCCCGGCTTCGATGCAGTCGCGAACAGCGGCGCGGATGCCCTCGCCGTGGCTCACCTCACCGAGGTGGCGCACAAGCGAACCGAAGGCCAGCAGGGCGGCGGCCGGGTTGCAGATGCCCTTGCCCGCGATGTCCGGTGCGGTGCCGCCCGCGGGGTCGAACATGGAGAGGGTCACATCGCCGTCGTCGTTGAATGCGTAGGAGCTCGAGTCGCCTAGACCGATGGAACCGATCAAGCCGCAGAGCATGTCCGACAGGAAGTCGCCGTACTCGTTGGGAGTGACGATCACGCCGTAGCGCTCGGGGAACATGATGATGCCGGCGAGCATCGCGTCGAAGAGCTCGCGGCGGTAGGCCAAGCCCGGGTACTGGTGCGAGATCGTCTCCACGGCCTCTTCAAAGAGTCCGTCGGCCGCAGCTTGGATGGTGTACTTACTCGCGCTGACCACGTGGCTCTTGCGGATCATCGCAAGCTTGAAAGCGAAGCGCGCCGCGAGGGTTGCAGGAAGGTGCTCGATGACGCGCAGTGAGACCGCCGAGTGGTTGCCGATACGGCGACCGCGATCTCCATAGGTACCACCGGTAGCGATGCGAACCACGTCGATGTCGATGGACTTCTTAAAGTTGTTCTGGACCCCGGGCATGGTCATCACCGGGCGGTGAATCACGGCGAAGTCGCACAGCTCACGAAGAACCTTATTCGGGCTCTCGGTCACAGTCGCGGTCGGATACTTCATCGCGACCTTGTGCTCGTTCATCTTCTCCATGACCATCGAGTAGATTGCTTCGCCCTTGGCGTCGCGGGTCTCGAGGCTGATGTCGGCCTGGTCGAACTCTATGCCAAACGGCAGGGCGCCGGCGACGGCGTGCACGGATGCGGAGAGTTCGGCGGAGATTCCGTCGCCGAGCATTTCGACGATCGAGTACTTCTTCATGGTTACGATGTGCGTTTCTTTGGTGCTGGAGCCGCCGCGAATGGGCTGTGAGACCTTATGGTTGGTCTCTCCCGGGGGGCGTCCCCTGATTTTTGAGGCCAGCAGGATATCTAGCTCATGACATTTCGCCCAGACACAGCAGCGATGCGTTTTCGAGTTTCTTCATATATGGAGCGCATTTGCGGCGTGCCCATGGGATTGGTCAGCATCGGGCTGCTCATGGGAGGGATTCTTGGCGCAGGGTCACCGGAGGCACCGGCGGCGCCCAGCGCGCATGTCCAAGATGCCGACGGGGACGTGCTAAGCCTCAATATGCTGGAGAACGGCGACATGGAGATGGGGACCCAGGTGCTTGCGGGCGTGGGCAGAATCGCGTGGTGGACGCCGGTTACCTTTGCCGAGGGCAGTCGCGATCTGAGTCGGGCCAAGCGTAGCTGGTCCGGGCTGGACGTTGTGCCGCGCATCGAGGATGGCGCCGTGGTACTGGATCCCGGGAGCCAGGATCTCTTGGTCCAAGCTGTGCCAACCTTTGCGCAGGGATTGGACAAGCTTCGCATCTCGGGACGTGTGCGTGGCGCCGGAGTTGTTGTGGTTCTGGACGCCGCCGGTAGGGAGTACAGCCTCGACGTGGATGGCTCGGATTCATGGCAGGAGTTCGCGTGGGATGTGGGCAAGGTGGGACCGCTTACACCGAGGTTGACGCTTGGCATTGGCGCTCGCTCGGATAGCCCGGTGAGCTTCGACGACCTCGCGCTTTGGGTCACGACCCCCGCGCCTTCGGAAGCGCAGCTGCGGGCGCAGCTTGGCGCGTTGATTCCGGAGCTCTTGATGGTCTGGCACCTCGGAACGAAGGATGATGTTGGTCCTCGCAAGTCGAACTTATGGGGTGGCCTTGTGGACGCAAATACGGGTGGCCTTCTGGGCGAGCCGGCGGCCAAGGTGGGGCTGCATCCGATGCACATGGCACTGGTTCGCGCGACGGCACTTGGGCTCGGTGGGCCGGAGCTGAAGGCCCTGTGCATTGACTCCGCCCGGGACTTCATGGAGCTCTGTATTCACCCGAAGACGAACCTGCCGCGCCGCTGGGATCCAGTGCGGGATGTTCCCGTAAACGAGGAGTCGATCGAGGTCGCCGCCTACCTGGGTTACCTCTTGGACCTGGCCGAGTTTGGGCCCGAAGAGGTGCGCCAAGAAGCCTTCGAGAAGGCTGCCTCCATGGGCATGTCCCTGCTGCGGAAGGCGGTCTTGCCGGATGGAAATGTGGCGGCCCTAGTGCGGCCCATGGACGGCGAAATCTCGACGAATACCGTGCACCTACGGCGCTTGGACTTGCCGGCGCAGTTCGTTCGGCTGGCAGGAGTTCTTCGTGAGCGCGGAGACTGGGACGAGCTTGCGGAGGCCCTGGTTGCCGCCGCTAGAGATGCGCTGATTGAGGTCGAGTTCGCGAACTACTGGCCCGGCCAATGGAATCGCATTGATCCGGGCTTCGATGACAGCTATGGCCACATTGGAGCCCGTTCGGCGTCGATGCTCAAGGTCCTACCCGATGAGGCGATGCTTGGCCGATTGGCCTTTTCAGGGCTCGACAAGTTTGCACCGCTCTGGCGATTGGCCCTGTCCCACGGCGGGAACATCGCCGCGGATCAAGTTCGCTGCTGGGAGGTCTTTGGGGAGCTAGCCCTGTTGCAGCCCCAGCGCCCGATGGCCTCGGGCAGGAGCTTGGGTCAAGAGGTCTCCGAGCTCCTACCTATGGCCGTGCGCTCGCACTTGAAGGGCCAGCAGGCCACGGGCGGGCACTGGCTCGACGTGACGGTTGTGGGCTTTGATCCGGCGACGAACCTGCCGGTGGGCGACACCGTGGGCATGCCCCAGAACTTGCTCAAGGGCATGGGCGTTGTCTACCGCGAAGAGTTCGGTCTGCGCACGGCAGAGCATCGCGCGCTCTTCGCCGCGGCGCTGAACTCGTCCCTAGAAACCTACGCCGCGCCTTTCGGCCTAGTGGGGGCGGCACCCGGATCGGCGCCAGGTGGCGGCCGAGGCGGTGGCGCACGCTCCGCGGTGGGCACCCTGCAGGTTATGGACGGGCTGCTCTCGATGGCCGAGAACTTAGCGCGCTAGCTCTCGTCCTTGCGGTCCTCTTCTGCGCGATCCCGCTCCGCAGTCAGAGATGCGAACATGTCGCGGATGTCGCCAACGCCCGCGTAGATCACCCAGACGCTCAAGATCGCGAAGAGGCCGAGGCCTCCGTACAGGGTGAACTTCCAGAACTGAACCCAGGTCTCAAATTCCATTAGATGGCCTCCGGCGTGGCGGCATTGCGCTCGCCTATGGACCCAGGCGGGTCGGGGAAGACGAGTGAGCCGACGATCATGACAAGGATGGCGAAGGCCAGGGTACAGAGGCCGATTTGAGGGGCGGAGTAGGCGTCGAGATGAAGGGCAGCCTTGACCGGGGTGAGCCCGACAATGGCAGTCAAGCCGGCGTAGAGGGAGAGTCGCGCACCCATGCGGCTAGCCTTGGGCCAGTAGAGCCCCGCGGTCAACACGACGATTGCGCCGGTGAAGTAGACGGCTCCTGTGATGCCCAAGTACTCCCAAACGTCTTGGCCAGGGTGATAGAAGAGTCCCCAGAACAGTACGTAGATGCCGATTAGGACAATAAAGACGCGGGTCCACTTGAGTTGCTTTTCGGGCGAGGACTGGGACGGGACAAGCGGTGCAATGATGTCGCGAGCGATGACAGACGACCAGCAGAGCAGGTAGCTATCGTGCGTTGACATGAAGGCCGCGAGCATTGCTGCGGTGAGTAGACCGAGTACGCCGACGGGCAGCATCTGCTGGAAGTAAGTAGGTAGAGCCATGATGCTCTTTTGCGCCTCGCCACCCTCTAACGAGAAGCCCGTGATACCGCTTGCATCGGAGAGGATCAAGCCACCACCGTCGACGATGAACACAAAGGCGGCGATGCCAAGGAAGCACGGCAGCAGGAAGCGGATCATGAATGAGATCGCGGAGAAGCTGAACTGGCGCTTCACGACGGCCACGTTTTTTGAAGCCAAAGCACGCGTGACGGCCGTCGGCCAGACTGCACAGCTAACAAGGCCCATGATGCCCATCCAAGCGATGTAGCTGCCGCCGAACTCATCGGTGGGGTCGAAGCTGCCCTCGCCCCTGTGGGTGCGCATGACCTCAACGATGTGATCAAAACCAAGCGTGTTGATGCTCATTAGAACGAGTGCGATCAATCCGATCGAGAGCACGACAAACTGAACGTAGTCCGTAAGCACGACCGACACCATGCCACCCATGACCGTGTAGAAGAGCACGAGCAGGAGTAGCGAGACCATGACGACGGAGAGCAGTGCCCCATCGATACCGGTAACGCCGACAACAAACTGCGAGCCGACTTGCAGGAACAGCCCCATGTTCAGGATGCCTCCGAGGGCAAGTAGGATGCCGCCGAGTACACGAGTCTGCTTGTCAAAGCGCTTCTCGTAATACTCGGGGATCGTCATGACCTCGGAGCGCCGGAGCCCGACAACAATGAAGCCCGTCAGTCCAACCACCAAGGTCACGATACCGGCAATGAGTCCGATGTGAAGCGCCGCGAAGCCGCCCGTGAATCCCTTTTGAGCTTGGTACATCACGGTGATTAGTCCGAGCTCGGAGCCGGTCATCGTTGCGATGGAGAGGGCTGTCCCGAGGCTGCGACCAGCGATGAGGTAACCCGAGAGGCCCGTGATGAAGCGATTGGCAACTAAGCCAATCCCGACAGACAGGGCAAGATAGACGACAACAATGGCCGTGTCGATGGCACCGAAGGTAGGCATGGAAGACACCCTACGCATTCTGAGTGCCCAACGCCAATGTGGGTTTACCGCTGAGAGCACTCGAAGCGCGCTATTCTCGGATTGATGAATCTCTTCGTGATCTACGACAAGGCCAGTGGCAAGCCCGCTGGCAAGTGCGGCATACGGATTGTCGAGACGTACACCGCGGGCCGCGAATGCATTGGCAACATCGGATATTGCCTGGGCGAGGACTTCTGGGGTCGAGGCCTAATGACGGAAGCCGTGACCCAAGCCAATCGCTACGCACCCGTCGCAACCGAGCCAACATACCGAGCCGCACACTTCTTGTCACCTGAGCCGCACTTTCGTACCGCACTTGCCATGGCGTTTGTGACTTGTGTGCGGTACGGATGTGCTGCTCAAGTGACAAGAAGTGTGCGGCTCGGTATGTTGGCTGCGGGCGACTTTTGTGGGGAGGTGGGGGCTGGAGGGGACTATGATGGGCGGCGATGAATGCTCAGTCTTGCCTGTTGGCCCTTGGGGTTTGGTTGTTGGTGGCTTTCGCGGTTTGGCGGAAGTCGGGGCGGGAGCAGGTGGTGTTGCTCGGGGTGGCTTGCGTGGCCTCGGGATTGCTCTATTTTGACTTTGGGCGCTTCCATGGAGAGGGGCGATTTGTTCATGACCACGAGCTGTTCCACCACACGATGGGCAGCGAGTACTTGCCCGAGGTTGGGCATAAGGGGCTCTATAGTGCGACTTGCTTCGCTCTGGTGGAGAATGGGCTTGGGGAGGATGAGCTACCGGAGCGGGTCACCAATCTTTGGACCAATGCGCTGGAGAGCAGCTCCATGTCCCTGGAGCGGGGTGCCTCCGTCAAGGCGCAGTTCTCGGCGGAGCGGTGGTCCGAGTTTTGTGCGGACATCGCGTTCTTTGATGGGCGCGTAGGTCTCACCGGCTGGTCCAAGATCTTGGTGGACCATGGTCACAACGCGTCTCCGTTCTGGACTTCGGTGGGGGCGGGAATCGCTGGGGTGCTTGGGTTGAGCGATGC
>JBLHWM010000070.1:0-12994 GCA_047629095.1 Planctomycetota bacterium | reverse complement strand
CTGATCCCCGGCGGCGCTGCACCTAAGTTGGTGCGCCGCGAAGACCTCAAGCTTATGAAGAAGCGCAGCGTCATCGTCGACGTGGCCGTGGACCAAGGCGGTTGCGTGGAGACCTGCTCTCCCACGACCCACGCCGACCCGGTCTTCATCGTGGACGACGTGCTGCACTACTGTGTGGCCAACATGCCCGGCGCCGTTCCCCAGACCAGCACCATGGCGCTCACCAACGCGACCCTCGCCTACACCTCGCAGATTGCGAGGCTTGGAGCGTCGGCCGCGATTACCGAGAGCCACGCACTGGCGACCGCATCGAACGTGATCGCCGGCCAGGTAACCTGCCGCGCAGTCGCCGAGGCCTTCGGCATGGAATACGTGAAGCCGGAAGTCGTCGCCAAGACAATCAGCTAGTCTCCAAGACTGCTCAAGTCCGCTCCGCGGCTCGCACGATAACGTTGCGGGCCGCGGAGTTTTTTTGCGGCTCTCTCCAGGGGCCACTGGCTGCTAGCTCCCCGTTTCTGGGCGGGCTGGCAGCTTTGGCTAGCCTGAGCTATTTTGCGGCAATTCCCCACGGATTGCCGTTTCCGTTTCGAGGCCCTTTCCCCAAAGGGCAGGATGGGCATTACGACGATGGATTGGTGGCAAGCATTGATATTGGGTCTGGTGGAGGGCCTCACGGAGTACCTCCCGGTGAGCTCAACGGGGCATCTTCTGCTCGCGCAAAATGCCATGGGCATCGAAGGTGGGGAGGCTGCGAACGCCTACGCCATCTGCATCCAGGCCGGTGCGATCGCCGCCGTACTGGGGCTCTACCGCGAGCGAGTCCTGGGCATCCTTCGAGGCTTTCTGAAGCCCAAGGGCATGGCTCCGGAGCAGCGCGAAGGGCGCCATCTTGGCCTCGCACTGATCGTCGCCTTCTTACCCGCCGCTGTGATTGGACTGGCCTTCGATGAGAAGATCGAGGAGCTGCTCTTCGGTCTGGGGCCGATCGTGATTGCATGGGCCGTTGGTGGGCTCGGAATCCTAGGGGTGTCTTATTGGAAGCGCCGCAGTGGTCATGGGGACACGAACGCCGGTATGGACCTCGGCCAGATCACCTTCAAGGCCGCGCTCATCATTGGCTTCCTACAGTGCGTGGCCATGTGGCCGGGTACGAGCCGCAGCTTGATGACGATTGTGGGAGGGCTCCTGGTTGGCCTGTCTATGGCTGCCGCCGTCGAGTTCAGCTTCCTACTCGGCCTGATCACCTTGGGGGCAGCCACGGCCTATAAGGCCCTATCCTTTGGGCCGCTACTGCTCGAGACCTACGGCCCGCTGGCATTGATCGTGGGCTTTGTCGCCGCCTGGGCCTCGGCCGTTGTTTCGGTCCACTGGATGGTGGCGTGGCTCAAGAGCCATGGACTGTCGCTCTTCGGTTGGTACCGCATTGGCTTGGCGGGCGTCGTCTACCTGGCCATGCGCCTCGATTTCTTCGTCTAAATACCAAGGAATTCCCCCGCGCCCTAGGTCTAGGGGCAGTTTGGGACGTACAACATGCCCATGACCTCTTCCCCCCAGAAACGCGCTCTGATCACGGGCATCACCGGACAGGACGGAAGTTACCTAGCCGAGCTTCTCCTCGAGAAGGGCTACCAAGTCTTCGGCACAGTCAGGCGCTCTTCCACCGAGCGCTTCGAGCGCCTCGAGGGCATCAAGGATGACATCGAGCTGCTGCACGCGGACCTCCTGGACCAGTCCAGCTTGACCCGCGCCTTCGAGGCTGCCGCCCCCGACGAGATCTACAACCTTGCTGCCCAGTCCTTTGTGCCGACCTCTTGGGCCGAGCCGACCTTGACCGCCGAGTTCACGGCCCTTGGTGTGACCCGCGCCCTGGAAGCCATGCGCCAGGTCTGCCCGGACGCGCGCTTCTACCAGGCCTCAAGCTCCGAGATGTTTGGCAAGGTGCTCGAGACTCCGCAAACCGAGGACACACCCTTCTACCCGCGCAGCCCCTACGGTGTGGCCAAGGTCTATGGGCACTTCATTACGGTCAACTACCGCGAGAGCTACGACCTGTTCGCCTGCAGTGGGATCCTGTTCAATCACGAGAGCCCGCGCCGCGGGGTCGAGTTCGTGACGCGCAAGATCACGCTACAGGCAGCCAAGATCAAGCTGGGCTTGGCGAACGAGCTCGTGCTTGGCAACCTTGATGCTCGCCGCGATTGGGGCCACGCCCGGGACTACGTGCGAGCCCAGTGGATGATGTTGCAGCAGGACGAGCCGGATGACTACGTGATCGCGACCGGCAAGGCCCACACAGTGGGGGACTGCTGCCGCGTGGCGTTTGAGCACCTGGACTTGGACTTCGAGAAGTACGTGCGCACGGACCCGAAATGGGTTCGCCCCGCCGAGGTCGACCTCTTGATCGGCGACGCCTCCAAGGCCAAACGCAAGCTCGGTTGGGAACCCGAGATTACCTTCGAGAAGTTGATCCAAGGCATGGTCGACAGCGACCTGCAGCAGTTGGGGTCCTAGCTATGTTGAATCGTCCTTCCCTACTGATCACAGGTGCATCCGGGTTCGTCGGCTCCCGACTGCTCAAACGTATCGCCGCTGGCGAGACCCTGGTCCCCGCGGATACGCACATCCACACCCTGTCGCGGAGCTCGCCGCGGGCCATGCCACGCTCCCATCCCGGCGGCGTCTCCTTTCACTCTTGCGACCTTACCGATAGCGACGGCTGCCAGCGCACGATCCTCGAGATGAACCCGGCGCCAACGGGCGTGCTTCACCTCGCCGGTCTAGCGAATCCGCGCACGGCCCAGAGCCACCCCGCTTACGCCCGCGCGGCCAACGCCTCGGCAACGCGAAATCTGCTCTCAGCCCTAGCCGATCGAGGCATGCCCACGCGGTTCCTTTTGGCCTCTACCGCCGCGGTCTACGGCAAGGACGCCGCCAGTGACGAGGGCTTCATCAAGGAGGGCACCCGAGCCCGTGCGCGCACCGCGTACGGCTGGAGCAAGCGCCTCGCCGAGCGAGCCGCTCGTGCCTGTCACGCCCCGGGTCTCGACATCATTATTGCGCGTCCCTACAACCACGCCGGTCCGGGACAAGAGCTCGGCTACGTGATTCCCGACCTGGCCCACGCCCTGCAAACCGCGCGCAAGGAGAACCGCCCCATGCTGACGGGCAACCTCTGGCCCAAGCGGGACCTCTTGCATGTGGACGATGTGCTCGACGCCTACCTGCTGTTGCTGGAGAAGGGCGAGCCGGGCCGCACCTATGACGTGGCCTCGGGTGAAGCCGTGTCGATCCAAACAATCCTAGAAGGTCTAGCGGAGCGTCTTGGCGACCCGCCCAGTATCGAGGTGGATGAGACGCGCACACGTCCCGGAGAGGCTCCCCGCATCGCCGGTGACCCCTCTTCGCTGGTGGCCCTGGGTTGGTCGCCAAAGTACAACCTGGATCAACTGCTCGACGCAGCATTGAAGCCCTAGGGAGTCCCCCGAAGGACGAACGGTTAGGCCGAGCCTCTCGCAAGGCTCGGCTCTACCATTCGACGGTGATCAAGCTCACCTCGGGCCGAGCGAGCAACCGCATGCGCGGGGCCTGGCCGCGCTCCACTCCGATACCGCGGCTCACATAGATCGCATTGCCGCGGTAGTGATGCAACCCACCCGCGCCAATCTCACGGGGCACCTGGGAGAGGGTCATCGGTGGCCCAAAAAACGGGAGCTGAATCTGGCCGCCATGGGTGTGGCCCGCGAGCACGAGATCAATGGCGCTGTTCTCTGGAAGGAACAGAACTGGATCCGGCAGGTGCGTGAGCAGCAGCCGCAGGTCGCCTTCACCAGAGGGTGTGGCAAGGGTCTTCATGAGTTGCTTGCCCTTGGTTACCTTGTGATGGGCAAGGGCTAGCCCCCCAAGTGTGACCGTGCCTTCGCCGAAGGGGATGGAGACGATCTGGTCCCGCAGGCCAAGGATTCCCGTGCCCTCAAATAGCATCGGCTCGATGCCCTTGGGGTCGGTATTGCCCTGGACGAAGTAGATGCCAGCGGGAGCACTCAAGGTCCCAAGCAGGTCGCGGAACTCTGGAATCGCCTCGATGTACGCGGACCGATCCGGCTGGTGGATGATGTCGCCCGAGAGCAGGATCAAGTCCGGCTGCTCGGCCATCAGAGCGGCGACGGCACCGCGCTCGTAGTCCGTGATGTGCGTCGCCTGCAGGTCCGCGAGCAGCCCAATGCGGAGGGTCTTTGGGTCGGTTGCGTTACCTGTTGAGACAGGCTCATTAGCACCCCGTGGCACTCGGTCGGAGATCCGCAGTGTCGTATGCGTGACCTCTAAATCGAAAGGCGCAACATAGGTCATGTAGTAGCCCAGGAATCCCAGGCCCAGGGCAACGCCCACAAGCGGCCCGGATGTCAGGCTCAGACGCACGCTACTCCTAGGCAGAAAGTGAAGCGCTGCGAGGCAGAGTCCGATGAGCGGAACGTTGAAGAACAAGTGTAGATAAGCCAAGTGGATCACACCGAAGCCGGAGAGCCCAAGTGGTGCGGCCAGTGCCGCTAGCGCTAGGTACTCGACACCTAGCCAGGCGAGGGTGACCAGGAGCTGAAAGGGTGCGATCGAGGGGGACTGCAGATCGGATTGATCTGAAGTCTCGGCGAGTTGTTCCGCACCTCCACGCTTGCCGCGATAGGCGTAAGAGCGATGGATTAGCAGCGCACCTAGGAGGGACAGCGCGACGTGGAACGCTAGGAGTAATTGGAAGGGGGCGATAGTCGCTTGGAATGGATTGGTGATTTGGAACAACCAGGAGCGCTCTGCTTGAAGACAACGGACTCGCATCCCTTGCCCGGCTCTTGGCCTATGCCTTTGGTCTTCGCTCTGGTGGCTAGCCGGTACATGGATGCCAGGCTGCCCTAGGGGTCAGTCGGAGCTGCAGCCGATTAGCACGAAGGCGTCGCGCCCTTGGGTGAAAACGAAGGTGTAGCCCCAGAAGACTGGGTTGAAAGGGTGCCCTTTCAGAAGAGTGATTGCAGTGCACTTCTCAGCGCTCCCCAAGAGGGCCTCGAGCTCCTGGATGACTAGATCGAGGCGAACCTGCGCTTGTGGAGAGGCGAGGAAGTCTAGATCCGGGTGCGCTGCATAGTCGCCCCGATACAGCAGGCACGCCGTGACTTCATCGACGATGGAGGTCGTGGTGCAGTTGCGCCTGTGGCCGACCTCAACATCGGCTCCGATGGCGAGCCTAGCCATCTCTTCGATGGGGAAATCAGCGCCGTTCTGGGCCTTGAAGAGGCCCGTGCTGACCGTGAAGTTAAAGCAACCTGTCCTGCGAAGCCCCTCTTCGAAAGCCGCAAGAGCCGGCAAGTAGTTACCGATTACATTAAGGCTCGTCATGTGACTACTCTGACCACGGGTTTGGTGCAACACATGGCCATGGGCAACTTGGGTGACTTGGCAGGCCGTTGAAGATGGGCCGTTGCGAGTTGAAGCCATCTGCGGCGTAGGATGGCAGGTGAAGTCGCAGACGGCTCTCCTTCAGCGGTCGGCTAGGGCTAGCCGATGACTTTCAAAACCGTAGCGACAAACTTGCCGTCTTCGACTGTACCGGCGACCTCGGCCTTGGCTTCGGGGACGGAGCACCATTCCATAGCGCCAAGTCCATAAGTGTCGCCATTGGCAATCTCCATCCAGTTGCCGTCGATGTCGACGTAGTTACCACATTGGCCGATAGAGTCGAGTTTGCAGCCGCAGCTCACGGTGTGTTCGGATTGCTCGACCGTAACGTTAGCAAGGGGCGTGGTGATCGCGGTCTTGCAGACGGGTGCCTCTTGGGCGGTACAGGCGGCGGAAACTAAGGCGACCAGTAGGATGGCAAGGTGCTTCATGGGATGTGTTTGATGGGTGGCCCAAGGTGAGGGCCATTTGGTTTGTATCAGTCGCAAGGTTAGCTTGGATGAGGCATGGACCTCGCTCAACCCTGTGTTGCGGGTTGGCCGCTAAATCTCATGAACTATGGTACGTCCACGTGGACTCGCTCTTGAGATCTAGCGCTAAACTCTTGGGGAATGTCCGTGATCGTGCCCGTGCTTCCGCTCAACCTCTCCCGCATGCCTCCGATGAGTTCCCCCGACCAGCCGTCCGCCGTACCGAGTCCTGAAGAGCTAAAAGCCCAGCTGATGGGGCTTGGGGCCGATGAGCGCAAGGTGATCGCCGGCATGGTTGTGCTGATGATGAAGGAGCCCGGGAAGATCCGCGATCGCGAATGGTTGCTCGAAGCCTACACACACATCTCTGCCCAGGCTCTTGAGATGGGGGACGAGCGGCTTGAGCAGCTGAAGGAGCTGGTCCAGGAGCGGCGTGATCTGGTGCTCAATACTTCGTTCGCGCTCTTCTTTCGCGTGGCCCAAGATGCAGCCGAGCTCGGCGGAACACCGACGCTGGCCCAGGCCTCGGTGATGGCCATGGCCTACTTCAGCGACGGTCCGTCGCCAAGCTTCGAGCCGGTGGACGACTAGGGTTAGCCTGCCCCGTGCTGGGTAGAATCCATCGGCAGTCTTAGTGAACGCCGCCGCGGTTCGGTGCGCTAGCGGATGGTCTTGGCGCCGAGGCGGCGATCCCGGCGAAAGCGCTGCCACGTTGGTAGGCTTGAACCCAGCCGATGAGGTTGCGGCCGGGACACTCGGTGTAGGCGGTGGCGACAGCGGTGTGGTGGCTGACGCCCGAGCGCGGAATATGATTACGTGAGCGCAGGTCGTCGAGCAGGCGCTCCAGGGACTTGAGCGAGGCCGTAGTCGGGGTGCTGACCTCGAAGTTGCCCATCAGGCTAACGCCGATCTTGTGGTCATTGAGGCCAGCCACGTGGGCGCCGCGCCAGGCGAGGCGCCGACCTTCGTAGATCCGGCCTTCGGGGTCAATCAGGTAGTGGTAACCGACGTCGCCCCAACGAGGACTGCGCTTGTTTAGGTGGCTGAGCTGGATCTTGCGCATCTCGGCGGCGCGTCCGGCGGGGCTGGAGTCCGAGCTTGTCGCCATGGCGGTGTGGTGCACAGTGATGTTGCTCCAGGGCGCGACGTGCCGGTTCATGTGAGCTGGTACTTCCCGAGCAGCGCTCCAGCCCGACCTCGGGATGATGTTGAGCAGCGTGCCGTTGGAGTTCGCGCCGGCCATGCCTGCGCTACCGGTGTAGCTTCCACCGGCGAGCAGGATACCGCTCTTGGCCCGAGCCACCTGGCTGGAGCTCGCCGAGGCGTTGGACAGGACCAGCTTGTAGTCGCTTACGGCGCGCTCTTTGCGCATGCGCAAGACGGCTGCCGAGGTCTGGCCCGTGTCACGCCTTCCGAACTCGGAGCGCCCGTCGGCCAGCTCGAGGCGCGCATCGAGCAGGTCCCTGTTGGAAGCCCGGGTGGAGTTCGTCGCAATCCAATACTCCAATCCCTCGAGCTTGTCCCAGGAGAGGGGCTTCGACATCAACGCTACCAGGGAGACGGGGCCTCGGTAGGTGCCTCCGGGGTCTGGGGAGGGGCCTTTTGTGGCTAAGCAAGCGGTACTGAGAAAAGCGAAGAGTGCCGCAAGGCATAGTCGTTGAAGGTGAGGCATAACATGGGATACGAAAATGGAAAGGGCCGAACAAGCGTGGAGCCGACTTCCCGGACAGTTAATGACGCTCATCCGGGGATTCCTTACAGCGGCAAAATGGCAAGCTTCTACGAGGCCTTTGTACAACCTGCCCAAAGCCCATTGCGCCCCGCGCCGGAGAGGCTACAACAGGGCCATGACCCTTGCCCTGGCCCCATGGATTCTGTCCCTCTCCCTGTCCGCACTTCCCTATGGGATCAGCCCTTCGACGACAGGACTGCTCTCCAGCTCAGGCCTGCCAGCTGACTCCACCTCGACCCGTGTCGATGACCTGGATGACGAGCTCGAAGAGCTGCTCGCCGAGGAGCGAGATGAGGCCGACCGCCTGCGCCGCCGGGGCCGCATCGCCGAAGCTCGCCGGCTGCTGACCGTTCACCTAGACGACGACCCAGACGACTGGCGCAGCCGTGCCCAGCGCGCCCTGTGCTACCGCGACGAGGGCGACTGGGATCGAGCTGAGTCCGAGCTGCTCCGGGCCCTGGACGCGGGCCAAAATGGCGACGCTCCCGCCCAGGAACTTCAACTGCTGCAGATGGACCTTGCGGAGAGCTTGATCCAGCGCGGCCGAGCCGACGAGGCCCTCGAGCGACTCTTCGCCGGGGATTCCGGGCTCAAGCCCATCGAGCCAGCTCGCCAGGGTTACTTGGCCGGCATGGCCAATCTCGAGCTGGGTGACCGTCAGGCGGCCCGGGATGCCTTCCAATCCGTCGTGTTCCTGGGCGCAGAGCGCATGGACTGGAAGCAGCTGTTGTACCGCGCCAAGTGCGAGCACGCCATCGGTCAACTGGAGTCTGCTACCGAGAGCCTAGTGGCCGCCGATGCCCTTGCCGCGGCTGGCGCCGGCATCGAGGCCAGCGTGCTCGTGGAGCTCGCCGACATCTACTTCGAAGCCGACGGCGAGGTCGCCAAGTCCGGCAGCAGCTCGCGTCTGCCCAGCGCGCTCTACCGGGAAGCGCTGGAGCTAAATCCGAACCACGCCGGTGCCCTGCTCGGCCAATACGAGCTGCACAAGCTGAACTGGCGCCGCAATCGCAGCGCGCGCTCCTTTCTGGAAGAGCTGCTGAACGCCACCCCGGAATCGATGGACGGGCTACTTGCCTTGACCCACTCGCACCTGGAGCAGGGCGAGCTGGTGGCTGCGCGCAAGCGCCTCGCGAAGCTCGAGCAGCTCGCGCCAAACCGCCGCGACGTCCGCGCCCTGCGCGCCTGCCTTAGGTACATCGAGGACAAGCCCAAAGAGACCCAAGCCGTGCTCGCGGAACTCGCGAAGTCAGCTCCCTGGGACAGCTCTCCCGAGCGCCGTCTTGGGACGATCTTGGTCGCCCTCTACCGCTTCGCCGACGCGTTGCCCTTTCTCGAAGCGGCGATCTTGCGCGACCCCGCGGATTGGCGCGCCTTATCGTTACTCGGCGAGGCCCTCGCGAACACCGGTGACGAGAAGCGCGCGCTCGAGATGCTCGTTCGATCCGAGGACCTAGCCGAGGGCCGACAAGATGCCTGGCGCAACAACATGAAGCTGGTGCTCGGTCGCATCGCGGGCTTTGCCAGCACAACGGGCCCCGGAGAGCTGAGCTACGCATGGCCCGCCGAGGGCTCCGAGGTACTCGAGCGAGTGCTGCCCGCCTTCTACGCCGAGTCCCGGGAAGACCTGTCCGCTCGCTACGGGTTCACACCCGGTCCCACGCTCATCGAGGTCTTCGATCGGCACCGGGACTTTTCGGTCCGCTCCACGGGCTTTGAGGGCTTTCCCGCCCTGGGCGTGTGCTTCGGACCGGTGGTGACTGCCCTGTCGCCGAACTGCGAGATGCGCGGCCAGTTCTCCTGGGCCGAGACGTCCTACCACGAGTTCAGCCACGTGATTCACTTGGGCTTGACCAGCAACCGCTGCCCGCGCTGGATCACCGAGGGCTTGGCCACTTGGGAGGAGGAGCAGCGCGACCGTTCCTGGATTCGCCCCCTGCGCCGGGAGCTGGTGGATAGCTTCGCCTCGAACCGTATCATCGGAGTTCGCGACCTAAACCGGGCGTTCAGCGGCCCGCGCATAATCTGGGCCTACTACCAAGGCGGCCTGATGTGCGACCTGATGATCGACGACTATGGCTTCCCGGCTATGGTGCGCTTGCTGGAAGCATTCAACGAAGGCAAGGATCTCGATGGTGCCTTGGACGCGGCCTACGGCCTGACGCCGGAGCAGCTGGATGCGCTCTTCCTAGAGCGCGTTGAGCAGCTGGTCGTGGACCTGCATGTGGAGCCTCGCCACGACCCCAATGGGATTCGGCTGATGCGCCTGGGGCTGGAGCGTTCGGCGCCTTCGGATTCAGCGGAGTTGGCGGCATGGAGCCAGGACTGGTGCAGCGTTGCATGGAGCGCGTGGCAAGGCGGCCGCAGCTTGGATGCCGAGGAGGCTCTACGGGTGCTCGGCGACTTGCGCGACGAGCTGCCCCGGGCGCTGTTCCTGCGAGCCGAGATCGCCCTGCGAGGCGGCGATGTGGAAGAGGCCGAAGCGCTCTACCGCAGCGGCTTTGAGCGTGGCGGCGAGGACTACCGCGCGCGCATGGCCCTTGCGAACTTGGCCCTGCGGTCGGGAAAGCGCGCTGAAGTTGAGTCGCTGTTACTCGCTGCCGAGCATGCCTTTCCCGGCTGGGAAGACGCGAGCTTTAGCGCCGAACTCCACCTCGTCGATTTCTACAAGGACGAAGAAGAAACGGACAAGGCCATGGCGGCCCTGGAGCGTTGGCTCGCTTGGAACTCGGGCGAGGATGTGAGGCGCCTTGAGGTCGCCAACTGGCAGCTGGATCGCGGCGACTACGAGGGAGCTCTAAAGATGTTCACAAGCGCCGTCGAGGTGGACCCATTTCGGGCGTCGGCTCACCAAGGCCAAGGGGAGGCGTTGCTTGCCCTGAAGCGCTTCGACGAGGCGGCCTATGCCTTGGAGACGGCACTCTTGGTTCCCGTGCACTTGGATGCGGATTGGGGCGCTGCCGGTGGCCAGCCGGTAGACGACGAGCGCCTGGCCGCGGTGTCCGAGCAGGCGCTCTTGGTGCGCGAGGCGATGGAGGGATTGCTGGAGAGGGCCCGGGCGGGGGGCGCAGCAGTTCCGGAGTAGGGCCTAGCCCGGACCTGAATCTGGCAGAAGTCACCGTGGAACAGGTCCCGGCACTCGCGGCGGGGCAACGCGGGGCGGTAGGATGGGGCCATGAGTTCGACCGATAGAAATGGCGCCGGTGCAGCCGGCCCCGAGGGCGCACAGCCCTTGTTTGTTGTGATCGATGGGGTGGACGGCTGCGGCAAGTCGACCCAGGCGCAGTTGTTGGTCGAGCTTCTATCAGGGGCCGCCCATCTTCGGGAACCCGGTAGCACCGACCTAGGGGAGCGCATTCGCGCCCTGCTGCTCGACCGCAGTCTGCACATGGGCGCCGAGGTCGAGACGCTGCTCTTCGCCGCCGCCCGCAGGCAGATGCTCGACGAGCTCGTTAGGCCCGCCCTTGCCGCAGGGCGCGATGTGGTCTGTGAGCGCTTCCATCCCTCGACCTTTGCCTACCAGGCCGTCGCCGGCGACCTAGAAGAGGGGGCAGTGCTCGGTCTGCTGCACGGCTGGGCCTCGGAACCGATGCCCGACCTGATCGTGCTGCTCGAGGTCCCCGTGGATGCCGCATCCCGGCGCCGTGGTGCGGCCACGGATCGCATCGAAGACAAGGGCACCGCGTACCAAGAGCGCGTCGCCGAAGGCTACCGGATCTACGCCAAGCGGGATCCGCGGGCCGTCGTGATTGACGGGACCAGGACACCGAATCAAGTGGCCACCCAGGTGGCCGAAGCTGTGGAGGAAGCCCGTAAAAGGGTCGCCCTCGAGGCAGGAGCTAAGCCATGCAAATAAAGCAACCCCGCGGTCACATGGACGTGATCGAAGGCCTGTGGCGAGCGGCCAAGGACGAGCGCCTTGGGCACGCACTCCTATTTGGCGGCCCGGATGGCGTCGGCAAATTCGCCAGCGCACTGTACTTGGCCGCCGGCCTCTTCTGCGAGACCGGCCCCGGCCCTCCCTGCGGTCAGTGCGGCCCATGCCATCGCTTCCAGAGCGGCGGCGAGGAGTCCAATCACCCGGATCTGTTGGTCGTGGATCCGCTGGCCACAGGCGCCGAGGTGATCAAGATCAACCGGATCGTCTTCCGCGAGGACAGCTCGTCCAAGGACGACGTCGAGCTTCGCCGGACCGTCGAGGGCTTTCTCGACCTGCACGCGGTCGAGTCCGGGTGGCGCATCGTGATCATCCGCGAATGCCACCGCATGAATCTGAACGCCCAGAACGCGCTGCTGAAAACCTTAGAGGAGCCCGCAGCGGGCACTTTGTTGATTCTGGAGACAGCCCAGATCGGAGGCCTACTGGACACGATCATGTCTCGGGTCACTCGGGTCGAGTTTACGCCTCTCTCGAAAGTAGATGCCAGCGACCTGATCCACGAGCTCTCGAAGGAATCGGATGCCGAAGTCGGGGAGAAGATGGCCGAGAATCTGTCCCGGTGGGCGAAGGGATCACCGGGTATCGCCATGCGGCTCCTGCGCGAAGGTCGCAGCGGCGAGCGAGATCTCTTGCTCGCGCTGCTCACGGGCAGGCGCGGTGCTGTGGACTGCTCCCGTTCCGTCTGGGAGCTCGAAGGTCAATTCGGCGGCGGCACGGACCGCGCCCAGGCGCGCATGCGCACCCGCAACGTTGTGGATTACATGCTCGAGTTCATGGGAGATCTCTCCCGGTGCTGCGCTGGTGCTGATCCCCGGCAGCAGATTCACAGCGACCTCTTGCACGCACTCGGTGGCGCGGACTCGCCGGCTTCCCTCTTTGCGCTCGGACCTCGGGTGGATGTGGCGCGCCGGCGCCTACTGGAATGTCGGACGGACATTGAAGCCAACATCACCCCGGACGCCATCTTGGACCGGGCCTTCCTCGCCCTTGCGATCTTGGTCAAGCGGGCTCCCGCTCGTACCTCCTGAAACCCCATGAATGATGCCTTCCAAGAGCTCGCCGTTCGCGACGGGCGCTTCTCTGTCGAAGCCTTTCGGTTCCTGTACGAGTCCCTCGAAGAGGCCCTGCATCTTGCGGGCAAGGATGGTGCCGACGGACTCGAGCGCCACTTGACCGGTCAGGAGGTTCTGGTTGGAATGCGCTCCATCGCAGGCCGAATGTTCGGCCCCATGGCCGCCCAAGTGTGGCGCTCCTGGGGTGTGCACGAGTCCATGGACTGGGGGCGAATCGTCTTTCTATTGGTTGATGAGGAGCTACTTTCTAGGCGCGAGGAAGATTCCATCGAAGATTTCCGTGAAGGTTTCGACTTCGACGCCGTCTTTGTGGAGAACTACTCTGTCTCTCTACCCG
>JBLHWM010000069.1:0-13147 GCA_047629095.1 Planctomycetota bacterium | reverse complement strand
ACGTTGTGGTAGCCAATCTTGTCGCCCACTTCCTTTTGCGTGCGGCGGGAGAGGTCGAGCATGTCGTCGGTGGCATCGACGCCGATCACCCGGCCCTCGGGCCCGGTAACTTGGCTCGCCATGAAGCAGATTTTTCCGCCACCGGCGCCGAGGTCGACCACCACGTCGCCTTTGTGCACGAACTTGCTGGGATCGCCGCAGCCGTAGTCCCTGTCGATGATCTCCTGGGGCAGGACCTCAAGCAGGCTGGCGTCGTAATCGACAGGGCAGCAGAGCTCGGGAACAACGGCTTGGGCGCCCTTGGCGTAGCGATCGCGGACAGTTTCGATGATGCTCATAGCGTTTATCTATAGATAGGGGCCTCGAATCGGCCCTCTTGGAGATGCGGCTTGATCTAGCACCCCTGGAAAGTCGATAGGGATCCATAGCCGCGGGTTTTCAG
Organism: Planctomycetota bacterium; assembly: GCA_047629095.1. Lineage (GTDB taxonomy): Bacteria > Planctomycetota > UBA1135 > UBA1135 > CALBMX01. The sequence goes on along the minus strand of JBLHWM010000069.1, from coordinate 12,705 downwards.
GCGGACAGGATAGCCACTCTAGGGCAAGTTTTGCGTCTGAGTTGTGTTTCCTTCCCTATCCAAAATCCCCGTTTCATGGGACCTTTTATCTATGGTGCCCCGTCTAAGGGCGGTCTGTGCACCTAGTCTCCATCTCTTATCCCTCCAACTCAACGCGTTCTTATGGCCCCGTCCTACCTACGTTTCTCAGCTCTCGGTCTGATAGCTAGCAGCTTTTTTATCGCCCCCGCAGCGGCCCAGCAGCTCGAATACACCCCGGGGACTTTCACGAACCCCAAGCGCTGGACCGAAGGCGTCGAATGCGCCGATGTCGACAACGACGGTGACCTCGATGTCTTCTTCGCAGAAGGCGACGGCTTCACCAGCGCGGGCACGAAGCGTCAGAACCTTCTGATGATGAACAAGTTTGAGGTCACCCCCTTTAGCTTTGCGAACGAGAGCGTTGCACGCCTTGGCGTCCACACGTCGAACGCCAAGTCCGTGGACACGGGCGACGTCGATGGTGACGGCTACGTTGACGCGATGTTTGCCAACGCGTTCAACACGGATCGCCCCTTCCTATACATGAACGTTGGTTCTGCCCAGCCGGGCTTCTTCTCCTTCGAGGGAGCGGCACGCGGGTTCACGACCATCTTCAGCTCCGCCTCATCGAACTTTGGCGACCTGGACAACGACGGCGACCTCGACGTCATCATCTCGGACTCGGGCAACAGCTACCTCGGTGGCTCGGGCGCCCGCCCCCACCTTTACTTCAACGATGGCAACGGCTTCTTCACCCAGGACGCAGTCGCGCTGAACGCTCCGATCAAAAAGGCCCACATGGACGTGCAGTTCGCCGACGTGGATGGCGACTGGGACTTGGACTTCCTTGGCTTCAACCGCGCCTCGACTCACTTCCTCTTGCTCAACGACGGTGCAGGTAACTTCACCGACGCCTCGGGTACGATCCCGAGCACTTCGAGCAACGTCTACGAAGCCGAAGTCGGCGACCTTGACGGCGACTCGGACATCGATATGTTCTTCGTGAGCCTTGCGGGCTTCGACGAGGGCCCGATGTACAACAGCTTGGCCCAGTCGGGCACCATGAGCTGGACCAAGGGTGCAGACTCGGGTGGCTCGGACGACAACGAAATCGTGCTCTTCGACTACGACAACGATGGCGACTTCGACTCCCTCGTTGGCTCACTCGGATCCCGCGAGAAGATGATGCGAAACAATGGCAATGGAATCTTCTCCATCGTCAACGGAGTGATCACCACCGTCGGCGACCCGACCTTGGACATGACTGTCGCCGACCTGAACAACGATGGTCGGTACGACGTTGTTACGACCAACGGCGAAGGCCAGTCTCAGAACACCTGGGACTCGAAGTTGTACACCAACAAAGGCAGTAGGGACCAGATCGCCCCGGTGGTTGTTCGTCAAGAGGAAGTCACCAGCGGTAGCTTTGGCCCCTGGGTCATTCGTTCCGAAATCCGTGACCAGGTCATGGACGATGGCCTTCACTACGTCACCGCTGAGCTGGACTACGTGGTCCGCACCGGCCCGATGGACGTTGCTGTCAACGCCCAGAGCTTGGCCTTCTCGCCGCAAAACCTGACCGTTCCGGCGGGCACCACGGTGACCTGGACCAACAACGATGGCGCCGCAGCGCACACGGTCACCTCGACGAGCCCCGACTACGGCTTCGACTCGGGCCTCTTCGGCCCCGGTCAGACCTTCAGCCGCACCTTCGTTCGTCCCGGCATCTACACCTACATCTGCATCCCCCACGTCGGCTTCGGCATGGTGGGTAGCGTTACGGTTACGGCTGGAACGTCTACGACCACAGGTGTGACCGACATGGGAGGCGGCGGAATGTTCCGCTTCCAGATGGAGGACACCGTCAGCGGTGCCACCGACGTCGTTTACGAGCGACGCTTCACGGACTTCGCCGGCAACGTCACGGTCATTGATCCCGTCATCGTTCCCGTCTCCGGTACGGGTGGAAGCTTCACGGTCTACGGTACTGGCGCTTCTGCTGCCAACTACATGTCGATCGCTGGCGTCGGTGGCCCGAACCTCGGTGACCTCTTCTCAGTCGTGACCTCCGGTGTGACCGGGGCAGGCGTGCTGCAGTTGACGAGCTTGGTTCAGACCAACACCCCGGCATTCGGCGGCATCATGCTCGCCGACTTCACGAACCCGCTCTTGGCCTTGACCTTCTTCCCCGCCGTGGGCGGAGTCTCGACCTTCAACGCTTTCGTTCCCAACGACCCGGTTCTGGTCGGCTTGAATGTCTACTTCCAGTCGGGCTTCCCCGATGCTGGTCTTCCCGGCGGCGTTGCCTTGTCGGACGGCTTGCAGCTCAACATCGGAATGTAGCCTCGGAGTTCGAGGCGGGCCTTTGCGCTCGCCTCGAGCACCAACTACCCTAAGGCCCATGCGGACTGCCTCTTTAGCGAGTGCCTGCATGGGCCTTTTCGTATCCACCTCTTCGGCGCAGCAGTTCGAAGAGATGGGCGATCAAGCCCTGCCAGGCGTAACGACAACTTCGGGTTCCCCCGAGGTGAACTGGATCCTTGAGGTCAACGGCGGCGGCGTCGTGCTTGGGGATTTTGACGGCGAGGGGAGCCTCGACCTTGTGGTGGTGGATGGCTCGACACCCGAGCGCATCCGCGGCGGCAAGGCCGGCGAGGCCCCGCGACTCTTGCTTGGCAAGGGCGATGCGACCTTCGCGCCTGCGGGTGAGGATTGGAACATGGCCGGCGGCCGCTGGGGCATGGGCGGCGTGGCCGGCGACCTGGATGGCGACGGCGCCCTGGACCTGGTGGTCACCGAGTGGGGCCCCGACAGGGTCTTCCTGGGCGGCGAGGGCTTCCAGGAGGTGACCACTGGGGCTGGACTTATCGGCTCGTCCTGGGGTTCGAGCGCGGCCTTGCTCGACGCGGATGCGGACGGGATCTTGGACCTGGTGGTGGTGAACTACCTGGACTTCGATTTTGACCAGGTGGCGTCGCGCACAAGTGGCGAGTGCACTTGGAAAGGGCGCCCCGTGAACTGCGGACCCGAGGGTTTGGGCGCCCAGGCGGATCAGATTTACCGCGGCAAGGGAGACGGTACCTTCGAGAGCTTTGGTGCGGGCATTGGGTTCATTCCTAGGTCGTCCGCCTTTGGGCTTGGGGTCGTGACCGGGGACTTTGACGCGGACGGCGATACGGACCTCTACATTACGAACGACTCGACGCCGAACCACCTCTGGGAGAATGTGCCCGGGGAAGAGCGCGGACGGAGCTTCCAGGAGAAGGCCATGCGGCGCGGCGTTGCGGTGGATTCGAATGGCCGCGAGCAGGCGGGCATGGGCGTGGGTGCGGGCGACGTGGACGGCGACGGGCGCGCGGACTTCTTCGTGACGAACTTCAGCGGCGAGAACCACTGCCTGTATCTGTCGGGGAATCGCAAGAGCTACCGCGAGCGCTCCCACATGACCGGCGTGGCCGGCACGAGCACCCCGCTGCTCGGCTGGGGCGCTGGACTTGCGGACCTAGACAACGACGCGGACCTAGACCTGTTCGCCTTCCATGGGCACGTGTATCCCGAGGCGGATCGAGCGGGCACGGATACGACTTATGGGCAGGTGGACTATCTGATGCGGAACACGGGCACCTTGACGGAGCCGCGCTTTGCGCCGGAGCCCTTGAGTGCGCGCGCGCCGTCTGTGTCTCGGGCCGCGACGGTGGGGGACTTGGATGGGGATGGGGACTTGGACCTGGTGGCCGTGGATCGCGGCGGGCCGGTGCGGGTTCTTCGGAACGATCTCGAGGCGGGCAAGGGCACGTGGCTTGGCTTGCGTCTGTCGGATAAGACCTGCGCCAATAGCGCGGGTATCGGCGCGCGCCTCGAACTTGACTTCGCCGTGCAGGCAGGTGCTGGGGAAGCGGACTCGATCGTAACGCTGCGCCGCGAGATTACCGTTTCGGGCGGCTTCCAAGCGGGCTTGCCCGGGGAGGCGCACTTTGGCCTTGGGGACCTGGGCTCGCCAACGGCCGGCCGCGTCTATTGGCCGTCGGGGAATCGCGAGGCCCAGGATGTGCCCACCCGGATCTTGAAGAACGTCGGCCATTGGAATGAGATTGTGAGGACAGCACAGTGAAGACAAATCCCGTAATGATGCAGCGAGTCCGGCCGGCGGTTGGTGGGGCAGTTCGCGCAAGGGCCGCATGGCTTGGGTTCGCGTGCTTCGCGGTGCTGGCCTCTGGGCAGGCTGCTGGGGCGGCGATTCGATTGCAGGAGACCGAAGCGGAAGCGCCAGATGCGAGCAGTGCGCCCGAAAGCCAGGACACGCCTGCCGTTGCGAATGCGCCGATTCTCAATCTCCCCGCGGCGAACGACCTCGACCACCTTGGCCTAGATGACGTCGATCGCGCCGAGGCGGGCTCCTGGTCCGACTTCTTCGTCGAGCACCAGCCCAGCTCCGAGGTCATGGCCATGATCCCGCCCCAGCTTGCGGGCCTCGCGAACCAAGCCCAAGCAAGCTACAGCCGAGCGGATTTCCCCGCCTGCCTAGCCCAGAGCCGCGAGGTCCTGCGCATGCTGCCGGACTTCCCCCCGAGTCTGCTGGTCTACGGCACGGCCGCCTTCCGCCTGCGCCGCCACGGCGACAGCAAGTCGGCACTCGAGCGCTTCCAAGAGGTGGCCCCGACCGAAGTCTGGCGCACCCAAGTCCTGGGCCACGCACTCTACTCCCTAGGCGAGTTCGAAGCCGCCCGGGACCACTACCTCGCGGTCATGGAGAACGCGCCGGACCCGAGGTCAATCAGTCTTGGAGCGCGCCGCGGCCTGGCCCTCGCCAACTACCGCATCGGTGACACCGAAGTCGCCTTGGCTGGACTCAACCAAGTAGTCGTTCTCGACCCAGGTAACGCGGAGGCCCACGCCTGGCTCGCCCAGGTTCACTTCGATCGCGAGGAGCTCGACGAGGCTCTGGCCTCGGCTCGCAAAGCGATGGAACTCGCACCCTTCGAGCCCCGCGCCTACTTCCTCGCCTACCGCGTACTCTTCGAAAAAGCCGACCTCGCGCAGGCAGGCAAGGCCGCCCAAGTCTTCGAGTCGGAGGCGGAAGAGCTGCAGTCCCGATGGGAAGCTCTCAGCGCCACGGCCTCCGAGATCACCACCCTGCGCAACCGCTTGCTCTTCCACGTCGGCGACCCGACCCTGTTGCGCGCCCTAGCCGAGCATCACCGCGACCTAGGTGACATCTCAAACCTGACCAAGGTCCTCAGCACGCTACTCGCCACCCACGACGTGTTAGACCCGACGACCATTGCCCGCCGCACCTTCGCTATCGAGGCTTTGCGTGATGCCGGTGCGAGGGACCAAGCCGTGGAGCTTAGATCCGCAACCCTGTTGCTGTTCCCCGGCGCCGAGGGCCTGCCGCAGTTGTAGCGACTCCAGGCTGACCGCCCGCATGTGGCTAGGCCAATTTCGAGCGCATCCCTGGTGACCTCGTGCGCGAAGGGGGCGTGCCACCAACGGCAGAGGCCGATTGGCGACACGCCCCCTCTCCACGTGGCTACTTCTCTTCCGCCCAAACGTGGAAGTCCGCGTGCAGCTCCACGCCTAGCTCGATCTTCTCGACGGTTTGGATCGAGCGCCCCGTTGAGGAGTTCTCTTCGATGGTCTGGTAGTTGACGCGGGCGCCCTCGAAATCACGGTAGTCGGTGAATCTAGAGGTGACGGGCATGCGCATCGGTCCATAGACCATCGTGGACTTCATCTCGAGCAAGTCCCCAGACACCCAATCCACAAACATGGTTGCGGAGGGCAAGTCCGAGTACTTGACCTCAACAACAAGCACCTCTTCACCGTCGAGCTCCTCGACGCCGTTGATCTCGACACGGTCGAAGTGCTCGCTCCAGTCGCCGTCCAAGATGGTTGTGGAGTGGCGGGCGATTTGACGGGCAAACTTGCCCGAGAGTTCGCTGTACCCAACGGCCTCTTCAAAGGACCAAGAGCTACCGTCGCCAAAGCCCAGTTGAGTGCTGCCATAGTCGCCTAAGTTGAGGCTGAATCGGAAAGCCGCAGGCTCGTAGCGTTCTAGGAGCTCGAAGGTCCCTGTGATTCCCGATTGGGCAAAGCGCATGGTTCCCGTGGTGCGCATCGCTCCGTGCTCGCGCAGCAGCTCCGCCGCTCCCTTGCCCTTGCGGATCGTTTTCAGCTGCTCCAAGTCGTACAGCTGCTCGGCCTCTTCGGGAGCTTGCTCCACGCGGAGCACTTCGACGGTATCGTCGCCCTCGTACATGGTGAAGCCAGTTACCGCACCGGATTCATCTTCGCTGAAACGCAGCGCCATCTCATCGGAGACTCGGAAGTTGCGCTTGCCATCCTCATCGGGCGCATGAAGCTCAAACACCATCTGGCTTGGGATGTTGAGGGCTAGGCGGTTGTTCTGGATGAGAATGCGAACCTCTTCATCTATGGGTTCCATGTAGTAGGCGCCCAGGAATTTCTCCAGCTCACCCAGTGGGATTTCGGCTTCCACAACGAGCCCCTCCCGAGGCAACTCAAAGGTCATGCCCGACTGATGCATGTTCAACGTGGTGACGGTGCCGCTGGCGTCGCGGCCGAAGGAGATTGCGATCGTGTCCGTGATGCGGAAGGTCCACTCGCCCTCTTCGTCGGGGTTGTGCAGCTCATAGACCATCTGTCCGGGAACATCCACGGCGAGGTTGTCGTTCTGAACGAGGACTTGGAACGTGTCGTTCTTGAAGCTACCGAAGTTGGCTTCGAACTTACCCAGGTATTGATCGAAGTCTCCGGCGGGGACGGGGTTCGCTTCTGGCTCGGTGAACAGGTTGTCGATGACAATCCCGATCGACTCCTGTTGGAGCGGTGTCATCGTGACGTTGGTGAGCAGCACATAGCCGAGGTTCTGCTCGGGGAACAGGGTGACCTGGGCACCAAATCCGTCGATGTTGCCACCGTGCTCGACCACGCGAACCCCATTCTGCTCGCGCAACATCCAGCCCAGCCCGTAGTCGACCGAGCCGCTGATTTCCATGTTGGGAGTCCAGGTCTCCTCGAGGGCTGCCGTGCTGATGAGTCGCTCACCGGCAAACTCGCCCCTGGCGAGCTGAAGGCGCAGCCAGTTCGCCATGTCCGTAGCGCTTGCGTTGATCGAGCCAGCTGGACCGATGTTTACTAGGTCGCGCATCTTCTTGAGATCGAACGACTGCGTGTCTTCGTTCCACTCGTAGCCGAGAGCCAAGTCCTCGTTCTCTTGGGCTTTGGATGTGCTCACCGTGGCATTCGCCATGCCCAGTGGTTCGAAGATGCGCGTTTGGATTAGCTCGTCCCAGCTGCTGCCCGCGGCAACTCCCGCGGCAGTACCAGCCGCGAGAAACATGACGTTGTTGTAGTAGAACTCTTCGCGGAAACCCGTCCATGGTTCCGCCAAGACGGCAGTCCGCAGCATGTCTTCCCGTGCGACCTTCCCGCCTGCCCACAACGTACTCATGCGGGTGAATCCCGTGCGGTGGCACATCAAGTCCCGCAGGGTAACCGTCGAGTCTCCATCCTTGTCGGGTCCAGCGATAGGCAGCTCAAAGTACGGCAAGTGCTCGGTCACCGCGTCGTCGAAGTCCAGCAGCCCCTCGTCCTGCAGCATGCCGGCGAGGGTGGTGGTGAAGGCCTTGGTTGTCGAACCGATCGCAAAGATCGTATCTCCATCCACACGGCGTTGACTCGCCACATCGGCAACACCGAAACCGTGCAACAGCACGACCTGGTCATCCTTGACAATGGCGAGGGCCATTCCAGGGATGTGCCCGGAGACACGTCTCTCTTCGAGTTCGACCACGAGGTCGTCTAGGCGTGCGGAGAAGTCCTCGTCCGTGCTCTGCACGGGCACGATTACCGGCGCAAAGTCGGTGGCTACTGGCGTTGAAACTGGCAGTAGGGTGGCTAGAACGATCGTGAATAGGGATAGCATTGGGGTACCTAAAAAGGGAGTTCGTCGCGGTTCAAAGAGCCGCTTTGCTCGGGTAAATCGAGCGTGTTGTGTTCGGTGGCTGCATCCGCATCGCGGGGCAGGTCGTCAATCTCATGGAGCAGCGTGCGGGGACCGACGTGCTTGCCTGGACCCGCGTCGACTTGCGAGCTGGACTCCACGAGAGGGGGGGCTGAGAAGGCGGCCGCCGTCTGGTGAGCGCCGAGCAGGGCTTGGGCGCGGCGCACTAGAGCCTCGTCCTTGGCGTTTGCACTCTCCCCGTACGCACCGAGCCGCCCAGCCGCGCATGGAAGCGCGGAGTGGAAGGTCTCTTCTAGGCTAGGGTGTGGGGGGGTGGTCATGGCTGCTCCTCTCTATCTTGACATGCGACGATCTCGCGCTCGACGCCTCATGGATTCTGAAAAAGAATGTGAGGGCCCGCCCAGGCTCCGAGCCCTTGTGGATCTCAAGGCTCAAGTACGCCTTGGCGCAGATCCAGCCGCGGTCAGCCATTTCCTGAGAGAAGTCCATGGCAAATGCGCCCCCCTAAATGTCCATGCCAGCGAAAAACCGCGGCCCCACTACGCGCGCCTTGGGCGGTGATTCGTCAGCGCCATCCTAAAACTCGGCAAAGAGCTTGGTCAGGTCGGACATAAGAGCCAAGGTTGAACAACCTGGAAGGGAAAGCGGCGCCGCGTGGTTGGAATCCCTGGGGTTGCGACGGTCAGCGCTGGTTTCGCCGAGCGAGGGCCTTTTGCCCCTAGCTCGCGCCCCCTGGCATAAATCGTTCGTCCCTCCATGTATGTGCACTCCAGTCCTGGGGTCTGCGGGAGGGGATTTGGGAGCTTTGAAGCAGTCCATGTCGCTCGGACGCCCCTTCGCTCACCCTCATTGATCGATTTCGTGTAAACTGCTCGGCCAAATTGCCAAGCAACCTCCTTCCTGCCCCGGCGACTCCCCATGCATGACGATATCGAAGAAGTCCTTTTCTCCACGGAACAGATCCTTAGCGGAATCGTTCGGGTGGCGGGTGAGTTGACTCGCGATTACGGTGGCGATGACTTTGTGGTCGTTGGCGTGTTGAAGGGGTCGGTCGTTTTTGTGGCGGACCTGGTGCGCAACATTCCCGCGAAGCTGGAGATGGCTTTCGTGGGGGCTTCGAGCTACGGCGCGGGCACGACCTCGGGCGAACTGTCGCTGAACTTCTTCCCTATGGACGAAGAGATCCGCGGCCGACGCATCTTGCTGGTGGACGACATTCTCGACACTGGGCGCACGATGTCGCGCTTGAAGAAAGAGATGTACGAGCGCGGAGCGGCGGACGTGAAGACCTGTGTCTTCTTGGACAAGCCCTCTCGTCGCGCGGTCGACATGGAAGCCGACTATGCGTGCTTCGAAGTCGAGGACCTGTTCGTGGTCGGCTACGGCCTGGACTACGCGGGCCGCTACCGCAACCTTCCCTACGTGGGCGCTCTGAAGCCAGAGCTCTACGCGGACCTAATCACCGCCTCCGTGGAAGATCACGTAGGCGAGACAGCGAGCTCCGGCTCCTAAACGAACGAAAGATAGAACAACTGGATCGCGGCCGAAGAGGGTCGGGATGAAACGCCAAGCCATATACGGTGCGGCACAATTTGAGAAGACGGCGATCACGTCCTTTGGCTGCCACGGCAACCTTAGGCGCAGCGCCTTGCAACCAAGCGCGATTGCGCAAACTGGAGAATCGAAGTGGCAGAGGTGATGGTGGTCGCGGCCGAACGTGCGGGCATGGAGCTAGACGAGCTCCTGTGCCTGGAGCGTCCGGCCCTCAATAAGGGTTTCTTTCGGCGCAACATTCGCGACGGTGTCATCACCGTGGATGGGGCCGAGGTTCTACCCAATCACCGCGTCCAAGAGGGCGAGGTGCTGATCCTGAACTTTGATCAGGACACCCTGTACCCGCGTGCCCTGCACGCGCCCGGTGTGGAGCTCGATGTGATCTTCGAGAACGACGACATCATCGTTGCCGACAAGCCCCCCGGCGTGGCCTCTGAGCCCGAGCGCTGGGCCGCCGAGAGTGGCTCCATGGCAGGCGCCTTCCTGGCCCACGCCTTGGGCCACGAGCCCGTCAACGAAGAGGACGAGGACAGCCTAGATTGGCGTCCGCGCCTCTTGCATCGTCTGGACAAGGACACCTCTGGCGTGCTGGTGGCCGCCAAGAACCTGGACGCCGAGCGCATCCTGCGCACCGCCTTCGAGGGCGCCGCCAAGACGGGTGCCCACGACGTCAAGAAGACCTACTTGGCCCTAGTCGAGGGTGAGTGGCCCTATGAAGACGAGGTCATGCTCGACGGCGCGATTGGCCCCGAAGAGACCCTGGGGCGCCGCGAGCGTCGCCGCTTGGGCATCACGACCAAGGCCCGCAAGAACGCGAACCGCATGACGGTGCTTCCCGAAGAGAAGAAGGAAGGCAAGGCCGCGCGTACACGCGTGGTCGTGGAGCAGCGCTTCCGCGGCTTCACCATGGTCCGCTGCTTCCCCGAAACCGGCCGCACGCACCAGATCCGTGTGCACCTCGCCCACGCCGGATTTCCCCTTGCCGTAGACACCCTCTACGGCCGTCTCGACGAACTCAAGTTGTCGGACATTAAGAGCAAGTACCGATCGAAACCAGGAAGGCCAGAGCGCCCTCTGATCGATCGGCTCACCCTTCACGCCCTCGAGATCGATCTGCCCGATCCTAGTGAAGAGGGAAAGCGCTTGGTTGTTCAAGCGCCTATCCCAGTCGATTTTCAACGCATAACAAGGCAGCTGGCCAAGGTAAGGCCCTACACATCATGAGACTCAAACAACGCCCCGGTGACTTCCACGTTCGCGAACTGCTGAACGACAACTATCTCACCGAGAAAGGTGAGTTCGCGGTCTACCGCATCACCAAGAAGAAGATGACTACGCCGGAGGCAATCAAAGCCCTGGCATCCGAAACGGGACTCAATACCGGTGACATTAAGTTCGCAGGACTGAAGGACCGTCAGGCGGTGACGACTCAATATATGAGCGTGCCGCGCAAGCACCGCGCGACGACGGTGAACGAAGGCGATCTTCGCATCGAACAGGCCGGCTTCGCCGAGACTGAGTTGACCAGCGACCACAGTCGCGGCAACGGTTTCGAGATCACCGTGCGCGCCCTTTGGCGCGAAGACGTGCGCGTCTTGCGGAACAACTTGGAAGGCGTGCGCGAGCACGGCCTGATCAACTACTTTGACGACCAGCGCTTCGGCAACCTGCGCCACGATCAAGGATGGGTGGCGCGCGAGCTGATGCTCGGCAACACCGAAGAGGCCCTGAAGCGCATGCTGTTCTGGCCCTCGCCCTTCGACTCGGCGCGCTACGAGCGCTACAAGGGCGACATCGGTCGCAACTGGGGCAACTGGAGCAAGTGCGCGGGCATCAGCCGCGGCTTCGGCGAGCACTTCTCGATCTTCGATCACCTGGAGAAAAACGAGGGCGACTTTGCTGGCGCCTTCTACTTCGCTCCTTCGCGCATCCGCTTGATTCACCTGTACGCGTACCAGAGCCACGTGTGGAACCGCGCGGCTGCGCTGCTGATTCGCGATGCCTGTGCTAAGGAAGAGCGCACGGTGCTGGCTTCGGATGAGGGCGCACTGCCCACGTTCGAGGGCGCACCTCCCGCGGACCTCGTCATGCGCGCTGGACTTCGTCTCCCGGGCTCTCACCTGGAAGATTGCGGCGACGACAAGGAGATCTTCGTGCGCGTTCTCGCTGCCGAAGGCCTAACCGCTGCTCAGTTCCACATCGAAGGCGTCTCGGGCTTCGCTCTTAAGGGCGAGGACCGTCCCTTGGTCGTCGTGCCCGGACACCTGCGTGTGCGGCCTGCGGAAGAGGATCGCTTGAACCGCGGTTGCAGCCTCGTGAAGCTTCGCTTCGAGCTGCCCCGTGGTAGCTACGCCACGTTGGTGGTGAAGCGCATCTTCGAGATGAGCGCCGAGATGAAGCTCGAGCAAGAGCAGCGCGAGCGCGAACGTGACGAGAACCCCGAGGGCGGGCGCGGTTCGCGCTTCGGCGGTGGCAGCTTCAACAAGCGCCAAGGCCAGGGCTTCCAGGACCGTGGCCGCGATCGCAACCGCGATGACAGCGAGCCGAGCCAAGAGGGCCAGGGTGGCTATCGTCGCCCCGAAGGCGCCTTCGCCCAAGGCGGCGGTGGCGGCTACCAAGGTGGCGGCAACCGTGACGGCGGTGGCGGCTACCAAGGCGGCGGCAACCGTGACGGCGGCGGCGGTTACCAAGGCGGCGGCAACCGTGGCGGCGGCTACCAAGGTGGCGGCGGCGGTGGTTACCAAGGCAACAAGCCCCGCGAAGGCGGAGGCTACCAGGGTGGCGGCGGCGGTGGTTACCAAGGTGGCGGCGGCGGTGGCTACCAAGGCAACAAGCCACGCGAAGGCGGAGGCTACCAAGGTGGTGGCGGCGGTGGTTACCAAGGTAACAAGCCCCGCGAAGGCGGCGGCTACCAAGGTGGCGGCGGCGGTGGTTACCAAGGTAACAAGCCCCGCGAAGGCGGAGGCTACCAAGGCGGCGGTGGCGGCGGTTACCAAGGCGGCGGCAATCGTGGCGGCGGCGGCTACCAAGGTGGTGGCGGCGGCGGTTACCAAGGCAACAAGCCACGCGAAGGCGGAGGCTACCAAGGTGGCGGCGGCGGCGGTTACCAAGGTAACAAGCCCCGCGAAGGCGGAGGCTACCAA
>JBLHWM010000068.1:0-13155 GCA_047629095.1 Planctomycetota bacterium | reverse complement strand
CTCGTCATGAGTTCGATGATCGTCGAGGCGGTCATCTCGGAGCCATCAGGACTCGAAGAGCTCCAGGGCGAGGACATCTGCAAGTGGTGCGAGAACGACCCCGAGATCTTGGGCAAGCTCGGCGCCCTGACCCACGAGCCGATCGCCATCGGGCCGGCGGCTTGGAACGGCAGCGAGGCCTTCCGAGCGAACCTTGTGGCGAGCGAGTGGGTCTTCTTGGAGACGACGAACTTCCGCTGGGCTTCGAGTCTGGGCACGGAGTCTTTGAAGCGCGAAGAGCAGGAGCGCTTGGCTCCCTACTTCGACCGCATGCGCGAGGCCGGCATCAAGCTGCCGAAGAAGGTCAAGAAGCTAGACTCTGCGCTCCAAGTGCACATCTTCGCAATGCGTGGCGAAGAGCTCTTTGAGCGCTTCCTTGAGATCATCCAGCACGAAGCCGGCGACTTCCCGGACAAGCGCCAGGCCGAGGGGCCGTACATGGGCAACGGCCGCTATCTAGGTGAGGCGGACAAGTTCGAGGTCTATCTACACAAAAGCAGCGAGACCCACCGCATGTTCACCAAGGAGCACATGGGCGCGGAGGTGACGGGCTCCCTGCGCTGGCACTTCCGCGATCCTCACAAGATGGTCGCGTCGTGCCCCGCGGAAGACACGGACCTGCGCAAGAACAAGTGGCTCTGGCCCCACGTGGCCCACAACCTTGGGCACCTGTTCCTCGCGGCCTACAAGCACTTCTCCTACCAGCCACCGATCTGGCTCGACGAGGGCTTTGCCCTTGCGATGGAGCGCGAGGCCGAGCCCACATCGATCACCACCGAGGGCGAGGAGGGCACGCTGAATGAAGACATCCGCAACGATGATTGGGTCGGCGAGCGCAAGCAGCTCTTGAAGGCGGACGAGCCGCGTATGGCCGAGCTCTTCAACCGGCGCACCCTCGGTTCGCTGTCAGAGCTCGAAGCCGTCTCCTGTTGGAGTCGCGTGCGCTTCTTGATGGAGGAGCACCCCGACAAGTTCGCCAAGTTCCTCGGCATCATCAAGGGCCAGCTGGACAGCGCGGGCTATCCGACGGGCAACGACCTAGATGGGCTGCAACGCAAGACGATGCGTGACCTATGGGGTTGGTCCTTCTCAGACTTCGATAGCGAATGGAAAGCCTGGCTTGGGGAGCAGCTCTAGCACTATGACGAAGAAAGCCTACGACGAGATGATCACCGCTCTAGAGCGGCGCGAGATTGGCATTGTCCACCACAAGTACACTTGGCGCTCCTTCGGCTCCTGGGAGATCGTGGTGGATACGACGCCCCGTCGAAAGGTCATCTGGAACGGGCATCGCGCCCGACTCGACATCGAGAACACGATCGATGGGGACCCCGTCGCCTATTGGAATTACCGCATCCACTGGGAGGGGCCAGAGGGCTACTCACCGCGAACCGAGGCTGTCGTGGATGCCCTGCTCTCCCAGCACAACCCGAGGTTGTTGGCATTCGATGAGGAGCAGCGCCTTTTGAAGGAGACCTTCGAGCGGAACTTCGAGGAGCAGCTCGAGGAGGTGCCCGGTTTTGGCGGTGATGCCAAAAACCCGGCTTTGCGTGCCTACCTACTCGGTAGCTACGTCAACCAGTTCAACTTCGCCGAACGCCAACTCGCCAAGGTCGGTGACCTCATCGGCGCTATGCGTGGTTATGAGTTACGAGTCTTTCGGTATGTCGCGGTGTCGTCGTTCCTGGCGTTCATCTGGGCCGGCTTCTTCGGCGTCGACTTCACTGCGTTCTGGGGGCTTGTTGGTTTTGGCCTATTGACTGGTGCATCGATGTGGCAGGCCGCCCGCAAAACACGTATCGGATTAGTTCGGCTAGCGGCCGATGTGCAAGCCGCCCCGAAACCCCAAGCCCAGCCCGCAAGTTGAATCGATCCCACCTGCCCCAGGCCTGCGCTGCCCTTTTCCTCACCCTCGGCTCGGCCTCCTGCCAGGACACGGGCTACTTTGCCGATCGCGCCAACGACTTCGCCGACAGCTTTACCCTGATCGGAACCGCTGGCCCGGAACTCAGCGCAGGATTTCACGCCACGGACCTTGCCCACGTGTCCGTCGGTGGGGGATTCCACGGCGAGGCGGGACTCATCGGCCGCAAGCCCGGTGTCGCCACCGTTGCCACCCTGGGCCTGCCCTTCGTGCCCTTTATCGAGGGCGGCATCCTGCACGGCCGCTACATCTTCACGGAGATCGGCGGCGCGTGGGAGCGCGACGACGTTGCGGACGAGTGTTATTTGATCCACGTGATCGAAGCGGGCCACACGAACCCCGACGTGGATCCCTGGCGCGCCTTTGACCTCGAGGTTTCTGCAACGCTCTTGGTCGGTGCCCGGATCGGCTTCAGTCCTGGCGAGTTCGTGGACTTCCTAGCAGGGCTCGTCGGCCTCGACCCGAGGCGCGACGACAGCAAGACGATGGAGTCGATCGAAGCCACCGCTCTTAGCTCCAAGGACTAGGGCCAAGCGGCTCGCCCCCAAAACGCCCGACTCGACTTTACCCTCTCGGCCCCCGCAGCGTCGGTCGGGACCGAGCTATGCCAAGCGGCTTGGAAAGCCACTGTCGCACGCTCAAAGCGAGGCTTTGGCCCAGGGCGGACCCTTTCCGGTGGTGTGCCAGCTCCTCTCCCAGGGAGATGGCCATTAAAAGAACCGAGGGCCCCAAGCTTTACAGCTTGAGACCCTCGGTCGCAGGTTGCGGTTCACACAGAAGCTAGCTTCCGGGTGAACTTAGCAGGGGGGGCGCTTTACCAGCGTCCGCCGCCGCCGCCGCCACCGCCGCCGCCGCCGCTGCGGTTTCCACCGCCGCCGCCGCCGCCGCCGTAGCCGCCGCCGCCGCCACCGCCGCCGCCGCCGCGAGGCTGACGCTCACGTGCTTCGTTGACAGTGAGGGGACGACCGTCGACCTCGAGGCCGTTGAGCGTGTCGATAGCCTCTTGGGCTTCGGCGTCACTGCTCATTTCGGCGAATGCAAAGCCGCGGGGACGACCGGTTTCCCGGTCCATCACCATGTGAATATCTTTGACGGTACGACCGCCCTCAGAAAGGGCGGCTTGGAGGGCTTCCTCAGTGGTTTCCCAGTTGAGGTTGCCGATGTAGAGACGTGCTCCCATTGGAGTTTTCCTAGTTCGTAGTGGTTGTGATCACGACCAGCCCAAACAAATCGGAAAGGAAGGGTGCGCAGATCATCGTGGATTAGATTACAGCGGGCCTCAACCGGAATGGTTGCGGACGCCGTAGTAGCTTCCCGGGGAGACCCCGAGAACCTTGCGCGGATTATAAACGACAGGTAACGACAAGATAGAAAAGAAGAATGGGCTTCTTTTCAGACGGCACCTTCTCGGGGCCCGATTGACCAGGGGCGAATTGCCCGAAATCAGCCTTCAGGTACCCAAGATGGGCGTTAAACACGGCCGATCCAGTGCTCTCTAAAGACCCAAGTTCATGTAAAGTCTGCCCCCCCGAATCCATCGATTCTGTCCTCGCCGATGGGTACAGTGGGGCTATGACCTCCCCTGAAGCCTACCTTCACCAGCGCAGCAAGCAGCTACTCTTCGAAGCTTTGGACCTTTTCGAGTCCGAGCGAGCCGCGTTTTTGGCCGCCCGGTGCGCCGGCGATGCGGGCCTGCTTGCGGAGGTCACTTCGCTGCTCCAGCGCTACCCTGAGCTCGATGGCTTCCTTGATCAGTCGGTCGCTGGGGCCTCTGGGCAGGTCGCATGCCCCGAGCGCATTGGTCCCTTCCGCATTGAGCGCGTGCTCGGCCAGGGTGGGATGGGCATTGTCTACCTTGCAGAGCAGCCCTCTCCGAAACGTTACGTTGCCTTGAAGGTGCTTCGACTCGACGCGGCGAACGAGGTTGCCCGCGCGCGCTTCGCCCGCGAGGCGGAGGTGCTCGGTCGCTTCCAACACGTCGGCATTGCAAGGGTGATCTCCGCCGAGGTTGTACCGACGGATGTGGGGCCGCAGCCGGTCATCTGTATGGAGTATGTGGACGGCATGCCCGTGGTTGCCTTCGCTCGGAAAGAGGGACTGGAGAAAGAGGGTTGCATCCGCCTTGCTCTGCAGCTTGTGGACGCCGTGGCCTATGCGCACGAACAGGGCGTGCTGCACCGCGACCTGAAACCGGACAACGTGCTGGTGGACAAGACCGGGGCGGCGCGCATCCTCGACTTCGGCATTGCCCACGTGGTCGACGTCGACGGGGACGAATTGATGACGCGCACCGGCCAGGTGCTTGGCACGGTCTCGTACATGAGTCCCGAACAGGCACGCGGCGATCGCATCGACGAGCGCTCGGACCTCTTCTCGTTGGGCGCCATCCTGTACGAACTGCTGACCGACGAGCTGCCCTTCGAAGTTCGCGGTGCCCTCGTGCACTTGGCCCTGCGCACCCTGACCGAGGCCGACACCGTGCCTCTATCGCGGCGCGATCCAAGCCTTGCCGGCGACCTGGAGACGATCCTGTCGAAGGCGCTCGCCAGGGAGCCCGCCCGGCGCTACGCGAGTGTTGCGGCCTTTGGCGAGGATCTGCGCGCGTACCTGGAGGGCCGCCCGATCGCGGCTCGCCCCGCGTCTCAGCTCTACTCACTCACCAGGTTCGCGCAACGCCACCGGGCGCTCTCCATGGCTGTGGTGCTGGTGCTGTTGGGACTTGGTGGCGGCGGAGCCATGGCGTTGGTGGCGATGACCGATGCCAGGCAGCAGACTAGCTTCACCGAGCTCTTCGCCGACCGCACGAGGCTCGCGGAGCTAGAGGTGCAAGCCGACAAGCTCTGGCCCGCGCGCTCATCCATGGTCGAGGCGCTGGATACCTGGCTCGCCCGGGCCGACAAGCTGGTCAGCCGCATCGACCGCCACCGGGCGCTCGTCCAGGGGATGGAGGCCCAGGGGGCCGATTTCGAGCAAGGCGCGGATGTCGACCCGAAGTGGCTCATTAATGGGGGCAACACCTTAATTAAGGACATGGGCCAGTTTGCCGGTCCTGGTGGCTTGTTGAGCGATGTTAGAGAGCGGCGGGACTTCGCGTCCAAGTTGGCCGCGCGGACGATCGAGGGTCACCTTGAAGCGTGGGGGGGCGCCGCCGTGCGGGTGGCGGCGGATCCGCGCTTTGATGGCTTCGCTCTCGTACCCCAGGAGGGTCTCGTGCCGATTGGGCCCGATCCGGTGACTGGGCTGGAGGAGTTCGCGGCGTTCGGCGCGGGCTCGCTCTTGCCGGTGCGGGAGCTGGGCAGCGGTGAGCTCCGGGTGCTCGCGGAGACGGGGATTGTGTTCGTACTGATCCCGGGAGGTCCCGTCAGTCTTGGCGACCCGCTTGCGCCAGAGCAGGGCATCATTCGTGTGGATGTGGGCGGGCAGGAAATGGGGAAGGGGCACAACGAGGGCGGCACGTTGGAGATTCACCTCGATCCGTTCATGATCTCGAAGTTCGAGCTGACCCAAGCCCAGTTCCTGCGCAACTTCGGATTCAACCCAAGCGACCACAGCATCGGGGACACCTGGGAAGGCGTGGTGATCGATGGGCGGCATCCGGTGGAGAGCGCGAGTTGGGATCAGCTGGTCACGCTGTTGCCGCGTATTGGACTTGGGCTTCCGACCGAAGCTCAATGGGAGACAGCTGCGCGGGCTGGCTCTGGCGATCTTTGGCTTGCCGGTGATGAGTACACGGCGATCGAGGGGACCGCGAACTTTGCATCGAACCACAGCAGCTTGCATGCGCTCGGCCTCACCATGCCCGACGACGGTCACTACACGCATGCGCCGGTTGGGAGCTTTGCCGCGAATGGCTTTGGCCTTCACGATGTGCTCGGCAATGTCTGGGAGCTTTGCGCCGACACGTACAAGGTCGACTACCACGAGCTCGAGCACGAGCCGGGGTCAGGGCTTGTGATTGCAAAGCCCGATGGTGACGTTTCCCGGCGCGGTTGTGGTTGGGCTGCTTGCGCTCTGACCGGGCACGTTTGGATTCGCGGTGATCGTCGCCACGGGGACCCCGATACGGTCACGGGAGTGCGTCCCATTTGGGCATTTGGGAAGCGCTTGAAGAATCATTCCCCCTTATCCGATGCGCAGATTCAGAAGCTTATGAAATAATGAATGTCTAGCCCATGTCGCCCCCCTTTGATAAGCAAGCCTCCGATGACAAGCATGGCCAGGACAAGCATGGCCAGTCCGATCAGGGCTTGGACGTTGCGGTTCCGCCCGAGTCGCTCGATGAGCTGTCGGTCGCCTTGTACGAAGCCCTTCGCGAGCGCGCCCGGAAGTTCTCCCAAGGCCGGCTGAGCGTAGACCCCACGGACCTGGTGCACGACGCTTACGTACGGCTTGCCCGCTCGGGAAAGTATGGATCCATGGGGCGCTCCGAGTTCCTCGCACTGACGGCGACGGTGGTGCGGCGACTCTTGATCGACGCGGCGCGTCGCAACCAGCGCCGCAAGGACTTCTCTCACCAGGTCGAGCTGACCGTGTCCGATGCCGGCAAGATTACCCCAGGTAAAGAGCTCGACCTACTCGCACTCGACGAGGCCATGCGCAAGCTCTGTCGCGTCGACCCGATCCAGAGCCGCATCGTCGAGTTGCGCTTCTTTGCCGGCCTCGATAGCGAAGAAGTGGGCCACCTTATGGGGCTCGATCGACGCGCAGTGACTCGAGAGTGGGGCATGGCGAGGGCTTGGCTGAAGCGCGAGCTCGAGCGATGATGACTCGGCACTCCCTATCGATCGCCTGCTGCTTGGCGCTGCTCTGGCTTAGCTCCGGCTGCTCCCAGAAAACTAGTGAGACCGTTGAGCTTGACGAGCCCGGATCGCCGAACATTATCCTGATCATGGTGGATGATCTGGGAACCGAGGGCATCGGCTGCTACGGCGGCGACCTGGTTCCCACGCCGCGCATCGATCGCCTGGCCGCCGAGGGCGCGCGCTTTACCGCCGCCCACACGACGCCGCTCTGCACACCCACTCGCGTGCGGCTGATGACGGGACGCGGCGGCCTGCGCAACTATGTGGATTTCGCGACCCTCGCGCCAGAGGAGGCCACCTTCGCGACGCAGCTGCAAGCCGCTGGCTACGCGACGGGTATCACTGGCAAGTGGCAGCTCTCTGGGCGCAGCATCTCCATGGGGACGAGCCAGCCCAACGGCAGCACACCGAGCGGCGCGGGCTTCGATACCTGGTGCCTTTGGCAGGTGGGCGCGCGTGGTTCGCGCTACTTCGATCCGCTGCTCGACATCGACGGCGAGAAGACCAAGCTGAAGGGCGAGTACGGCCCCGACGTTTTTAAGGACTGGGCGAAGACCTTCATGGGGAGCGAGCGCGATCAGCCGTTCTTCCTTTATTACCCGATGGCGCTGCCCCATGATCCCTTCGACGGAACGCCGGCATCGGCACCTGCACCCGCGGGCGAGACGAACGCTCAGCGTGCCCAACGCCACTTTCAAGATATGGTCGCTCACATCGACAAGATCGTGGGGGAGCTGCTCGACCACGCCGGGGACCTCGGCATCGCCGACAACACCCTGGTGATCTTCACCACCGACAACAGCCACTCCGGCAAGGTCTGGCTCACCACGGGGGGCGCTCCCACTTTCGGCTCCAAAGAGGATCCCATCGAGGCCGGCACCCATGTCCCGCTGATCGTTCGCTGGCCCGGTCAGGTCGCAGCCCAGTCCGAGGTTCACGACCTCGTGGACCTAATGGACTTGATGCCCACCGTCGTCGAAGCCGGCGGCGGCGAGCTCCCAGCCGGCGTCACCATCGACGGCGTGAGCCTGGTGCCGCGGCTCACCCTGGGCCAACCGCTCGACCGTAAGGCCCTAGCCTTCTGGTACGACCCGCGCCCACTTGGCGACGAATCCGACCCCGTGCGCTGGGCCCGCAGCGCGACCCACAAACTCTATGGCGACGGCCGCCTGGTTCGCATCACATCCGGCGACAGCGAGGTGCCGGCTGCGGACATCGTGCAGCGCGCACTGCTCGAACAAGCGCTGGCGGAGCTCCCAAAGCAGAGGGCTCTCGGCGCGACGAAGTAGACACGGCTCGAGGCCAATGGCGATGTCGCCGAGTCTAGGCTGCGGCTCGTTGAGTCAGGGTACCTCGCAGCCACCAGAGCGCTAGCAAGGAGACCACCAGGGAGCCCGCGGCTGTGCCGGCGAGCAGGCCTTCGATGGGCTCGAGTCCAAGTCTGGCTGCCTCGTGGAAGCCGAGCAGCCCCAAGGGCACGACGAGTGCGAAGGTGCGGATCGCGCTCAGCACAAGGCCCGGTCGGGCGAGTTGGAAACCCTCGAAGACGGGGCGGGCCAGGAACAGTGGGCTGCCGACCAGCATGCCGATGGGCAGCCAGATGAAGCCTAGGTAGGCGATCGAGAGCGCGTTCTCGGACTCGATCAGCATGCGCGCGATGGGCGGGCCGGCGAACAGGGAGAAGGGCGCGATGAAGAGCAGGACGTAGGCGAACATAGCGCCGAAGCCAGTGCGCAGCTCGGCGCGAATGCGCGGGTAGTCGCCGGCGCCGGAGAGGCGCGCGACTAAGGGCAAGGCGGCGACGCCCGTGGCGACGATCGGCATGATTAGGAAGCGGCCCATGCGGTCCAGCACCGACCAGGCGGCCAGGTAGTCGGCCGAGGCATCTTGGCGTGTGAGCAGCCCGTTGAAGACGAAGCCCTCGAAGGCCATGAACACGAACGCCATGCTGGCGGGAATGGCCAAGGTGACCAGTGCGGACATGGGCTTGGGGAAGAGTCCGGGTTCGTTGTCGAGTTGGTTCGCCTTGCGCTCGGCCTCCAAGGCCCGGGCGCGCATAGTGGCGTAGGCAAGTCCGCCGAAGCGGCCAAGCACCGTCGCCAGGGCGATGCCCAGGATGCCCCAGCCGAAGACAAAAAGGAACAGCGTGTTGAGCACCAAGTTGAGCACCGTGGAGGCGATGCCCGACCACATGGTGGTCTTCATGTCGTGGTGCGCCTTGACGATCGAGTCGGGCAGGATGGACCAGAAGGTCACGAAGCTCGAGCCCACCAGCAGCATGGTGCCGTAGGCGCGAAACTGCATGCCCACGTCCGGGTCCCCGGCGATCTGGTCCGCGAAGATGTACACCGCCAGGGAGACCACGAGGAAGAACGCACCGAGCAGGACGACGAGCTTGCGGGTGGCCTTGAGCAGCTGTTCGATCTTGGCACCTTCGCGCGCACCCATGGCCGCGGACAGGCGGCTCGTCAGTGCGTTGGAGGTGCCGACCCAGCAGGCGATCATCAGGAACTCGAAAGGCAGCGCCAGGCCGATGGCGGCCACCGACGCATCCTCCAGGCCTTCGATCGTTGCCGCATAGGCAGTGTCCACCCAGGCGAAGAGCGACCGGAACCAGAACGACAGGATCAGCGGCCCGGCGAGGTGCAACAGTCCCTTGACCTGTGGCTCTTCGGATTCGGTTTCCCCTGCATTCATGGCCGAGGTTTTAGCACCGATCATGCCGCGCACTGCAACCAAAGTGCAAGAGCCGGTAGGGAGGCCTAGGGAGAGGGCGCGTGGCCCTCTCCGCAATCAGTTCCAGCTGATCGCGCATCCCATAGAGAATGGACGCCCGCCAATCCCAAGTGCGCTGCCTAAGCAACGCGGTTTCTTGCCTACTGGCCACCTTGTCGTTAAGAGAAGGAGAGGGCGGCCAGAGCGGGGAAGCCTTTTCGGGGGGGCAAGCAATGTAAGCTCGAGTGCTCACAATTGGCAAGGGGTTTACTGGAGGCCCTGATGATTCGGGTCTCTGGTCTGCAGGCGAAGCGAGCCTGGGACTGCCAGGCCGCGACAAGGTACCCAGGATCCTGGGGCCGCTCTTGATCTTGGCCTTCAGCATCCCTCCCATCGTCGCCATGACCTTGTCTCCCCTCCACGGACGGCAAGTGGCGGCCCCATTGATCCCCGCCTTCTTTGAGGTCGCTAGGTTAGGATGATCCCATGCCTAACGCCATCGTGCTTTGCCTCGTCCTGCCCTTGCTCGTCTCCGCCTGCGCCACAGCACGGCCATCTCCGGGCGATCCCCTGTTTCAATTCGGCCTGTTTGCCGACGCCCAGTACGCGAACAAGAAGACCGCCGGCTCGCGCACCTACCGCGAGGCTCTCCCCCTGTTGGAGGCATGCGCCGAGGACCTGGCCACCCACGACCTGGCCTTCATCGCGCAGCTTGGTGATCTGATCGACGGCCGCCAGACCACCGCGCTCTCGATGGTCGACCTCAACCGAGCCCTCGCGCCATTGGAAGCCACCGGCCACAAGCTGCTGCACGTCGTCGGCAACCACTGCCTTGCCGTGCCGCGCTCCGAACTCAAGCAGCGCCTAGGCCTAGACTCCACCTGGTCCAGCCACATCCTCCCCGGCTGGCGCTTCCTTGTCCTAGACAGCATGGCCCTGTCCATCCATGGCGATGATGTCGACAAGGCCACCGCGTGGCTCGAGGCTCATCCCGACGCTCCCCAAGCCAAAAAGTGGAACGGCGGCTTCGGCCCCGACCAACTGGCCTGGCTCGGCGGTCAACTGCAAGCCGCCGAACATGCCGGCGAGAGGGTCGCCATCTTCGCGCACCATCCCATCGAAGCCGCCGCATCCTCAGCCGCTCACCTGGCCTGGGACTACGCCGAGGCCCACGCCCTCATCACCGCATCACCCGCCACCGTCGCCTACTTCGCCGGCCACGACCACGCCGGAGGCTACGCCATCGTCGACGGCGTCCACTTCTGGACCCTGCCAGCCCTGCTCGAATCCACCGCCGCCCCCAACGCCTACGCCATCGTCGAGGCCTGGCCCGACCACCTCTTCGTCCAAGGCTTCGGCGAAGTCCAGAGCCGCATGTTGGCGCGCTGATTCCAGCGCTGATCGCTCGAACGAGACCCTGGCCAACCAAGCGCAAACTAGTGTTTTGGGGCCAGCGCTGCTCGCTCAAACCAAGCCCAATCTACCATGCGCAACTTGCCCGCTGAGTCCAGCGCCCCTCGCTCGAACCAAGCACAATCGACCATGCGCTACCTCACCCTCTTCGCCCTAGCCCTCTGCGCATCCTGCCACCTGACGGCCCCTGCTCCCCAAGGCTACCTGCTCATCGTCGGCGGAGGCCTCAAGCCCGACAACACCGAGGTCCTGTCCGCCTTCGCCAGCGCCGCCGGTGCCCAAACCCTAGTCATCCCCACGGCCAGCGGCGTACCCGAAGAGAGCGCCCCCGGCACCCAAGCCATGCTGGCCGCCCACACCCAAGGCTCCCAACAAGTCGCCATCCTAGACATCCGCCACGACACCCCCGAGCGAGCCCAGGACCTCGCCTACATCGACCCGATACACGACGCCACCGCCGTCTGGTTCACCGGCGGCGACCAGTCCCGCATCCTCGCTGCCTTCCGGCCCGGCGGAGCGGAATCAGGCGGAGCGGAATCAACAAGCCCCAACGCAGCAAGCCCAGATGCTAGCGAGACAAACGCCCCCGCCCCAAACGACACCCCAGCCTACGACGCCCTCCTCCAGTTTCTAGCCCGAGACGGCCTGATCGCCGGCACCTCCGCCGGAGCCGCCATGATGAGCGACCCCATGATCGCCGGCGGCACCAGCGAAGCCGCTCTGCTACGTGGCGCAGGATTCGAAGGCGCACTAGCCGATACGGTCAACCAAGCCCCCGGTGCCCAAGCGCAGCCCGTATCTCCCGGCGTGAAGCTAACCCAGGGCATGGGTTTCTTCCCCTATGGAATGGTCGACCAACACTTCCTATCCCGGGGCCGCTTCGGCCGCCTCATCGTAGCGATGGAAGCCACCGGCCAAACCCTAGCCGTAGGCATCGCCGACAACCGCGCCCTCTACGTAGATTTGTCCAAGGCCAGCGGCACCGCCATTGGAAACCACGCCGTCGTCCTGATCGACCTGTCCACAGCAACCCGCGACGGCCAAACCCTACGTGGCATCCGAATCTCCTTGGCGAGCTCCAACGACACCCTAGACTTCACTACCGCTAGGGTCCATCCCGCTCCCGGCAAGTATCCGTTAAGAACGCATCAGGAAGGCGAGCCAGAACCCGACGCGCCGCAACCCGACGCGCCGCAACCTGACTCGCCGCAACCTGACTCGCCGCAACCTGACGCGCCGCAACCCATCGAGCAATCAGCCCCGGATCCCTGGTCGTCGAACGCCCTCTCGCAGCTCCTAAAGCGCCTAGCCCTAGACCCTTCCCAATCCCAAGTCGCCCGCAAGGACAGGATCGAGATCACCCTTCGCACGGACTCCGGGACAACGTTCTGGTCCGCCCAGCCTGACCTCTCCGACCTTACCGTGTACCAGGTCTTCATGGACATCACGGTCACCCTATGAACCGCGACGCCGAGTTCCTAGTCGGAGTCATCTCGCTCCTACAGGAAGCCAAGACAACGACAAGCTACAAGTACGCCCTTCTCAGGGCGCTGATCGAGCTCTCCGTCGAAAACGTCGGTCGCTACGGATCCGATTCCAGACCGATCACCACACGCCAAATCGCAGAGCGCGTCCTCGAGTACTACTGGCCCCAAGCGAGAATCCACAAACACACGAATCGCCCCCTGCTGGCAATCCAGGGAAGCGGAAGCGCAATCCCCGACAAGATCAGAGCCTTCCGAGAAGAGCACGGCACAATCCGCACGGGCTCACCATCCAAAGCCAAGGCCAACTGCAAGGACGCATTCGAGAGGCTGCTCAAGATCACCGAGCAGACCATGGTCAAGTATCCCATCCCTCGCTTGCAGCCGGCTGGCGGACGCGCCCTCTTGTACGATTGGCAAGTCCAACCGGTCGGCCTAGGCCACGCCGGCTTCGACAACAGGATCTTGCTCCACAAGGGCGTCGACGAGAAGCTAGCAACCTACGCCCAGCTGCTCATCCCTCTAATCAAAGCTGAATGGACCCGCTTCATGGCAAAGCGCAACCAGCAAGACTTCGGGGACATGGGCACCTTCCTGTTCGAGCCCATGCGAGCTAGCCTAGCCGCCGCCACCCCCGGCCTTGTAGAGATCGCCAAAGGCCGCTGCTTCTATTGCCAAGACCAACTCTCTGCATCCGTCCACATCGACCACTTCATCCCCTGGAGCCTCTTCGCCGACGACGGCATCTTCAACCTAGTCCCAACCCACACAGCCTGCA
>JBLHWM010000067.1:0-13167 GCA_047629095.1 Planctomycetota bacterium | reverse complement strand
CTATGCCCACGACGATCCGGACGCGGCTGGCGAAATGGAGTGCATGCCGGATTCGCTAGCCGGCAAGGACTACTTTCCAGACAAGTAGGTTCGCGTCCCGCTTTCAGCGATCTAAGGCCGGATCCGTGACCGCGGCAAGCGTGCGCCAGACTTGCACCCTCGCGTGAATCCCCGGAATGCCCTAGGCTAGGGACCTATGGCTGCAGATGACGTCGTCTTCATAACCGGAGCAAGCACTGGCTTGGGATTAGCCCTAGCCCAGCTACTCATAAAGAAGACCGAGCACCGCTTGGTCCTCACAGCGCGGAAATCTTCCCTGCCGCGTTTTGCCGAAGCGGGCATCGATGCGTCCGAGCGCGTGATGCTTCTGCCCTTGGATGTGCGCGGCATGAAGGCGCGCGAGGATGCGGTGGCGGTCGTGGCCGAGCGGTGGGGCGGCGTGGATGTGCTGATCAACAATGCGGGCATCGCCTACCGGTCCGTCGTCGAGCACGCCCATGAAGAGGATCGCCTCGAACAGCTCGACATCAACTTCCGTTCGCCGATGGAGTTGGTGCGCTTGGTCTTGCCCTACATGCGGCACCAGCGTTATGGCCGCATCATCACCGTGTCCAGCGTCGGCGGCATGATGGCCATGCCGACGATGGCGATCTACAGCGCTTCGAAGTTCGCCGTCGAGGCCGCCACCGAGAGCCTCTGGTACGAGGTGCGTCCCTGGAAGATCCGCGTGTCGTTGATCGAGCCCGGCTTCATTCACTCCGGCTCGTTTCAGAACACGCGCTGGACTCCAAAGAGCAACGCTTCGATCACAGAGGAAGAGGATCCGTACCACGAGCACTACGCGAGCATGGGGCCGTTCATCGCGCGCATGATGGGGCTGTCCTTCGCGACCCACGAGCGCGTGGCGAAGAAGATCCTTCGGACCATGCGCCGCAACGATCCACCCCTGCGTGTCCAAGCCACCATCGACGCCCACGCCTTCACGATCCTGCGCCGCGTCCTTCCCCGTTGGATCTATCACCGCGTGCTTTACAACTCGCTGCCTCGGATTCGCAAATGGGGTCCGCGTCGCCCCGGTCGCAAGCGCAAGCCCTGAGGCTGCCCGGGCTTTGGTGCTTCCGCGTCTAATCTGAAGAGGGAAAGTGGCAGGTAGGCGTAGCCTCCAACTTACGATTGCAGGTACCATCCGCCCACCCGTCCTCGATGGATTCGGGACTCGCGGCAAATCCGAACCCTCGCCAAGCACGACCGAATGTCCCAAGATTTTTCCGACCAGCGCAAGATCGCCTTCTACTTTGGCAGCGCCCTCATGGGTGTTGGCCTGCTCTTGTTTCTTTCCGTCTTCATCACGCACATCATGGACTTCGGTGACTTCACCGACTTCACCAGTAAGGCGAAGTCGTCGGGGGCCAGGGCGATCGGAGGCATGGCCCTCATGATGATTGGCGGCTTCGTGAGGAGCATCGGTGCCCGCGGCTTCGCCGGTTCAGGCCTAGTGCTCGACACCAAGCGCGCCCGCGGCGAACTGGAACCCTACAGCCGCATGTCCGGCGGCATGATTAAGGATGCCCTCGACGAGGCGGACATCGATCTCGGATCTTCGAGGTCCGCGAAGCCCGAGCAGGTAGTCATGATTCGCTGTGGCGCCTGCAGAAAGCTGAACGAAGAGGACTCTAAGTTTTGCCAAGAGTGCGGAGCGACTATCTAGTCGCTACCGGGACGAGCCCTGTCACTACCGGCAAGTTCCACAGCCCGTAGCCATTGGGGTCTTCGATGGCCGCGATCATCGCGTCGAAGTACGCGCGGGCCTCGTCCGCGGTAAACTTCGTCTTGGTCGCAATCGCGTCGCTGTATCCGTCCCGCCAAGCGGTCCAGATCGCCGCGAAGGTTGCCCGGGGCACGCGCGTCGTGTCGACGACGATGTGCTCGACCGTCACGTCTTCCAAGCCGAGTTCGCGCATCATCGTGAACATTTTGCGACCACCGCGCAGGTCCGTGCCGGTCTTTGCGGCGAAGGTGATCGGACCGTGGCGCCAAAAATCATCGCAGTCCAGGTCGCCGGTGGGGTGGAAGTGCATCATCGAGTAGTCCTCCGCCACCACATGGATCCTGCCACCCGGCTTGGTCACCCGGATCGCCTCGCGCATCGCGAGCTCTGGCTGTGGGATCGCCTGTAGGAAGTGGCGCGCGGCGACGAAGTCGAATTCACGATCGGCAAAGTCGAGCGCGAACGCATCACCGACCCCGAACTCCGTGCGGGAGCTGATGTCCTTGCAGCGCTCGATCGCAGTCCCGACATGGGCAGCTTCCAGGTCGACTCCACTCACGTGGGCACCCGTCTTGTGCCGCGCAAAGCGCTCGCTGAACTCGCCCGTGCCACAGGCGATGTCGAGCACCTTTATATCCGCGGCAAGCCCGTAGCGATCGATGAGCAGCCTCTCTTGGGGCCAGACCGCCTGGGCTTGAGCGGCCAAACAACGCACCATGGATTCGTCCGCCATCTGCTCGGCCTGGGGGTTCTTGTTCGCGGAAGGACTTTGAGACATGGTGGCGCGGCGGGGTGAATCTGGACTCGGAAGAGCTCATCATACTCGGACAGAGGCGCGATTTGATTGGCCATTGACCCGTCGCGTTCATTGGTCAGAGTACGCGTGCATATCCTCATGCAGTCCTGATGCACAGCATCCCCAAGCCCATGCAGTCCGACGTCACCATGAGGTTGTCGGACCTTTAGAGGAGGTCTCCGGCGCAGTCTATGGTCGCTTGGCCGAGTGGAGTACTGCCGTCTTAGAGGCTTAAGTCGTCCCGGAGATCCACCTAGCGCGGCTCGTTTTTTGATCTCGTCCGGAAACCCCGAAGCCGTAGACTAGCTCCATGGCAAATCCCCCCAAGGTTGGGTTCGTGGCGATCTATCGCTGGCGAATCTACGCAGATCAAACCGACTCTTTCCTGGCCGCGTGGGAGACCGTGACCCGCGGGATCAAGGCCGAGCGCGGTGGCCTCGGCTCGAAGATCCACCGCGCCGATGACGGGACGTATGTGGCCTATGCCCAGTGGCCCGATCGCGAGACGTGGCAGGCCATGGGCGATCAGCCCTCGGTGGATCCAGTCGCAAGCAAAGCCATGGGCGCAGCGATCGAGGAGAGCCTGCCGTCCCTGTACCTCGATCCTCTTGCCGACCTCTTGGAGCACTAAGACATGGCGCCAATCATCAGACCCCGCGAGTCCGTCCTGCTCGCGGAAGACTTCGACAAGCTTGTGGCCTGGTACCGGGACGCCCTCGGTTTCCAGTTGACGAGCATCTTTGAAGACGGCTTTCACTTCGCAAATCTGGCCACCGAGACGGGCATCCGCATCGGCATCGGCTCCGCGAAGGAGATGGGCGTGGAGCCCGGCAACCGCGCCAATGCCACGGTGTTGTTGCAGCTCGAAACGGATGACGTGCGCGCGTTCTTGAAGCACGTAGAAGAGTCCGCGGGCGCGGCCAGCATGCCCGCCTCGTACGACAAAGGCGATGACTTCTGGTTCGGCGGCTTCACGGACCCGGAGGGCAACCCCTGGTGGGTTGTCGATAAGAACTGTCCCTGACTCGAACGTGATCGAAGGCCCAAGGCCATGACCCAACCAAAGCAAGGATCCGTCTACCCCTGCCTGACCTACGAAGATCCCGTTGCTGCGATCGCGTGGTTGTGCGAGGCCTTTGGCTTCACCAAGCGGCTGGTGGTCCCGTCCGAAGAGGTGGGCGTGATGCACTCGGAGCTCAGCCTGGGGGGCGCAGTGGTGATGGTGAGCGGGCCCAAGCCGGAGGTGGGGCGTCGCAGTCCGAAGGGTCCGGGCGGCGTGACCCAGACCCTGAGCGTCTGGGTCGAGGATCCGGACGAACACTACGCCCAATCTATAAAGAGTGGCGCCGAGCTGGTGGGCGAGATTGCGACCGAGGAGTTTGGCGCGCGCGGCTACGCAGTCCGGGATCTGGAGGGGCATTCGTGGTACTTCTCGGACTACATTCCCGGTGCATTCTGGGATCAGCCCGAGTAGAAGGACTCCCACGGGCGGGCTTTGTACGTCCGACTCACCTAGATTGTCTTCGACGTAAAGCCTTGCTAGGAATGGGTTTGTAGTGGACCGAACGCCAGGGCGGCGGATTTCGAGGGGAAGATCATGTATCTAAGTCCTACGGCGCGTAGTACTACATAGCGTAGGAGATCGGCCGGTCTCCCGCTTCCCCCAGGCATCTTTCCCAGACCGATCCATGTCCAAGAACCCACCACGCAACGTCAGCGACACCGAACTCGAGATCCTCAAGGTCCTTTGGGACCTAGGCTCGGGCACCGTCCGCGACGTTCTCGATACCCTCAACAACGCTGAACGGGAGTGGGCCTACACCACGGCCCAGACGCTGCTCGGCCGCCTCCAGGACAAGGGCTATGTGGCCTCGGACAAGTTGGGGCGCGCCTTCGTCTTCCGCCCCGCGGTGTCACGGGATGATCTCTTGGGTCAGAGCCTCGACGCCTTGGCCGACCGAGTCTGCGACGGCTCCAGCGTGCCGCTCCTGTTGAACCTCTTCCACAATCAAAAGTTCACCCAGGATGAGATCGGTCGCTTGCGCGATATGGTCGCCGAGCTGGCGCCCAATCCATCCGATCAAGACGGGGGGGAGAGCTAGCATGTTCTGGTCCATCCTGATTGAGAACACCGTCATGGCCGGCGGTCTGGCCGTCGTCGTCGCCGTGGTCTGCCGCTTCAACCGAGCGCGCCCGGCCCTCTGCCACATGCTCTGGTTGCTGGTCTTCGCTGTGCTTGTCATGCCGCCCCTGCCCATCGGCGGCGCCGGCCTACGCAGCTCCGTCAGCAGCCTCCTTTCACCGTCGGTCGAGTCCACGGCTCCCACTTATGTCGCACCTGCCTGGGGGGGCAAGACTCTTGGTGCGACGTGGGAGTTCGAGGACTCGGCCGCGGTATCTTTCGCCGCAGTCAGTGACGCGCCAGAAGTCTGGGTTGACGATCACGAACTCGCGGCCCTTACCTTGGAACTGGAGCCCGCAGGCTGGTACGCCACGGTCTCGAGCAAGACCTGGTTCCTTGCCGTTTGGGCACTCGGCGCTTTTGGGATCTTGGCCTGGATGCAGCGCCGCATCACGCGCTTCCACAGGGGAGTGCGCGCCGCCAAGCCCGCGCCTATGGAGCTGGTGAACGAGGTCGAAGCCGTGGCCCATAAGCTAGGCGTGACCGCACCCGAGGTGCGCATGCTCGAGGGCGTCGGCTCGCCCTCCGTCTGGTGCTTCGGCCGCCCGCGTCTGCTCTGGCCCACCAAGAACGGAGTCATGGCCGAGCGCGCCCTCGCGCCCAGCCTGATCGCCCACGAGCTCGCCCACATCGCGCGCCGGGACACCTGGGTTTCACGCCTCGAGGTGTTGGCCCTGGCCACCTGTTGGTGGCACCCGCTCTTCTGGCTGATCCGCCGCCAGGTCCACACCTATGCCGAGCAGTCCTGCGACGCCTGGGCACTCTGGGCCTACCCGAAACAACGACTCGTCTTCGCGGAGGCGCTCATCGGCGCACACGACGACACCCTCACCGCACCCGTCGCCTTGCAAGGCTTGTGTGCAACCAACTCTGACTTCAAAGACTTCGAACGGAGACTCAAGATGATCCTCAATGAAAAAGTGACCCGCGGTGTATCTAAGACCGCCGCCGCCCTGGCGATCGCAACGACCGTCATGATCCTGCCCGGTGAATCCCAAGAGCCAAACGCCGTGGTTTCCGGGGAAGTCGTAGAGCAGTGCGAGGGCTGCGAGTCGGACACAGCCCACATCTGCGTCGACAGCGCTGCGGACGCCCAGGAGTTGGCCGACGAGGCCGAGCGACTCTTCGGGGAGGGCATGTTGCCCGAAGCGATGGACGTCTTTGAATCCGCGCTCGCCCTCGATCCAGATCACAACGGCGCCCACGCCAGGCTCGCCTACATTCAAATTGGAATGCGCATGCTCGACGAGGCCCGCGGCCACCTGGAGCACGCCATGGAAAATGGAAGCAACGTGCAGATTGCCGCCTACAACTTGGCCTGCTGCGATGCCCTTGAGGGGAAGACGGACTCGGGGCTGCAGTACCTCGCCAAGTCGATCCGCAACGGCTTCGCGGATGGGAACCTGCTTGCTACCGATACGGACATCGACAACCTCCGCGGAGCGCGTGCATTCGATGCGGCCGTGGGCCTTGTGGATATCTCGAACCAGCTGCGCGCTAGCCTTGCGAGCGAGGGCGAAGGCGATGCGGATCAACAGCTCTCCAAGCTCTACTCCCTCACGCGCATTGCTTCCGAGGATGGCCAGCTCGCATCCGAGTACGCCATGGCAATCCACAATAGCGGCGACTACAAGTCGTCCCTTGCGGCCTTTGAGCGCCAGGCCAAGCTCGGGCACAACGTCCCGACGGCCCTGTACAACCGAGGCTGTGCACTGGCGCGTCTCGGTCAAACCGAAGCAGCCATGACCGCTCTGTTCGAAGCAGCCGAAAAGGGCATGAGCTATCCCCAAGCGAAGGTCGACGCCGACCTCGAAAGTCTGCACAGCCACCCCCGTTGGGATGATGCCCTAGAGGCCCTCAACACCCAGCAGGCCCTGACGAAGGCTGTCGAGTTAGCGGCCCTAGCAAGCGAGTCTGCCCTAGCCGTTGCCAGCGCACACCAGGAGCAGGACACTCAAGAACTCAGGGCGGCCCTAACCGCGGGGCTCGAAGACGAGAAGCATCTCAAATTCGTCCTTCAACGGGCCAAAGCCGAGGGGCAGGCCGCGGCCGGAGTCGCCCTTTCGCAAAGGGACGCAAAGCAGAATCTCGAGATTGCAGAGCGGGAGTATGTCGTTCGCTTACAGCGTGATGCCGAACTGCAGGTCCGAGAGAGCCTCGATTACGCCATGCTCGAGAGCGAGCTGGTCGAAGAGGCCATGCTCGCCTACACGGAGGCCCTAGAGGTCGCCGCTAGCGCTGACGAGTACGTGCGCTTGTTCGAGCAGGAGGTCACCAAGGATGGCGAGCTCGCGGAGCACTACCGACTCGTGATTGAGGGCGCCGCTGGCGCGGAGCGCGCGGCCTTGCTGCTCAGTTCGGACGAAAACCTTCGTGCGTATCACGACCTTGGCGAACTAGCTGAGCTTGAAGAAGAGGGTTACATCATCCGTTGGCTGGAGCCGGATACGAAGGAGACTCAGCGGGCCTCGATCCGCTTGGAAGGGTCGGCGACGGGCGGCACGAAAGTCGTCACCGCCCCGGTTCACCTAGGCGAGGAGACACACACGATTCACCACGAAACCAAAGCCGTCCACGAGATCAGCGCCCCCTTTGGGATTGACGATCTAACTGGGCTGAACAAGCCCCACAAGATTCACGAACTATCGGGGACGCGCAAGCCGCACACGATCCACGAACTACCAGAGATGACCGAGTCCCACGAGGTTCGCGTGGTACGAGGGGGCCTTGAGCCGAATGCTGCCCGTGACATCCGCGAAGCGATTGACGCTGTAGGCATCGCAACGGACCGAACCGTAAGCGAGGCCAAAACGCGCAGCGTAGAAGCCAAGGACAAGGCAACTGCCATCAAGCTCCAACTAGAGCAACGCCACCTTGAGATGCGCAAGCTCGAAGTCGAACTCGAAATCCGCCGCGTCGAACTAGAGAGCCTGCAACGCAAACTCGAAATCGAAAACCTAGAGCTAGAACTCAAGAAGCTAGAAAAAGAGACCAAGGCCGCCGCGTCAAAGTCCACGAAGAAAGCCTCCTAGCCAGTCCCCAAAAGACTGCCACCCCGAGGGCCTAGCCGGTCGCCATCACGGCGCCGACTAGGCCCTCTTTCAATCCACCAAGAAACCCCAGACCAACCTAGCCAACCTACCGAGCCGCACACTTCATACCGAACATACCGAGCCGCACACTTCTCGTCACCTCACCAACAGAAAAGTACCGGACGTACATTGGCCAAGTGCCTGGCAGCAGGCGAGTTCATACTTCCGCCGTCGCAGTGATTCCAGCCAAGGGGACGCGGCAGTCGAGTGCGGTACGGATGTGTCGTTGAGGTGACAAGAAGTGTGCGGCTCGGTAGGTTGGCAGCACGCCTACGAAGGCGACTGTTGGTCGAGCTTGCTCTCCGGGAGGACTAGCTCAATCAAGCCGAGTAAGAGGACGACACCGCCAGCGCAAAGGGACAGCAGGTTCCCTGATGTGGGGCCCGCATACTTGAACAGCCAGTCGCCTGTAATCCAGAGCACCCCAAGGCTGGCGATGATGGATACAGCGCTCTCGACGGTGCGCCTTGAGATTGCAAGACGTATTAATGCGATGCGGAAGAGTGCAGCGAGTAGAAAGAGAGTGGCAGTGGCGATGGCGTGGGGAGTGTCCCAGCCGAAGACAACTTGGCGAGTGAATTGACCCGCTGGAGTTGGAGTCAGGAAACCCGTGTCGGCAAGGACCATGGTGTAGCCGTAGGGGAAGAAGATGGAGAGCAAAGCGAGAAGGCTCACGCCGATGGACCAACGACGCAGCCGGTCTGCGGCACTGCGTGCGGAAGCTCCAAAAAGTGCGATGGGCACGCGCGAGACCAGCGTGGCGCTGAGAGACTGTTGGAGCAGCCTCGCTAGGGAAATGATCTGAAGCGTGACGAGCAGGACAATGTGCACGAAGCACAGCACGTCTCCGAAATCGTCAAGCCTGTATTCTGGAGTGAAGCCATCGAACCATAGCTCGTAGCTCAAGAGTATCACTAGACAGGCGACGATCCTTGTGATGAGAGCGGCCCGGGTGGTGGAGCGACCCATCCGATGCCAGAGCAGCGCTCCCGAGCCAAGGGCGATGGGCAGATTCATGTTCGTTGGGAACATACTGCCGCCATAGTCGAGGTTGGCGTAACCAGGATTACTTGCCAGCGTGCCGGGCGCGACTAAGACGATGGCTCCAGCCAGGACAACAAGGGGGACAAACCAGGCCGTGCCGTCGGCTCGGCGCCAGATAGCCTTTGCCATCGCTCTGCGGGCTCGGACTCCATTTTTGGGCGGTGCCCCTCTCTTACCGCCCTTCCCGGTCTTGGCACGCGTTCGGGGTGCCGATTCGATCTTCTCGACTGAGCTCTTCACTTCGCTCACATGTTGGTAGCGCCGCAGGGGTTCGCTCTGCATTGCCTTGAGCACAACTTCGTCAAGGCGCACGTCGACCCGCACTTTCTTGGATGGAGCTTGGAAGTTGCCCGCCGGGATCTCGCCCGTGAGCATCTCGTAGAAGACCACGCCAAGGGAGTAGATGTCCGCGCGGTGGTCGACATCCCGCGGTGAATCGAGCTGCTCCGGCGCCATGTAGCGCAGGGTGCCCATGGCCTGGCTCGACAGGGTGAGATGGACTAGGGACGCGTTGCCGCCGGTGAGTTTAGCGAGCCCGAAGTCGGCGACCTTCACGTTGCCGTCTAGGCCGATCAGCACGTTCTCCGGCTTGATGTCGCGGTGCACGACGCCCTGTTCGTGGGCGCAGTGCAAGGCGTCGCAGAGCTGCGGCACAATCGCCAGTGCCTCTTCCGGTTCCAGCTTGCCCTCTCGCAGCAGGGTGCGCAGGTTGACGCCGTCCACGTATTCGGTGATGAGGTAGCAGAGCTCTTCGGCCTGGCCGAAGTCGAACACGCTGATGATGTTCGGGTGCGAGAGCAGCGCAAGCGCGCGGGCTTCGCGCTCGAAGCGCTCTTGCCAAGCTACAGCTTCGTTCGGTGCGGGTAGCAGCACCTTGATTGCAACCGTGCGATCGAGCTTGCGCTGCTGGGCGCGAAAGACTGCGCCCATACCGCCACGTCCTAGGCACTCGCCAATGTCGAAGTCCGGGAGCAGCTCGGCTAGCCGCTCCCGCAACCCCTCGGGAGCCAGGTTCGGGTCCGGCGCGTTCTCGTCAAGGGCACCCTGGGCGAGCTTTTGGGGGTCGAGCCCGTGCAGGGGGTCCGGGTCTAGTGAGTCGTGGTTCATTGCTTTCGTGGGGTTGGGGACACCCCCTTCCGAGGAAAGCCAGTCGAAAGGTTACTCGCTATCGCGAATAACTTCACTGCGTGCCTTGCGACTCGCGCTCAACCGAGCGCCTGTACCAGCTCCCGTAATTCTTGATCCGGATCGAGATCGTCTTCCACGGTATGCTGCACCTCTTCCCGTAGCAGCTCGCGGTAGCGCGCCTTCAGCCGGTGGACCGCGACCTTGACCGCTCCTGTCGTCAGACCGAGCGCTTGGGCCGCGCTCTCGTGGCTGCCCTTGGGCTCGCCAGCGAGGTGGCCGCGAAGCTCCGCAAACACATCGCTGCGCCCCTTGGCCTCCTGCTCGGCGCCAAGTCGCTCCATTGCGCGCTCCAGCAAAGTCAGCGCCCAGCGCCGCTCGAACAAGCGCTCGGGTGAGTCCTCATCCACGGGCTCCACGCGATAGCGCTGCTCGGCCTCAGCCGCATCGATCGAAATCAGCGCAACCCCGCCGCCGCGCTTGAGTGCATTCGCCCGCCTTCGCTCGTTCGAAGTGTGATGCTTCAGAGCGCCAAGTAAATAGCCGCGAAACCTTCCACCCTCTGGCGACAAGCCGTCGAGATCATCGCGCTCCAGAAGCTCGGCGAACAATCCCTGCACCAAATCAGCAGCCTGGTCCGCGTCCGTCCCGCGCCGACGAAGGAACGCATACAACGGATACCAGTAGGCGCGACAGAGCTGCTCAAGCGCCTCCGCCCGGTCCGGCGCAGCAGCATTCCCCGCAGCGCGCACCATCGTCCACATCGTCGTATGAAAATGAGCAAAGGAACTATGGCGCGTCATGGGCTGAACATTCTACCGGAGCGGAGCAGGCCAAAGGCGCCGCACACCAACATACCGAGCCGCACACATCTCGTCACCTCACCAGCACAAAAGTACCGCACACGAATCGGGTGAGAGTGAGATCGCGTTTCCAGGGGCAATTTGCTCCGCGCCGGCCGAGAGTCGGCAGGTTGCGTGCGGTACGGAAGTGTCGATGAGGTGACGAGAAGTGTGCGGCTCGGTATTGTTGCAGCTGCCGAGTCGGCCGGCAGCTTGGCGCCGGCTCGGCCTTGCCGGTTAGGGAAACAGGGTCGCTGGAACCGCGTTGCTAACCTCAATGATGGTTGCCGTCGCCGGGTTGTACGAGACGTAGGCGTGGTGGATGACCAAACCGATAAAGCTGGGCCCAAGGTTGGGTGGCAAGGTGAAGGTGGCATCTACCGGTACGCCGGTCAGCAGCAACCCCATCGACTTCGTAAGCGGCGGAGTGTTCGGGTGCAGCAAGGTGAAGTCGAGGTAGAAGTCAGGTTGGAGAGGCAGGTTCAGAGCGCCCAGGGGGATTCCGGGGCTCGTCCCGCTTACGCTGCCGATCAGGAGGTAGGTGTCGAAGAAGTGGCCCGGCCCCGGGGTCAGCGTAAGGACTTGCTTTCCTGCGGTAGATTGGCTTCCACTTGCATTGATGTACAGCTCGTACTTGTCCGCTTGGAGTCGCGGTGTGGAGCAATCATCGAGCACGCCGTTGCCGTCGATGTCGACATAGACGCCCGTTGCTAGCTCGCAACTGTCGGGCAGTCCATTGGCATTGCAGTCCGAGCTCGTGCCGGTTGCAATGTCGGTGTAGTCGGGAATCGAATTCCCGTTGCAGTCGGGGTTCCGAGTTCCATACGAGGCGAAATCGCCGCATGCAATCGAAGTGAAGTCAGCCGTCACTGGGGTCTCGATGACTGGGCTCTGCTCGCCAAAGACACCGCCGTCCGTTCCATCCGGTCCCCAAGCTACGATTGAGCCGTCGGCCCGCAAGGCCAAGCTGTGAAATCTGCCCGAGGCTAGCTGCACGAATCCCGTGGTCGTGGGGGTCTTCGTCACGACTCCAAAATCGTCATAGCCCCAAGCCGCGAGTGAACCGTCTGCTCTTCGGGCAACGGCGTAACTACCGCCAGCGCTGACCTCGACAAAGCTAGAGCCCGTTGGGATGGCCGAGAGTTGACCGAAGGTGTCCCCTCCCCAAAACGCCAAGGAGCCATCGGCGCGAATCGCTACCGAGAAGAACTCACCCGACGCGACGTCCAAAAATCCGCTGCCAGCCGGTGCGCCAGAGACTTCGCCTGAGGCGTCACTGCCCCAAGCTTGGATTGTGCCTGTGCTGTCCAGGGCGACAGCGTGGGTAAATCCCGCTGCGACTTTGGTGAAGCCCAACCCTGCAGGAGAGTCGGAAACCAAGTTTGCCAAGTTTGATCCCCAGGAGTGAATTGCTCCGGTGGAGTCGATGGCGTGGGAGTGATGGAAAGCGGCATCCACTTGGATGAAGCCTCCACCAACAGGTGCCCCTGAGACTTGCCCGAGGGAGTCGAATCCCCAGCCAACAATGAAGCCGCCAGAGCGCAAGCCGAGGCTGTGCCCGTCGGCTCCATCGATTTGAATCATGTCTGTCCAGGCCGGGGATTGGCCGACCTGGTTGCCAATGTCAACTCCCCAAGCTTCAGTGACCTGAGCATTGCTGACTCCGACGAGCAGCGAGAATGTGGAAACGGCGAGTGCGCTACGGATGATCGAGATATTCATCAGAGTCGAGTTGGGGTGAATGCGAACTGAGAGACAAGTTCACCCTATACCAGTTGTTCGCCCCCGGGTAACGAATCCCGCCTCTTTAAAACCCGTCCCCTCGACCAGTTGTGGGGCCAACCCACGCGCTTCGCATTTGGGATGGCGGCAGATACGCTCGCAACTGTCTGAAGCGAGACATACCGAGCCGCACACATCCTGAGCGAGTCATGGGCGTCAGGGTACTCGTGCATTGACCGATGCGGTAATCCGGTCAAGGGATCGAGCGGAGTCGGTGCACGATACGAATGTGCCGTCGAGCTGATCGGGGTGTGAGGCGAGGCCTAGCGCCTTCGCCGCCAATGACTATTGTTGTGTGGTAGGATCGATAAATGAACAAGCTCGAACTCGCACTCGCATTCACTCTCGGCGTACTAGTTGCGCTTGCCGCAACATCGATTTGGTCACCAGGGGATGGCCCCGGTTTTGGGGTCGAACCGCTCACGGACAGTGACGGAAGCCAGGTCGTGGCTAAGGGGACGGAGAGCCTACGGCTGCCGCCTAAATCAAGTCGCGAAACCGTCCCGGCTGTTCAAGTCGAGGGCGAACCGGTCGCC
>JBLHWM010000066.1:0-13210 GCA_047629095.1 Planctomycetota bacterium | reverse complement strand
GCATGCACTTCTTGGCTGCCGCGACCTTTGCCATCTTCGCCCTGCTGCGCCTGTGTCGGTTTACCCTTGAGACGGAAGTCGAGGATGACGACCACAAGAGCTTCAGCGGCCTGCCGTCGCCCGCCGCTGCCGGCGCGATCACGTCCTGGATCTGGATGTACCTGATCATGCAAGCGCCGGCCCTCGAGACGGCTGAGTCCACGAAGACGCCCGTGGGCGTCGTGATGTCCTGGATCCAGGGCTTCGACTGGTCCTCGTTCCTCTCGTGGGCGCCACTCATGTTGGCGATCTGGTTGCCGGTACTGGGCTTCCTTATGATCAGCCGCGTTCGCTATTCCCACGGCGCCAACATCCTCACCCAGCGCTCGAGTCCCTTCTCGGCACTGGTGGTCGTGGTCTCTGTCGGCTTCCTACTGTTCCTCGCACCCGTGCCAGTCCTGTTCGTCGTCTTCAACGGCTTCGTTGTTTACGGTGCTGTGCGCGGACTCTCCGAGCGCAGCAGGTCCAAGGCGGCCTAGGGGCGGCTGGTTAGGTAGGCGTGGAGACGCGAACCCATGGCGCATAACGCATCCAGCTTCGATCCTAGTCTCGAATGCCTCCCAGGTGACGTCGCTCTGGTCGGCTTGGGGTCTAACCTCGGAGACCGCAGGGCCTATTTGACCGCGGCGATCTCCAGCCTCGACAAGCATGCTAAATGCAGCGTGATCGGTGTCTCGACTCTCGTGGAGACGGAGCCCGTGGACAGTCCGGATGGCTCCGGCCGCTTCTTGAATGGAGCCCTTCTGCTGCACACAGACTTCGATCCAGAGGGTCTGCTGGTCCTGCTACACAGCCTCGAAGCGGCCCAGGGCCGAGTGCGCGAGGTCGCCAATGGCCCGCGAACTTTGGACCTGGATCTACTCGTATTCGGCAGTGTCTTTCAGGACGGCGAGGGGCTGGTCTTGCCCCATCCGCGCATGCACGAGCGCCTGTTCGTCTTGGACTCGGTGATGAATCTCTGCCCCGAATTGAAGCTGGCGCGCGCGGACCAACAATCAGTCCGCCCCGTATTGTACGGGGGCGCGCGGGCCCAAACAACCCGCCGGCGCGCGCCGGCATTTTCTCCTGTCTAGCCAGGCCCGCTAAAGCCGGGGCTAGCTGACGAGCGAAGTCGTCCTAGTTGAACTTGTAGACTTCCCCGCTGCCCGCAGTGGTCTTTGTGACCACGGGCTGACCGGAGTAGCCGACTTCGCCGCTGCCAGCAAGGGTCACGTTCAGGGCTTCGCTTGCGTGCACGCGGATCTCACCACTGCCCGCGAGGGTCGTATTGACCAGGGCGGCATCAAGCCCGGACAAGTTCATGTCGCCGGATCCCCGAAGGCTCGCAGTGAGCTGCTGGGTTTTGCCAGAGATCAAGATGTCGCCAGAGCCATCGAGGTTGACTCGAAGCTGCTTCGTGCTCAGGCCCTTCACGACCATGTCGCCGGACCCACGCAGGGTCACGTCGAACTGGTCCCGGGCAATGCCCTGGACGATGAAGTCGCCGGATCCATAGAGCTGAACACTGTCGAGCTCGGGGACCTGCACCCGAACAACCATGCGCTTGCGGAAGTTGTAGCTACCGGACTCAAGTTCCACATGAAGGACGCCATCGCGGACCTCTGTAATGACGTGCTCCAGTAGGTTGTCCTCGCCGCGAACGGTGATCTGCAGCTCTTGTCCCGCCATGGCTTCGACGTCGATGGAGCCGGTAAGGTTGATGCTGTTGAAGGCGCTGGTCGCCCGGATTTCTTCACTGACCACACCAGAGCCGCGCTTCCCGGAGTCTGGGCCGAAATGGCTGGCGAGGGTGTCAATCGATGCGCCATCGTCGGTGATCGTGATGATGCAAGAGGTGGCGAGCAGTGAGGCAGCGATGGCTGCAAAAAGAGTCAGGGTTTTCTTCAAGCGTAGAGGCTCTCGGGTTTGGCCAAGGCAGGGGGCACTCGGCCAGTGGGGTGGATGAATGAGCGACCGCCTGTTCGGGCTCCAAAGCGGAGCGGAACAAGCGGTCGTTCCCTACCTTGTTCGGATCCTGACCACGAGGATTTCACAACAGTCCAAAGAACTCGCGCCTTTGCACTTGGTAGGGTGCCTTCCTTATGAGTGAAGCCCACCGCATGCAGGATCTTGAGCGCTGCCTCGCCGACCTTCCCATCCTGCCCACCCTCGTTGGCAGGCTCGTCACCCTGGATATGAACGCCGAGGGCTCCTTCGACGAGGTCGTTGCGATCGCAGAGGAGGAGCCCACCTTCGCGATCCGCATCCTGGCCTTGGCGAACTCAGTCCTGTTCGCCCCGAACCAGGAGATCACCTCGATCCGCGAGGCAGTGTCCCGCGTCGGCGCCTGGCGCATTGCAGAGCTTTGCTCATCCATGGCCTTGTTGCGGGTCTTCGCTCCGTCTACGGATGACGAGCGTGGCCTCTGGCTACACTCCATTCAGGTCGCCGTCGGCGCGCGCCAGATCGCGGGTGCGATCTCGGCCAGCGGCGTCGAACCGCAAGAGGCCTACTTAGTCGGTCTACTCCATGACTTCGGCCGCTTTGTGCTGCTCGAGTTTGCCAGGCTAGACCTGCAGCGCATCGACGAGGTCGGCTTCTCCCACCCAGAGCTATTGGTCGCTCTTGAGAAGCTCGCCCTCGGCTTCGACCACGCTGAGGCTGGCGCACGCGCCTTGGAGCACTGGGGCTTACCCGCTTCTCTGGCAGCGTACGTCCGCAACCACCACATCTACGGGCCAGCTTCCGGCAAGGTGGACAACGAGCTGCTACTCCAGGTTGTCCAGGTCGCCGATCACTTGAGCGTGCTGATGCAACTCGACCCCGAGGGCTTCCATGGGGCTAACCGTGTGGATGTGGGGGAGGTGACTAAATGCACCCTTGCCGTTCACCCGGACTTCTCCTTGAGTCCTGACAAGCTCGCCGAGCTAGCTCCGGCCATCCACGCCGAGGCGGAGGCCCTTGCGCTCGGGCTCGGAATCTAGCTAGGAGGCCCAGGCCATGGCGACGAGCTCGGCCATAGCGCCCTCATAGATGGCACCGGTGGCGAGCAGTAGCGCGAAGCCCACGAGGCTCGCGGCCGCGAAGTGCGGGCGCGTCACGGGGAGCTTCGGCTCGGCCAAATCGATGCGCAGGGCCCAGATGGTTGCCGCGAGCGTGCCGAGCAGGTACGCCAGGGCGTCAATGCTGTCCGCCGTTCCGGGGATGATCGAGGCCCACTGCAGGAGCTCACTGCCGATGCAGATCGCCAAGATGCTAAGGATCCAGAGTGACTTAGCCCGCGAGCGCGGGCCGAATGTCATGTGCAGGAAGCTCACCACACCAAAGATCCAGAGCCCGCTCGCAAGGCTGTATCGTACCCATTCTGGCGGTAGGGGCAGGGCTCGGCCAAGGTCGCGCAGGGCGACGATCAGGTCCTCGGAACCGCCGAATTCGACCCAGCGAAAGCACCAAAGGCTCCAATCGCGGTAGGTCAGGTAGAGCAGGGCATTCAGGGCCAGGGGTACGAAAACAAGCATCACCATGCGCGGGATGCTTCGTTTCTGCGTCCTGTTCCTGTGGCTCATGGGGGCGCAGGTTATCTTATTCGCCCATGACGCAGACCATCGAACAACGGCAAAGCCCGCAGGAAGCCCAGGCTTGGTGCAACGCTGCCCGTGCCACGGGCAAGCGAATCGGCTTCGTGCCCACCATGGGCGCCCTGCACGAGGGCCACCTGTCCCTGGTCCGGCGGGCGCGCCGTGAATGCGATGTGGTCGTTGTGAGCATCTTCGTGAACCCACTGCAATTCGGCCAGCAGGCAGACCTCGACGCCTATCCACGGGCTTTCGAGGCGGACGCTGAGCTCTTGTCCGAGGCCGGCTGCGATCTGGTATTCACGGGCAGCCTGGTTGGCGAGGCGGGCTTCTTCCCCGAGGCGAGGAGCCCAGACGACGTCCCGAGCGAGGTCGCGGGCGACAGTGCCCAAGGATTGGAGGGCGAGTTCCGCACCGGGCACTTCGAGGGAGTGGCTACGATCGTCAAGCGGCTCTTCGAGATCACCGCTCCACACCGGGCCTACTTCGGCGCGAAGGACTACCAGCAGACACTCGTGATTCAAGAGCTTGCGGCGCGCATGGCTTGCGGTGCATCCGCCGCTGCCGTGCCATCGCTGGCGATCTGTCCGATTGCCAGGGATAGCTCGGGGCTGGCACTCTCATCCCGCAACCAGCGCTTGTCGGCCAAGGGCAAGTCCACGGCCCTTGCGCTCGTCGGAGCCCTGAGCCTTGGCCGTCACTTGTGGCGCGTTCAGGGACTGCGTGATGCCACGATCTTGCAGTGCGCGATGGAGTCCGAGCTGCTGGCCCTCGGCGGTGCGGGGCTCACCCTGGAATACATGGCGGTTCGCGACCCTAAGAGTTGGTCCCCGGACAGCCCCGAAGGCGACCTTGACCAGGCCATTGCCCTGGTGGCGGCGGAGGTTGACGGCGTGCGCCTGATCGACAACATGCGGCTGGATGTGGTGCCCTCCGAGCAGGCGCCGGTCTTGTCCTTGCGGGCTGACGAGGTCGCCGTGGTGCTGGCCGAAGCACCGGCGAAGCTCAACCCCTGGCTCGAGGTCCACGGCCGCAAGGAGACGGGCTTCCACGAGGTCGAGCTCAGCATGGTCTGCATCGACCTTGTAGACCATCTGCGCATCGCCTGGGTACGTGGGGAGTTGGCCGGGCCGATCGAGCTAATCCTCAGCGGTCCCGCTGCTTCAGCCGACATTCCAACGGATGGAGGCAACCTTGTCTTTCGCGCAGCAGAGCTCGCCATCAAGGCCTATTCGGGAAATTTGCCAGTTGGCCACCTGCGTATCGATCTGCACAAGTGCATCCCGAGCCGGGCCGGACTTGGGGGTGGTAGCAGCGATGCGGCGGCAGCTCTCTTAGGCACAGTGCAGCTCCTCCAGCTGGTGGGGGACCGACAGGGCGGCATGACAATTACGGCGGACCAAGCGGCAGCCCTCGAATCCCTCGGCTCGGACTGCCCCTTCTTTTTGGCGGCGGCGGAGACGGGCTTTGGAAAGTGCACTGGGCGCGGCGAGGTGGTGGAGCCCATGTATCCCGACGAGTTCATGGAGCGCAGCTTCGAGTTGGTGGTGCCGCAGATCGAGTGTGGCACAGCGCAAGTTTATGGAGAGCTTGAGCTGCCGAAATCGCCGCGTTCCTATGACCCAGACCTACTGTTCAATCGACTGACCGATGCGGCCTTCAGCACGTGCCCGGAGCTCGGCATTTTGGCGCGTGAGCTCGCCGGAAAGACCGGCGCCGAGTGGCACTTATCCGGCAGTGGCTCTGCCCTCTATCGCGAGCTTGTTGAGCCCCTTTGGGCCGAGCTCGCGCAGCCTGGATATTCTGCAGGCGGCGCAGACAAACACGTTGTGGATTCGCGCTATGAAGGCAAGCACCGTCCCACGGGATTTGGTGCTCGAATTCTTGACGCAATGGGGCCGGAGTAGACGATGAGCAAGCTAGCCAACACGGATCAGAATCAGTACTGGAAGAGTGAGGACCTCTTGCTCGTGGGATCGGGGTCGGTGTCCTTCGCCCTAGCGGAGTCGCTGGTCTTAAGTGCCGAATACGAGGGGGAAGTTGGTGTTTGGGCGCGAAATCCAGTGTCGCTGCAGCGCTTCGAAAAGCTTGGAGTGAAGACGTTTACGGAGCTGAGTGCGGGTCTCTCCAAGGCGGCTGCGGCGATCGTTTGTGTCTCCGACGGCGCGCTGGAACAGGTGGCTGCCGCACTTGCAAACGCTCTTGATTCTGTTGGTGAGCAAGGCGAAGCTCAGCAACGACCAGGACAGGCCCTCGTGGTCCTGCACACTAGCGGATTTCGAGGCACGGACGCCTT
Source organism: Planctomycetota bacterium (assembly GCA_047629095.1). Lineage (GTDB taxonomy): Bacteria > Planctomycetota > UBA1135 > UBA1135 > CALBMX01. The sequence goes on along the minus strand of JBLHWM010000066.1, from coordinate 7,321 downwards.
GACCGCACTCGCCCCCTCGGGAGCAGCTCTCGGGGTCATGCACCCCATGGCTGCGGTGGCTGGGCGCGCGGGAGACGGCACACCATTTACCAACGTGACCTTCGGGGTGTCTGGCAGTACCGAGGCTCGCCAGTGCGCAGGTGCGATGGCCGCTCTTTTGGGCGGCCAGGTTGTGTTAGTGAAGGATGAACTACGGGGGCTCTACCACGGTGCCGCGGCGCTCTTGAGCGGAGGTTTAGTCGCCCTGTTCGCCGAGGCCGAGGCCTGCTTGGCCGAATCCCTCGCAGGAGAGGCTTCGGATCCTGGTGGCGAGCCACGCAGCGGCGATCACGCCCAAGCGAGCGCTCGCTTCATCCTGCGCGGTCTGCTCGCAAGCACGACGAGCAACCTCATGGAGCTACCCCCCGAGCAAGCCCTGACGGGGCCCGTTGCCCGGGGCGACTCCGATGTCGTCGCAGGCCATGCCCAGGCCTTCGCGGGCCGCTCGGATTCACGCACCGGAGCCCTGCACGAACTGCTCACGAAGATCATGCTGGAGCTGGTCCACAAGAGGGATCGGCAGGAGCCATGACACGCGGCCTGATCGCCACCGTCCTGGGTTCAGGCCTTCGGCACCATGTGGATGGCTTGGATCGCAAGGCAGGCGGCGCCGAGGCGCACCAGGGACTTGAAGCCCACAAGATTCTCGGGATGACGGCTTCGGCGGTGACCGAGGATTTCGTTGAGCTAGCCAAGGGGACTAGCGGTGATTGTATCGAGTTGCGCCTGGACGCTTGGGCAGCTTCCTGGCACCGAGCGTGTGGGGCTCTTCCCGACCCGGACCACGCTTTTGAGCTTGTCACCAGAGTGCTTGATTCGTGCTCGAAACCAATCTTTGTGGCCTGTCCAGGGATCGCCATCGGCAGAACGGAGGGCGCTGCTCCCGAGCTCGCTGGAGATGCGAGTCTGCGCTTTGAACTGCTTCTAAGTGCTGCACGGGCAGGCTGCGACTGGATCGATGTGGACGCCGACTCCTTCGTTGGGTTCTTCGATCATGTCGGCCTTGATCTTGAGGCCGCTCTTTATTCCACCAAGGTGCTGCTCTCGTCTCACTTCGCCTTGGTTCCCGGCGCAGGTGGAGTCGACGTGCAGCTCGATCAAGAGCTGGACTCCCTACTGGAGATCCAAGCCAAGGCGGTGGCGATTCGCGGCATCAAAATTGTCGGTCATACTGGCTCCACGAGTACCCAGACGGAACTGCAAGCCCAGCAGCTGTTTGTGCCCGGAGAGGCCGGACTCGAACTGCTCACCTGGCTGCGGAAGTCGCGCCACCGTTGGCAGTCCCGGGGCTTGGTAGGAATCGTCTTCGCTGGAGAAGAGGGCGGCACGTTCACACGAACTCTCGCCCCGGTGCTCGGCTCTGACTACGTCTTCGCCGGCGCGGATGGTGGCCGCCGCGTGGCGGGCCAGATCACAGCTTCCGAGCAGCTCTCCAGTTGGCCCAATGGTTATCCCCGGGAGGGCATAAGGATCTTTGGCGTGCTCGGCTTTCCCGTGGCGGCGTCCCTCTCACCCGAGCTCTTCACCGGGCTCTTTCGTCACCATAAGGTCGACGCGGTCTTTGGGCGTTTCGAGGTTCAGGACCCCCGGGCTGCCTTCCGCTTCCTAGAGTTGGCCGAGGTGGCGGGCCTCTCGGTGACCGCACCGCACAAGGAGCACGCCTACAGGTTCGCCCAGGACAACCTCGCACCCGGCGCGCGCCGGCTCGGTGCGGTGAACACGCTCGGCAGGGATTCCCAAGGGACAACCTGGTGGGGCGCCAATACCGATGTGGACGGCGTGCGCCTAGCACTTGGCCTTGACGCGGCAGGACTGCCCCAGAGCCAGACCGCCGTGGTGCTGGGCGCAGGCGGCGCGGCCCGAGCTGTTCTAGGCGCCTTGACTGGCCCCGACTGCGGGCGTGTCATCGTCCTGGCACGGCGCCCCAAAGCGGCCCTGTCTCTCGCCCGGGAGTTCGGCGCGTCCGTCTGCGTGCCCGAGGACCTGGCCGGGGCCGCCCCGGACCTGCTCATCCACACAACCCCAGCCGGCTCCTACGCCCAGCCCGGCGCCATGGCCCTGGACGTCTCGGTGCTCAAGCAGCTCGCCCAAGCCTCCCCCAAGTGCATCGTGCTGGATGCGATCTACTCGCCCCGGGTGACGCCGCTCTTAGGCCAAGCCGCAACCTTCGGCCTCGATGCGCGCAACGGGCTGGACTGGTTCCTCGGCCAGGCGCTCGCACAGTTCGAGCGCTTCACCGGCTACCGAGCCTGTACGGACACCGCCAGGTCCCTGGTCGAGGCCTGTCTCGCGCGCCCATGGATCGCCCTGATCGGGCTGCGGGCCTCGGGTAAATCAACCACCGGCGCGCTGCTCGCCGAGCGCCTGGGCCTGCCCTTTGTCGACCTAGATCACGAGATCGCAAGCGCAGCCGGCGCCAGCTCCGCAGGGCAGCTCCTGGAGCGCGCTGGAGAGCCTGCCTTTCGAACCGCGGAAGCGGCCGCACTAAAGGCCGTGCTCGCCCGTCCGATGCCGGGGATTCTTGCCACGGGTGGGGGTGTAGTCGAAAGCCAGGCCTGCCGAGCGCTGCTCCGCGGAGCCGAGGTCTGGTGCGCCCTGATTACGGCCGAGCCCGCAGAGCTAGAGCGCCGCATGGCGGGGGACGCGACCCATCGCCCGCAGCTCGCCAGCCTTGGAGGCGCCGCGGAGCCCAGGGAGGCGGGCGTATCCGAAGCTCAAATCGCCTGGCAGCGCCGGGGCCTAGCGCTGGAAGGCTTGGCCGATGTAAGCGTGGATTCGAAGGGGCGATCACCGGTCGAAATAGCCGCCGTATTGGAGCGAGCGCTGCCCGGCCGCTTCAGCTCTTAGCAGGCCGCAGAAGAGGGGTCGCTTCGACTTCGCCCTCTCCGGTCTTCGGCCCCGGGCACAGCAGAGCCGTGCGCAGCGGCGAATCGATGGCGTCCGCGGTCTCGGTTGCACCTTCCGGCTCGGCCCTAAGATGACTTTTCAGGTCGACCGGAAGATGGTTTTGTTTCCCTGCAACCCTTCTTCAACGGGCCGTTGATCTCTGGCTCAAAGGAAGCCCGCTTTGGTCACCGGGATTCGCTTCAAAGGCTCACTTCGTGCCAACAAAGAGCCGAAGTAAGACGTATCTACCGAGTACGGTCACAACGGATTCGCCCGTCTCCGTGCCCCGATTCTCACCACGCCTCGTATCATTGCGTTCCTCATGGCTTCGATCCGCTTTACATCACTGACTTCCCGCTTGGTCGGAAGAATGTTTAGCTTGGGCGCAGCGGGTTGCCTGATCGCTCTATCCGGATCGAGTTTTAGCCAGGAGACAGCTCCTGCGCCGATGCAAGCAGCCCAGGATTCCGAGCCACTTTGGTCCAGCTGGAAGGGTGTGCCGATGGAGCCAGTCTTGGCTTGGGAGCTCTACTTTCGCCCCAAAGCGGTTCCGGCGAACGCCGCAAAACAGGGCCAGCCCAAACCCTCCACACCGGCGTTGGAGGCAAAGGCTCTTGAGCAGGGCACCGGTGACTCGGCTGGAACCTCGGCCGATGCCAATCTGAGCACTGACCCCGGGGCCGTGGCCCCTCCCCAAGTGCAAGCGCCCCCCGAGACTGTCGAGACGAAGGACAGCTCGACCGCGCCCATGCCCTGGGACGATTTGAACTTGGAGCTGTACCGCCGCGCGACGGCTCCGGTTCCACCGGGTATCCCCGTGAGCCGCGCCGCCGAGCGACTCGCCGAGACCGAGGCCGCCGCGGCCGAACTCGCTATCTTGCTTAGCGGGGACCTGGGTGAGCTCTGGCTCGACTTCCTGGAAAGCGAACTGCAGTTCCACCTGGCCGAGCCCAAGCGCTGGGCCAACGTAGCTCAACTCACCGTGAAGCTCGAGCTCTTCCAGCTCGCGCCCCTGGTGGCCAATGCGCTCGCACAACCGAAGAACACCTACGTGCACCAGGCCGCATGGGCCAGCCTCGGCGAGCTCTTCGGGATGCGCTTTGAGACCGCGGACGAGTGGCGGGCCTTCGTGGGCGAATCCACGGCGAGCCCCTTCACGCCGGCCGGCCATGCCAAGCTTAGGGAGCAGGCCAATTTGTCCCGGGCGCGCCAGCTCGAACTCTTGACCTTCCGGCCCGACAAAGCTATCGCCTACATCAACGACGTTGATCCCAAGGTGCGCGCGGGCAGCGCAGCTGTCTTGGGCGAGGCCCTGCTCGCGGGGACCGTCGACAGCGACAGCACCCTGGACGCTCTACTCACGCGGCTTGAAATCGAGCACCGCCCCGCGGTTGTGGATGCGCTGCTTGAAGCGGCCTTCACCACACTCGAAGGTCGCGACACCGAGGACCAGAGGGTTGCGCGCCTGCGCTCGATCCTTGCCCAGGCGGCCCAGTCCACGGCGCCAACCTCCGAGCTGCTGATCGCACGCGGCCTCGCTCGCCTGCAGTGGCCCGCGACGGAGCCGATGGCGGCAGACTCCCTCGAGAGCGGCGCGGCTCTGCTGAGCGCAGTCCTGCGCACCGTCAGCGAAGTGGAGCCAGCGGGCAGTGGCCCGGGCCGAGAGGATCTTCGCGATGCGGACATCTTGTTCGGCGTTCTAAAAGCCCTCGACCGCGTCTGCCGCGGAGTCGGCGGCGACTCCGAGACGAGCCGGCGACTTGGCGCCAACGTGGACCGCAGCCCCCTGTTGCAGCTTGTCCTCAGGGACGAGTTCGACCTAGGCGTTCGCGAGATTGCCGCGGGCACCCTGCCGCGGGTCGCGCCTCCGGAGGACATCACCGTTCTGATCGACGTGCTCAGCGACAAGAACACGGAGCTCTCCAGCCAGCTGCGCTATGCACTGCTCGGCGCCATGGGGCGCTTTGTCGAGCGCGATGACGCCGCCCCCGAATACAACGCACCGGTGGTGAACTGCCTGCTCGGACACACCGGCCATAGCGAAGAGCACATTCGTGAGCACGCCCTTGGCTTGTTGCTCAGTGACGCCATCAGCACCGAGATTTCCCGGGACCAAGCTAGGCTCTTCCTGGCGCGCCTCGACGTCGAACAGGCGCCGTCCCTGCAGGACACGCTGCTGCTTTTGCTTGGGCGCTACGGCGACGACTCCATGTTGAAGGGTGTGCTCGAGCTCAAGAGCTTTGACTCCTTGGTGTCCCGAGGGCCGGCCAGTGAGAAGGCGATGGTGGACCTGGTGTCCCAACTTGCGGGCACAGACCCGGCCGCGAGATTCGATGCCGCGCAGCGCTTCTATCAAACGGTAAAACCCGGCGTACAGATCTCGCCCGGCATCCACGCACTTTCCCTATTGGCCGAGCTGCCCGCGGCATCTCTCTTGGACCTGTCCGAGCTCGAGCACCGAGAGATTGCCATGTGGGCGGTGGAGCTGCGGGTCTACGGGGTGAACCTCGCCACCGACATTCCCAAGGGGGTGGACCTACTCGACCACCTGGTGAATCTCCATGTGCCAAGTTCAGGCACCGGGGCGTCCCATAGTCAGCCGGAGAAGGAGCTGATGCTGGCTCTCTTCCTATCGGATATTGCTGCAACCAAGACCAACGGCGAGGCCAAGGCCATGGAGTCCGAGGTGCTCGCGAAGTTCGCGATGGCCCTGGAGCAAGCGCCCCAGCACGACCTCGCTAACTTCTCCATGTTGGTGCGCCACGCCCGGGCAAGGTTCCGCTCGAAGCCGGACTCGTACGGACTCGCCTTCGTGGACTACTCGATCATCTTCAACTCTCCCGAGCGATCCCTCTTGGATCCGGGCGACCTGCGCTCGGCCGCCAAATCAGCGCTCAGCCAGGCCCGCGTGCGCGCTGAAGCGGCCGCCGTCGTCGCCGGCACTTCCCCGGTGGATGTGTCGTCCCAATCCAAGATCCCAACGGCCGGCGACCAGCTCTCCGCCTTCCAGTTTAGCCGGGCCCTGGTGTCCCACGGCTCCTGGCATCGCGAGCCCGAGACCGTGCGCTTCGACGACCTGCGCAACCTAGCCACGGCCGCCGCAGCTTCAGGGGACAGGCAAGCCGTCGCCACGGTGAACGACCTGTTCAAGGGCCTGCCCAAGGTCGCGGTCGAGAACCAAGCGCCTATCGAGAATCCCGGGACCGCCGTCGAGCGTCCCTGGTCCGGTCTCGACACGACCGCCGAGCACCTCACCGAGCTCAACCGATTGCACTTAGTCATTCAAGATGAGCTCGGCCGCTTGACCGTCCAGGAGACCGCGGCTGAGGAAGTGGACTTGGCGTCGGAGTCCGATGCCGAGGATGGGGAAGAGGAAGGTGAAGAGCCGGATTCAGGCGATTCGGGCGAGGGGAATACCTTGAGAGAGACCGGCGGGACTACGCCGATCATCCTGGGCGCGCCTAGGTAAGTGGGTCTTGAAAGTTTGGGCCGGAGCTGCGCCTAAACTCGATCTACTCGGCAAATGATCAGCAGGGACGTGAGCTTGCACTGGCTTGAGTTCTGGGCTGGCAAATGGGCCTAAGGCCGCAATAGATCGGACTTCCCGGGCCCTTTTTGGGCGTGGCGTCGGTACTCTGCGCGGCTTCCCGCGGCGCCCCCCAACCGAAAATTCCACCTTGTTCAACCTCAGCCCTAGCCCCAAGGCCCAAGTCAAGAGTGACATACTCTCTGGACTGACCGTTGCCCTGGCCCTCGTTCCCGAAGCCGTCGCCTTTTCCTTTGTGGCGGGAGTCGATCCGATTGTCGGCCTGCATGCGGCCTTCATCATTGGCTTGATCACGGCCCTACTCGGTGGCCGCCCCGGCATGATCTCCGGTGCCACTGGAGCGATCGCTGTCGTGCTTGTGGCCCTGGTGGCCGAGCATGGTATTGAGTACATGTACGCGGCTGTTGTGCTGATGGGAGTCTTGCAGATAGCTGCGGGAGTCTTCCACCTGGGCAAGTTCATTCGCATGGTTCCACACCCCGTCATGCTGGGCTTTGTGAACGGCCTCGCGATCGTGATCTTCCTGGCCCAACTCGGCCAGTTTAAGGAGCTCGGTCCCGATGGAGCCATGGTGTGGATGGGCGGCTCGAAGCTGTCCCTTATGTTCTTGCTTGTGGCGGTGACCATGGCGGTGATTCACTTCCTGCCGCGCTTCACCAAGGCGGTGCCCGCGTCCCTTGCGGCGATCATTGGTGTAACTCTAGTCGTGTCCGGCTTCGGCTTGGACACGCCCTCGATCGTCGACTATCTGCGCACCATGTCGGGCAACCCCGACGCCTCGCTCAATGGCGGCGCCCCTATCTTTCACATTCCCATGGTCCCCTTCACCATGGAGAGCATCCGCATCGT
>JBLHWM010000065.1:0-13210 GCA_047629095.1 Planctomycetota bacterium | reverse complement strand
AAGAGGTCATCATCGACTTCAACCACCCCCTCGCCGGCAAGACCCTGCACTTCGAGGTCACCATCGTCGGCGTCCGCGACGCCAAGCCCGAAGAAGTCGAGCACGGCCACGTCCACGGCAAGGGCGGCCACCAGCACTAGTAGCCAGCCTTAGCTAGTACGAATCAAGAAGGAGCGTGGAGCGTCATCAAGACGCGCCACGCTCCTTCCTTGGATACCGGCCTTTCCGTTGTTCCCCAATCCGCTGGCTACTTACCGGGCCGCCCTGCTAGTAGGGCCACTGCTCTCCCAACGCCTCAGTCCGAAGACTCTGCAGCTCGGTCTCGATCCGCTCATCCGCGACAGGACTTGTCTCATGGGGATCCTTGTTTAGGTTGTAGAGTTCGAGCAGTTTCGCGGACCGATAAAGTTCGCCCGGATGCTTGATCAACTTCCAACCATCCGAGCGCACGACCGCCCAGGAGTCAGCATCCAGTTGAGCCGACCTTGGCTTGCCACTGGGATGAAACCGCTGGGACCAGACCCAGTCACGCCGCGACGGTGCCGTGTGATTCAGGGTCTTGGCAAAGCTGATCGAGTCTTGAAACTCGCCCTCCTTCTTTGGCCCGCCAACAAGCTCCAAGACCGTCGACGGCAGGTCCACAGCCTGAACCAAACCCAGCTCAATACCGGGCACGACACCCGGCCCCCACACCATAAGCGGCACGTTGATTCCACCCTGCCACGGGGTCAGCTTATACCCTCGCTCCTTTGCCGAGGGAGGGGGAACTTCCGGCGGAGTGCCGTTGTCGGGAAAGAGAAACACGTAGGTGTTCGACAGGTCTAGGCTCGCGTGGATTTGCCTGATCTTGGTGTCGATCCCCACAAGCGCTGACTCGTATTTCCCCCGTTGGGTATTCGAAAAAGTCTGTCCCGCAAGGAGGTTCGTGGGAGCGCGTTCGAAGGGCTCATGGGGCGCAAGAAAAGCACAGACGCCGAACTTCGGGCCGTCGGTTTCACCCCACCATTTGATGAGGCTGTCGCCAATCGCGTGGGTTGAATACTGGGTCTCCGTGGATTTGTGGCCGTCGTCCCAGCGCTCCCAATTGTAGTGGGACGCCCGGGGGCCATAGACGTTGTTCACCGAGCCCGCGCGCCAGGTTTGGTACCCATGCAAGCGGCCCGCCTCCCCCACCTGCATGGGCAGCCTTTGCCCGTTCACATGCCACTTGCCAAACAGCGCCGTCGCATAGCCATCTTGCGTAAGAGTCCTTGCCAGGGAGGGCTCGCCCACAGCAACACCCTCGCCCTGCTTGTACTTGACGGAGTTCCCAACCAAGCTGCGGTGGGGATACTGCCCGAAGTGAAACTGGACCCGAGTCGGCGAGCAAACCGGTGAGACATAGAAGCTCTGATAAACCCGAGCGTCCGACAGCTTGTCCTGGATGACGGGCAACTTCAGCTCCGTGAACTCTTCCCATGACGCGTCATCCACGACAAGGAACAGAACATTCGGTCGATCGGCCGACTGAGCAACGTCTTGGCTGCAGCCTGTGATCAACAATAGGAAGACGAGTAATCCGCGCATGGCTGGGGTGATCGAGGAGGTCGGAACGAGAGTGGGACATGCGGTCCAAGAGCTGGCGATGGTACCACGCCACCCGTTCCAACTTCGCCGAGGTCGCAATCTCTACCCCGCGTAGCTCCGTACACGCAGGCAGAGGCTAGAGCCTACATCGATTGCTACGAGGATTCGCTTGAGGTCAGCCAAGGCACGGAGACTTCACCGGGCCCCCAACCAAACTCGAAGGCAGATCTCGACGAACAGACTGCTAGGTGTCGACATTCCAGAAGAGCCAACCGAAACAGTACAGCGCGTGGCTGATGCCTATCAGCACGAGCCCAGTTTGAATTCTCCTCAAGGGCCGATAGCTACAGAGAGCCCACCCCGAGAACAAAGCGGAGCCAAAAGCCAGCATGGATGCGAGCATGAAGGCCACAAGCCCACCCCCGGGGCTCGCGCGGCCCGAGTCCGGCGGCACGTAGAACCAGAATAGCGCTGCCACACTCCACCACCCAAGCACACCGAGCAGCCCGGCAATATACGCCGGCCACGACCCTCGAACGAACTCAAGAATTCGCCGCTGGATCGGCGAGTAGCTCGGTGCTGATCGTCTGTGCGTTGAGACCATGATCGCTCTATCGTTGCACAGCAAGCCCGTACTGTCCGGACCATTTCCAGTAAGCCAATGCGGCACCCGGCGCGAGCACTAGGCCTCGACACAAGAAAGCGCGCGCCGTCCCCCAGTAAAGCAGGGACGGCGCGCGCTCGATTTATCTCGCTAGGATTCAGCGCCGTTTAGACGGTCGCCAAGGCCGCGGCTTCGGTGAACTCGTCGAGCTCGTTGAAGTTGAGGTAGCGGTAGACGTCGCCGGCCATCGGGTCGAGCTTCTGGGCGAAGGACATGTACTCGTCCTTCGTCGGTAGCTTGCCGAGGATCGCAGCGACCGCGGCTAGTTCGGCCGAGGCTAGGAACACGTTGGCGCCCTGGCCCAGGCGGTTCGGGAAGTTGCGGGTCGAGGTCGAGACCACGGTGCAACCCGGAGCGACTCGGGCCTGATTGCCCATGCAGAGGCTGCAGCCGGGCATCTCGGTGCGGGCGCCGGCGGCGGCGAAGAGGCTGTAGTAGCCCTCGGACACCAGCTGCTTCATGTCCATCTTAGTCGGCGGCGCGACCCAAAGGCGCGTGGGCACGGGCTCGTTGTGGGCCTCGAGCAGGCGACCGGCGGCGCGGAAGTGGCCGATGTTGGTCATGCACGAGCCCAGGAAAACCTCGTCGATCTTGGTCTCAGCGATCGAGGGATCGGACAGGGTCTTCACGTCGTCGGGATCGTTCGGGCAGGCGACGATGGGCTCGTGGATGGTCGAGATGTCGATCTCGATCACGGCGGCGTACTCGGCGTCGGCGTCGGGGGCGAGCAGCTCGGGGTTTTCGAGCCATGCCTCCATCTTCTGCGCGCGGCGCTCCAGGGTGCGCGCGTCCTCGTAGCCGTTGGCGATCATCCAGCGCAGCATCACGACGTTGGACTTGAGGTATTCCGTGACCGGCGCCTTGTCCAAGTGGATCGAACAGCCTGCGGCGGAGCGCTCGGCGGCGGAGTCCGAGAGCTCGAACGCTTGCTCGACCTTGAGGTCGGGCAGTCCCTCGATCTCGAGGATGCGGCCGGAGAAGATGTTCTTCTTGCCTTCCTTGGCGACGGTGAGAAGCCCCTCTTGGATCGCGAAGTAAGGGATCGCGTTCACTAGGTCACGCAGGGTGACGCCGGGCTGAAGCTCGCCCTTGAAGCGCACGAGTACGGACTCGGGCATGTCCAGGGGCATGGTGCCGAGGGCGGCCGCGAAGGCGACCAGACCCGAGCCTGCCGGGAAGGAGATGCCCAATGGAAAGCGCGTGTGGGAGTCGCCGCCGGTGCCGACCTGGTCGGGCAGCAGCATGCGGTTCAGCCACGAGTGGATGATGCCGTCGCCGGGCTTCAGGGTCGCGCCGCCGCGGGTCGAGATGAAGTCGGGCAGGGTGCTGTGGGTCTCCACGTCAACGGGCTTCGGGTAGGCGGCCGTGTGGCAGAAGCTCTGCATGACGAGGTCGGATTGGAAGCCGAGGCAGGCGAGCTCCTTGAGCTCGTCGCGGGTCATGGGACCCGTGGTGTCTTGGCTACCGACGGTGCTCATGATCGGCTCGCAGTAGGTGTTGGGGCGCACGCCTTGGCCTTCGGGAAGGCCACAGGCGCGGCCGACCATCTTTTGGGCCAGGGTGAAGCCCTTGCCAGTGTCGGCGCCGCTGGTCGGCGTGCGGAACACTTCCGAGGGGCCGAGTCCAAGGGAGTTGCGCGCCTTGGTCGTCAGACCGCGGCCGATGATCAAGGGAATGCGGCCGCCGGCGCGGACCTCGTCCAGGATGACCTCACTCTTGTGCTTGAAGGTGCAGATGACCTCGCCGTCCTTCTCGATCTTGCCAGCCATGGGGAAGACCGTGATGACGTCGCCCATGGACATCTTCGACACGTCGCACTCGATGGGCAGGGCGCCCGAGTCCTCCATCGTGTTGAAGAAGATCGGGGCGATCGCGCTGCCTAGGCAGACTCCGCCGGCGCGCTTGTTGGGCACGTGGGGAATGTCGTCGCCCATGTGCCACAGCACGGAGTTGGTCGCGGACTTGCGCGACGAGCCGGTGCCCACAACATCGCCGACGTAGGCAACAGCGTGACCGTTAGCTTCCATCTCGTCGATCTGCGCGATCGCGTCCGTGATTCCCGGGCGCGGGTTCTTCAGCATGGCGAGCGCGTGCAGCGGGATGTCCGGGCGCGACCAGGCGTCGGGTGCCGGGGACAGGTCGTCCGTGTTGGTCTCGCCTTCCACCATGAAGACGGCCAGCTCGATGGACTCGGCCACGTCTTCGCGGTTCGTGAACCACTCGGCGTCGGCCCAGGACTGGATGAGCTCGGCGGCGTGCTTGTTGCCGGCCTGGGACTTCAACTCGACATCATGGAAGGCGTCGAAGATCAGCAGGGTGCTCTTGAGCTCTTTGGCGGCTGCGTCGGCGAGATTCGCGTCGTCGAGCAGCTCGACCAAGGTGACGACGTTGTAGCCGCCGAGCATGGTGCCCAGGATATCCACGGCCATGTGGGCATCAATCAAGGGGCAGACAGTCTCGCCCTTGGCGATACCACTGAGGAACGCCGCCTTGACGTAGGCAGCCTTGTCCACGCCCGGGGGGATGCGATTCCAGAGCAAGTTCATGAGGAACTCTTCCTCGCCAGCCGGGGGATCCAACAGCAGCTTGGTCAGGTCGGCCACCTGCTCGGCGTTCAGGGGAAGGGGCGGGATGCCGAGGGTTTCGCGCTCGGCGACGTGCTCACGATAGGCTTGCAACATGGGTGTCTTTCGGTTGTAGATCAGGGCCGCGTTTCGCTTCAGGGAAAGTTGGCCGGGGTTCAGAGAAGCGCGAGTCCTCGCAGCTCCTCGATGATTTGTGCCCATAGGTTACCCGCCTAGAGACCATGCGCATAATCGATAATGCGTATCGATCCCATGCGTTCTGGGTATACTCCAGAAGGCGGTGCGCCGGCCTCGCCCACAGCCCCCATTTTGCCTGGAGATTCGATGACCGATCTATTGTTGCTGCGTTCCTTCCTAGAGACTGCCGATGCCGGGGCGATCACTCCGGCGGCTCGGCACCTATTCGTCACCCAACCCGCGCTTTCACGGCGCCTGCAGCAGCTTGAAGCCGAGCTCGGGGTCACGCTATTCGAGCGCTCGGCTCGCGGGGTAGCGCTCACGGAAGAGGGTCGCTTTGTAGCCCGGGAGGCGCGTGGGCTCATCGAGCGCTATGACCGCATGCGCACTGGCGTGGTCGCGATCTCGAACCTCGAGGTCGGCAAGATTCGCATCGGAGGCGGAGCGACGGCGGTCTCGTTCCTGCTGCCCGATGCAATCGCTGCATTCCAGCGTCAGCGACCGGGCGTGCTGTTCCAAGTAAAAGAGGCCGGTAGCCGCGAGGTCGAGCGCGATGTGGCCGACGAGCGCCTAGAGCTCGGGATTGTCACCCTGCCCATCGACCCGAGCCTAATCGGCGCTTTCGAGGTCACGCCGCTCGTCACGGATCGCATCGTCTTGGTAGCTGCCAAGAGCCATCCCTTCGCGAAGAAGAAGCGCATTGCCGCTGCGCGCTTGGACGGCGAAGACCTAGTGGGCTTTGAATCACCTAGCGCCATTCGCAGCCTCATCGATGGTGCCCTGCGCGACGCCGCAGTCCGCATGAACGTCGTCATGGAGCTGCGCTCGATCCCCGCGATTCTGCGAATGGTCGCAACGACGGGGCGGCTCGCATTCGTCAGTAAACTGGGCATCGGCCAAGAGACGGACACCGCAAAAGACGTCCACGCCCTGTCCGTTACCGGGCTTCGCATTACCCGAGATCTGGCGATCATCCGCAAGCGCGATCGGCCGCTCTCGCCGGTGGCAGCTGAGTTTGCCGCAACGCTCTCCAGCGCTAGCCATAGGACAGCCAAAACACAATCACAGGATTAAATAAGGCAAGGTTTCCCAGAAGGGGTCTTTTGATTCTTACACGGCGCCCTTACTAGAAACCGGCCATCGGGATACACAGTATAGATTACGATATGAGGTAAAGGAAAGTCCTTGGAGATGCAAAGAAGCTCCCAGGACGCCATTAAAGATCTTTGCTCTTCACCGATCGCTCCAGGAAAGTCTCGACCATGAAAGCACCTCAATGGGCATGAAAAACCGAAACCGGCTAACCCCACGAACACATCTCAGTGTTGAGGTCCTTAGTACTCTAGAAAGCGTCAACGAGGCAATCTTGCGCTCTACGAATACGGAGCAGATGCTTGAGTACGTGCTCGATGAGATCCTTGTCGCTTTCGACTGCGATAGGACTTGGCTTGTGGATCCATGCATGTCCGACGATGCGTACTTCCAAGTTCATGCTGAGAGGAGTCTTCCCGAGTTTCCCGGTGCTTGGACAACCGAGGCTCGCCGCCCCCTGGCCTCCGAAGTCGCGAACATCTTCCAACTTGCGCTTAGTTCGTCCACGCCTTTGGCCTTTGACCTGCACGGTAACCATGCCGCTGAAATCCTTGCCGCAGGCGAAGTCGACGGGTACCTCCATGTCAAATCCCAGCTCATGGTTCGGGTCCATCTGTGCGGGCTAGATCATTGGATCCTGGGAATTCAGCACTGCCGCTTTGCGGTCGATTACAGCGATGCCGAGCGACTCTTCCGTGCGATCGCCCAGCGCATTGCAGACGGCATCACGACTATTCATGCCGAGAGTCTGCTAGTGCAGAGCGAGGAGCGCTTTGCGACCCTGGTTCATAATGCGCCCGAAGCCGTTGTCATCCTGGACTGCGATAAGGGCATCTATACTGATGTGAACGCAAAGGCCGAGATTCTCTTCGGGAGATCTAGAGAAGAGCTAGTCAACAAAATGGGTCCGGTAAGCCTGAGCCCCGAGTATCAGCCAAATGGCATCTCATCAGAAGATGCTGCTCCCCCACTGATCAAGATTGCGGTAGATGGCGGCTTCCCGACCTTTGAGTGGGACCACCTCCACTCCAGCGGACGCATCGTTCCCTGCCAGATCACCCTTGCCTACCTGCCCTACCCTACGCGCAACCTCTTGCGCGGCAGCCTGACGGACATCACCGAGCTCAAGCTAGCCGAAGAGGAGCGGCGCGAGCTCGAAGCCCGCCTCGTTCAATCCCAAAAAATGGAGGCCATTGGCAATCTCACCGGAGGTATTGCCCACGACTTCAACAACCTACTAACGATCGTTCTGGGTCACCTAGACCTCCTCGAGCTCGACTCAGGCAATGAAAAGCATGTCCTGGAGAACATAGAGCAAATCCGGTCCGCATCGGAGCGAGCCAGCGCACTGACCCACAGGCTACTAGCCTTCGCCCGACGTCAACCCCTCCGCCCGAAGGCCCTGCACGCCGCCCGTAAGCTGAAAGGTATGGAAGAGCTCCTTCGCAGCAGCCTAGGCGAAACCGTCAGTATCGAGGTCATTCTCGTTGATGGCCTGTGGCTGTGCATGGCTGACGAGGCTCAGATTGAGAATGCCATTCTCAATCTAGCAATCAATGCCCGCGATGCCATGCCCGACGGAGGCAACCTAACGATTGAAGCCGGAAACGCTAACTTAGATCCGGAATACGCTCGTTCGCATGCTGATCTCGAACCCGGCCAGTATGTAGTCATCTCTGTGACCGACACCGGTATTGGAATGGAGCCAGACGTACTCGAACAGGCCCCCACTCCGTTCTTCACGACGAAGCCGATTGGCAAGGGAACCGGACTTGGTCTCTCCATGGTCTATGGCTTCGTCAAACAATCAGGTGGCCACTTCAAGATCTACAGCGAAGTGGGCCTAGGCACGACTGTCAACATTTACCTCCCTCGCTCGTTTTCGAGTGAGGAAAAAGACGGCATAAAAGCCGACTCTCTCGTTATTAGGCGGGGCAAGGGGCAGCTGATCCTTGTTGTCGAAGACGAGTACAGTGTACTTGCCCTGACAAAGACCCTACTGAGCCATCTCGGCTACAAGACCCTCGAGGCGTCCAATGGAGCAGATGCGCTGCGATTGATCGACCAGTATCCCAACATAAAGCTCTTGCTCACGGACGTTGTCCTAGGTGGCGACATGAATGGCGCCGAGCTCGCAGTGAAGGCCCTCGAGGCCCGTCCCGACTTGGGCGTTCTCTACATGTCCGGCTACACGGCCGATGCCCTCCTTCATCACGGCACCGTTGACAGCCATATCACACTTCTAGAGAAGCCCTTCTCCCAGCGCAGCCTAGCTCTGCACGTGCAAAAGTTCCTCACCAACTGAGCAAAGGATTCACGTCTGGCAGCTCGAACCATCGGGAACTCCCGACTCCGGTACAAGTTCCGCAGTCGCCTGTTTCGGTGAGCTGTGGGGATCGTAAACTCTAGCGATGAGCACTCTCAACGATCTCGGTAGCGGCCTGTACGAACGCAACGACCACGCCTCTCTTCTAGGCATGCACCTTGGCCACCGCATGACGGTGGTTGTGCTCTCGGAGGAGTCCGGAGGCGGCCTTTGGATCCACTCCCCTGTAACCTGGAGCGAAGAGCTCTGGGACGAGCTCGAAGCCCTCGTCCCCAAGGACGCACCGAAGCACCTCGTCATTCCGAGCCGCACCCACGACCTGCACCTGAAGCAGTGGATGGAGCGCATCCCCGCAGCGACGACCTACGCCCCGGAAGCCTTGCAGGAGGCGCACAAGGACTGGGCCATTGGCAATACGCTAGCCGAGGACTCCCCAGCGCCCTGGAGCAACGAGATCGAGCACACGCTACTCGACGGCGCACCCAGGGTCAGCGAAGTTGCCTTCTTCCACAAGCCCTCCAAGACCCTGGTCTTGGTGGATAGCGTGTTCAACCTATCCGGCGAGGGCACCTTCCTGGGCAAGCTCTTCCTGAAGCTAGACCGCTGCTACAAGGGCATCACCATGAGCTTGATGTTCCGCATGATGACCAAGGACAAGGCCGCCATGGGCAAGTCCCTGGAGCGCGTGCTCGCTTGGGATTTCGAGCGCGTTGTGCTCGGACACGGCAAGACGATCGAAGGCGCGGACCTGGCGGAGGTCAGGGCACTGCTAGCAAATCCCTAAGGGGCTCTCGCGCCCCTCAAGTTAGAACGAGACGCGCTTGAGTTCGCCGGCCGCATCGAGAGCTTCGTAGATGCGGTTGGCGATCGCGATGTCTTGCAGGGCGATGCCCGAGCTGTCGAAGATCGTGATGGAGTCGCCGCTAATGCGCCCGGGATGCTGGCCTGTCAGGACGTGACCGAGTGCCGAAACCTCGCGATTGGCGGCGTGTTGGAACTCGCCAATCTGGATCGACTGGGCTGGGTGATCCGCGAACAGCTCCGCCAGCGAAAGTAGGTTGGGAGCGAGCTCTTGCTTGCCATGCTTGTCCGCCCCCATCGCAGAAATGTGGGTGCCGGGCTGGATCCATGCGGCCTGCAAGAGCGCCGCCGTGGATGTCGTCACCGTTGTGATGACAGCGGAGCTGTGGGCCGCGGCTTTAAGGTCCGCGGCAACGCTCACGTCCACTTGTAGCTCCGAGGCACGCTCCACGAAATCCGCCGCCTTGTCGGGCGAGCGCCCCCAAACCTGGACGCGCTCGAAGGGCCGAACATCCAACAGGGCGCGCAGCTCGTACTCGGCCTGGTGACCCGTGCCGACGATCAATAGTGTGGTCGCGTCCGCGCGGGCGAGAGCCTCGGTAGCCACGGCGTTCGCGGCCGCCGTGCGCAATCCATTGAGCGCGCCGGCATTCACCAGGGCCCGGGGCAGGCCGGAAGCAGGCTCAAGCAACAGGGTCGTCGAGCCGTGATTCGGCAGGCCTAGCGCGCCGTTGTCGGGCCAGTAGGTCCCCACCTTCACGCCGACCATGTCTAACCCCGCCAGGAATCCGGACTTGACCGCGACCATGCTGTCGGCGGGCGCACCAGATCCAATGCTCACGGGGAACAGCTCGCTGCCCTCTCCCGCCACGGCGATCAGGGCGTCCCGAATCGCATCCTTCGCCAGGCTCCGATTCGCATGCCGCAGGACGTCGGCTTCACTGATGAGTGCAATCTCCATGGGCACCAGCATAGCAACCCGAGAAGCTTGCCCACTCGTCGCTAACTAGACGAGAGCAACAATACCTAGCCGCACACTTCTCGCCAGCCTACCAACCCGAGAAGCGTGGCCACTCGGCGCTGACTTGGCCTTGCTCGCCCAAGACCCAGTACCTGTCGTGCTGCGAAGCGGTGGCGCAGGCGTGGTTGGGCAAGATGCGCAGCAGGGTTCCCGGGGCGAGATCCGGCAGTGCGCGGGAGCTGCCCTTGCGCGGCTTGACGATGCCGTGCTCCTGCTGCACGTCGGCCACGATGATGTCCTCGAGGATGGTGCCGTCCTCTAAACACACCTGGCCGTAGCCGAGGTCCTCGGCTTGGTCGGCGGTGCCGCGATCGCGGGAGAGGGCCATCCAACCGGCGTCGATAATCAACGCGCCCGAGGACTCGTTTTGCGAGATGACCGAGGCCAGCACCGACATGGCGATCTCCTCTTTCGAGCAGACTCCGATGCCGGCTTGCACGAGGTCGAAGAAGACGAACACGCCGGCGCGCAGCTCGGTCACGCCGGGATAGGACGCGCCCGAGAGGGCCGTTGGCGTCGAGCCGATCGACACGAGCTCGCAGGGAAGGCCGGCAGCCTCAAGAGTCCGAGCGGCGAGGGTTGTGCTGTCCGCCTCGCCCTGGGCACAGGACGCCAGGGAGGCCTCGTCCGAGAGCTCGTAGCTCTGCCCGGCGTGGGCCATGACGCCGAGTAGCAGCCCGCCCTCGTTCAGGGCCCGTCCGATGGCGCAAAGAGCCTCCGCATCGTCGGGGCGCACCCCGGAGCGGTGTCCATCCAAATCGAGCTCGATCACCGCCGGGATCCGGAAGTCCGCCCCTTCGCAAAAGGCCACAAGGTCCCTGGCCACCGCCTCGCTATCCACGGCTACGGCCACCTTGCAGTCGTCTGCTAGCAGGGCGCGGATCCGCTCGAACTTTCCGGGCACAATGGCCACGGAGTAAAGGAAGTCCGTCAGACCGAGGCCGCGTAGCTGCTCGATTTCAAGCAGCGTCGAGACCATCGCGCGCTCGCCGAAACGCTCGGCGCAGATCTTGGCGATGTGCCTCGACTTCGCGGTCTTGAGGTGCGGCCGAAAGGCCACGCCCCGGGCCTCGGCCACCGCTTGCAATCGCGCCATGTTGCGGTAGAACTGCGCCTCGTCGAGGACGAGGCACGGGGTCGAGAGGTCCCGAATCGAGCGGGAGGGTACTTGGTCATTCATGGCGTGCCCTTAGGCTGAAAATCGGCCGCAGCGGGGCGTGACTGTAGCGAGACTCATCCTGGGGTGCACCAATGGGGGTTGATTCTTAATGGGGGACACGCCCAGGCGGGTGCCACCCGCTCCCAAGGTCCCGTTGCCGTATTTCCGCAGCCCACACCCGCTGGCGTGTGGCATGATTCATGACTTCGAAATCAACTGACCCCGAACCACCCCATGAAATCCATCCTATTACTCGTTGCGAGTGCCGCGCTGGCGATCGTGACTGCTGCACCTGCGTCCGCGCAGTCTGCATCGGGCACGATGCCCGAGCTTGAAGGCGCGACCTGGTACAACACTCCGCCGCTAACCACAGCCGACCTGGAGGACCGCGCGATTCTGTTCGAGGTCTTCCGCACTTGGTGAGGGCCGTGCCTTGGCCAAATCCCGCATCTCAACTCCGTATGGGAGAAAGATGGTGCAAAGGGAACGGTCGTCATCAGCGTGACTGATGAACCTGCAGAGTTAGTTTCAGCTTGGGTTGCCAAGCATGGCGTGACCCACCCGGTGGTCATCTTGCCGGACGGCAAGCTTGAGAAGGTGATCGGAGTAACGGGCTTTCCCACCGCTGCCGTGTTCCTCGGAAGAGAGATGCAGTGGAAAGGAAGTGCAGGCGGATCTGGCTCTGCACTGAGCAGCGCTCAGAAGGCTGGCAAGACGGACAGCCTCTACCCCAAGAAGCTCTCCAAGATTGTCAAGGCAATGAATGAGGGCGACTCCGCGAAAGCGCTCGCCATGCTGCGCAAGGGCAAAGCCAAGTTCAAAGACAACGATGCCGATTGGGCTGAGCGTCTGGACAAGTTCCTGATCGAGACTAGCGAGAAGGACTTCCTCGCCGCCGCTGCCGCTATCGATAAGGGCTACTTGTACAAGGGTGTTCAGCTGGCCTCCCCTTACTTGGGCAAGGACTCTTTGTTCCCCGGTGCTGTGGATGCCCAGACGATGCTCGACAAGCTTGAGGACGGGAAGCTCTACTCCAAGGAGATCACCGGAGGCAAGCTCTACCAAGAGGCCAAGGCCTTTGAAGATGCCAAGGAGTATCTGGAAGCGGTGAAGACTTACAAGTCCATCCTGAAAAAGTGCGGCGACACCCAGATTGCCGATCACGCCATGACCGCTGCAAAGGGATTGATCTCGGCGCGCAAGCCCGGCTACAAGCCCCAGTGCCCTAAGTGCCAGGTGAACAAGGGTGCGGCCTGCGAGAAGCACCTGGAGAAGGTGAAGCTCTAGCGAGCCCACTCTTTCTACGAAACGAGGGCGCCTGGTTCGATCGCGAACCAGGCGCCCTCGTTTTATGGGCAACCTTGAGGAAGAGCGTCTGCCCCAAAGTCTAGCCGCGCATCACTGCCCGGCTACCCACGCCCGGACGCGCTCCTCTAGAACCTCCAAAGGCACGGGTCCCGACAACAGCACTACGTCGTGGAACATGCCCTCGTCGAAGCTCTCGCCGAGCTCTGCCTGGGCAAACTGGCGCAGCTCCATGATGCGGATCATGCCGATCTTGTAGGCCGTCGCTTGGCCCGGCATCACGATGTAGCGCTCGATGGCCTTGCGGCAGTCGCCCTCGGGGTTGGGCGTGTTCGCCATCAGGTAATCGATGGCCTCTTCGCGCGTCCAACGCATCTCGTGCATGCCGGTGTCGACAACCAGGCGGCACGCACGCCAGAGCTCCATCGCCAACCGTCCAAAGTCGGAATACGGGTCCTGGTAGAGCCCCATCTCCTTGGGCAGCCACTCGGAGTAGAGCCCCCAGCCCTCGCTG
>JBLHWM010000064.1:0-13223 GCA_047629095.1 Planctomycetota bacterium | reverse complement strand
CGATCGTGTTGAAGTCCCCAGCGTCGAACGCATCCCCTAGATGTAACCGCACCTGGCGGAACTCAACACCCTCCGCCCGGGGCGGAGGCCCAAGCAAGAGTCCTTCAGACCCGCCAGAGTTGATAACTGCATTGCCGATGCTCCAAGGGGCGAGCCGAGCCAGGTTGCCCTTGGCGAAATCGCACCTCACCTCACTCACAATCGTGGGGCTCTCCCCAAGTACCTCGGCGGCGCCGCGGCCGTCCTCGAGGCGCGGATCGAGGTGTAGGACTCCGCGAACGATGTCCCCTGGATGGGCGGGCTCGGCCTCGCCGCAGGCTCCAAGGAAGAGCAGGCTAGAGATAAGGCTACCAGCAAAGAGTCGGACCTTCAGGGGAAGGGGGCGTTGCATATTCGAGTCAGCTATGGGGTTTGGGTTGGACCCCAATGGGCCCGTTGTGCAGCCCAAGAATACCACAAGCCAAGGATCGAGTACGACCAACTCCTTGGCGTAGCCGAGGCCTAGAAACGACGCTGGCCCCCCGGAACCTAAGTTCCGAGGGGCCAGGGCTAGGCTCGTGTGGTCCGCTTACTCGTGGACGACGATCTCGACGCGGCGGTTGCGTGCCTTGCCGTCCTTCGAATCGTTTCCCGTGACGGGGCTGTACTCGCCATGACCAACCACGACGCAGGAGGAGTCGGCGATGCCGCAGCTCGCAACGAAGTACTCCAGAACGCTCATGGCGCGGGAGTTGGAGAGGACACGGTTCGAGGCGTACTTGGACTTCGAGATCTGGTCGTTGTCCGTGTGACCCTCAATCCAGTACTGGCCGTTGGGGTGTTCCCGACGCAGTAGGGCTGCAACCTCTTCGAGGGCGCTCTTACCGGTGTTGCTCAGGGTCGACTTGCCCGAACCGAAGGAGATGGACGAAGGAATCATGATCACAAGGTTGCCTCCGCGCATGCCAACCTCGACACCGTTGTCAAAGGTCGGGAGCGTGGGAGCCGTTGCCACCACCGCGCGAGCTGACTCGAGCTCACCGCTGGTCGATGACAGGACCATCTGGGTCTGGTTGAGCTGATCCTGAAGGCTGGTGTTTTCACGCTGGAGGGCGGTGCGTTCTTCACGGAGGGCACCGAGCTCGGCCTCGTAATCATCAAGGACTTTCTGGGACGCACAGCTGCCGAGCAGGGGCAGCAGGGCAAGCATGACTAGGGCGTTGAATTTCATGGCAGTTGGTTTTTCTAAATGCTCCATTCCTAGGCCGGATTCGGCGGCCTGGAAGGTCGTGAAGGGGGTTGGTCCAAGAGCTCTTCTACCGGCCATTCAGAAGGGGTCCGCTAGATGGCGAAGAAGCGCTCAACCACATTCTTCCAAGCCAGAAGCACGACTCCAATACCTATTCCCAAATAGGGCCCGAAAGGAAGGTATCGACCGGCAATTCTTGCGGATGCGAGGCTCTTGGCAAAGGGTTTCCCGTTCCCGCGTTGCTTTGCCCGCTTCCGCAATAGGCAGAGGAACCGCAGCACGTTCCCGACCCCGGCGATGCTTGCCGCGAAGGAGGCCACCAGGAGCGCCAGCAGGGCCCCACCTGGCCCGATGAACCCACCTGCGGCAGCCAGCAGCTTCACGTCCCCGAAGCCCATGGCGTCGCGCTTGTAGATCAAGCGCCCAATCCAAGAGATGGCGATCAGCACCCCACCACCAACGGCCATACCTGCGAAGCACGCCACAAGAGCTGGAATGCGCTCGACGCCGGCGACCGCAAGTGCAGCGTCGCCCGTCATCGAACGGGCTAGCCAGGTCTCCTCGTGCAGGGATGGAACCAAAAACACGGCCAAGGGGGCCAGGAACATGCCGCCGATGGAGATTTGGTCCGGGATCTCGAAAAAGTCGAAGTCCACGAAGGTCGCCACCACAATGCCTGCCAGCACGATGCACCGAACGGCCAGCAAGCCCGAGGGCTCGGGCCCGGTGACCCAAGCGGAGGTCACAAAGAGCGAAGCCGTGATCACTTCGACCAGGGGATAGCGCCATGCGATCGGGGTCTTGCACGAGCGGCATTTACCCAGCTGAATTAGCCAAGAGAACAGCGGAATGTTCTCGCGCCAAGTCAGGGTAGCATCACATGTCGGGCACACCGAGCGCTTGGGGTGGGCCATGGTCATGCCCTCGCGCGGTAGCCGGTGGATGGCCGCATTCAAAAAAGAGCCGACAATCAACCCAAGGAGGGTCCACGTGACATACCAGAAGGCCAAAGGCAGGCCCTCGATGCCAGCGACGCCATCCAAAACTCCAACGACCAAGTTCATCACGATCCCTTCTCCTCGTTCCAACTCAGCTCTACAAAATCCAACATTGGGGGGTCCCACATCGGGCCGGGTGAGGCCTCTAACTCGATCCACAGGCGCACTGCTCCGCAACGGTCCAGCAGGCTCAGGTCATCCACTGGGCCGATGCTCTCGACACCACCGCCCGGCAAGTCACGCTCGCCAAGAAACCGAACACGCACCATGCCGGCGCCCTGCCGAGCCCCTATCGACGCCATGCGCCATTTGATCTTCTCTCCGCTTGGTCGGATCGGTGATGAGAGTACGGCGACCTTGATCGGGACAACCAGCGGGTTGCCCTCGGGCTCCTCAAAATGGAGCATGGGCGAGCGGCCTGCGTTCCGAAACTCGGCACTCTTAGCCATGGGTTGGAGATTTGCGCCTCCCCCATCCCCAACAATCCAGATTTCACGTGCTTCAATCGATCCCGCGATGCGAACACGTCCGCCGGCAGCCAAGAGCAAGGGCCCGTCCAGGCGAAGATCCCCATCGATGATGAGATCGCCCCCCGAGACCAGCACGGTCCAGTTGTTCCCAGCCTGCTTTGCTTTCGCAATCCAGGCGTCGAGCCCTTCACCAAGGCCAAAGGACATCGAGGGAGTCGTGATCTCCAAACTCTGCAGCCGGCCATGCCACTGGCCCCAGGTCTCCTCGGCTCCCCGGGCAGCCTGGCCCGTCTCGCTAAGCCGAGTCAGGTCTCCCGAAATCCTCATGGCTCCCTGGGATCGCAAAACAACGCAACCGGCGCTCGCGCTGAGGTCGAGCTCACGACCCGTACCAATCGTGATACGGCTCCCGTTTAAGTCGTTGCCCGCAGCCCGTATCAGTTCTTTGCCGGCGCCGAGATCCATGGCGCCCGCGCTACCGTTACCGGCCGACCGGGGAAGTCGAATGCCCACAAAGCCAGCTCCACCCCAGAGGGCCATTCCGTCACAACCAGGGACCTCCGCTGGAGAGCGCATATCCCTGGACAAGAATTCGAACCGGTGGAATCGATTCCCTCCAGTACCCCGAAAGGCTCCCACCTCCAGGGTTGCCGGAAGCTGGGAAAGAGCCCAGGCCGAGCGCACGGGATGACCGCCGAAGTCAAAGACCCCAGCTCCTTCGCCGGGAATCCCGTCGGCCGCCTCTCGAACCACCAAGTGATACTCACCCTGCTCTAGAACACGCGGAAACTGAGCCTCGCCAGGCTGCCCCTCCACAGCGCGCAGCTCCACGCGAGCCCCCTCCGGGGTGTTCTCCACAAGAACAGCTTGCACGGCAATCGCCTCCAACTGAAAGTCCTCACCGCTCTCTCCTCGGCTAAGCTCCCGAAAGCCCTGTAAGTCAAATGCCCTGCCGTCCACACCCCTAGGATCGAGCGGTTCACTGATGACAAGTCGAATGGGCTCGGCACCACCAATGGTCATCTGGACGAGCGACAACGGCGCGGCCTGGTCAGGTGTCCCGTCCAGAAACAGACGGGTATCGGACTGGTCCGGCGCTGTCGTGAAGCTCGCCTGGAAACCCGAGTCAAGAATTCGCCCATCTCGAGAGCGGACACCTGAGATCAGGGGAAAGCCCCTCAGCTCACAAGTGTATTGCTCACCCGGCCGCAGACCACCATCCTGCAGGTCGCGCTGGAGGGGCAGCTTCGGCTGAAAGACAAGTTGATCGAGGCGCACATCGAACTGGCCGAGTATCGGTTTGCCCAAGCTGTCCAGAATACGGGCGCTGGCACCCGTGATGGAAGACGGGTCAAGCTCATCCGAGAAGTGAAAGACCAACGGTTCGTTCAACAAGACACCGTCCTGACCCGACTGGTGGAAGCTCTCCAGAACGAAGGGAGGAGGCAGAGGCGAGCTCTCCGCGCAGCCACCAGAGACTGCTAGGGCGAGTCCTAATCCAGCCAAGCCAAGGGCGCGAAAGTTAGTGCTAGGGTTCCCTTGGAAGTGCATCGCTGTATTGAACCAGACCAATAGCCAGTGAGCCACGGCTAGCAGGGACTTTCACTTCGTGGGAGCCAAGCCAGCGCACATTAAGGCGTGATGCAAGGTAAGCCAGTACGCCACCAAAGCCTGGACCTTAGACAAAAAAGAGCCCCGACTCGCGCTAGGCGAATCGGGGCTCTGTTCAGCGGGTCTGCCGTCTAGCTTGCCTAGACGCTAGAAGCGCCAGCCAATCCGGGCGAAGTCCAGCAGGGGACGAGGGCTGGCCGCCGAGAGGCCACCACCAAGAGCGTCCAGGTCAAAGAGAACCTCAAGACGAATGAACTCAACCGTGCCAGCGCCCTTGGCGTTGACCAGACCAATGTCAGGCGTCCAATCTTGGAAACCAGCGGTGCCCAAGTCAGGCAGTCCGTCAGGTCCCACACCAGCCGACTGGAAGCGGACCTGAATGTCCACCGAGTTGGGGTAGGCACCCTTAGCGCCACCAACGGTGGAAGCCGACAGGGAGACCGGAATCAGTGAGAACTCTACGGCGCCGCCAGGAGCAAACGTCAGGAGTGACTGAGCCGGAGCACCGTCCACTTCGAGGGTTAGGGTCATTCCTGGAAGGTCAAAGGAAGCTGAAGCCACGTTGAAGCGCTTGAACTCCGATTCATTGCCAACTTCGTTCAACAGAAGCAGACTATCCCGAAGCAGCTGCGGGTTGCGCAGGTAAACATCGTTGAACGTGTTCGCAAGGGGCTGTGCGTCGAAAGTCAAGCTCCGACCATCCACACTGATGTTCCCACCGACGAGAGTCGTAGGGCCAGCAATCGGAGCCACGTCGTCTTGGAGATCGTCGTCGTCGAAGTCAAGAATGCTACCCGTCGTCGTGTCCGTGCCACCAAAGAGGAAGGTGATCTGATCAGCAATGCCGTCGGGTTCAACCGAAGCTTGGCCGACTGGGATCCACTTGGTGATTGCACGTGAACGCGCACCGAAGGAGGGAACCAGGGTGATGGCATCGGGCCATGTCACTTCGTCCAGCGTGTCAGCATCCGCGTCAGCGTTCACAAACTGAATATCGTTCGTGGGATCAAGCACGTGAACCTGGATGATACCAGGACCACCGGCACCGCCAGCGTTGACGCTTCCGTTGCCGCTGACCCCTTTGCCGCCTTGGCCGCCGCGGGCCTTGATGGCGCGTGTATCGACGCCATCGAATATCATGGCTGAACCGGCTTCGATAATCACGTGACCACCGGCGCCGCCGCCGCCACCGCCGCCGAGGTGGTTGGTGTTGATGGTGTTCTCACCAGCACCACCAGCGCCGCCCTTGGCGTGGATCTGACCGGCGCCGCGAATCGTAACCGTGCCGAGGCACAGAATACGAAGGCTTCCTGCGCCACCAGCGCCGCCGCTAGCTTTCTCGTCAGTAAATGCAGTCCAAGAGCTGTGCGGGAAGACATTGTCCTTGACCGCGTCGCCACCAGCACCACCACCACCGCCTGCCCAGGGTGAGGGAAGTTCGCCGATGATGATCTTGTTCTGGCCTTGATCAAACTTCGTTCCGAAGAAATCATTGTCCGAAGCACTGTCAATGAAGGGGCTGTTGCCGATCACACCACCCTTAGGGGGTTTCGCATTAGAGATCGAGCCGGTAGCCGTAGGGTGACCGTTGAATCCAGGCTGAGCGATCATCCCGAAGGTAACCCCTGCGTTGTCGTTAGTACTCAGCGAGTCGGGTCCAAGAATGCCGCCACCGCCGCCGCCACCGCGACGATTGTTTAGGCCGGGAAGGCCGAAGCCGGACTCGCCACCCTTGCCACCAAAGTTAGCCTGCGTGAAGGGACCGAATCCGTTACCGCCCTGGGGAGTCGAAGTGGTCGTAAGGAAACTTCCGGTTCCACCCGTTCCGCCACCGGCACTTCCTGCCGAGCCGACTTCCGGCTGGTTGCCGGTGTTGAGAGTAGCCACGTCGGGGCGATCGAAGCCACTGACGTCAATCAATCCCTCAACCACAACATTGCCAGAGGCTTGAATCTGAACAGGGTTCACACCCTGAACCTTGATCACAGCACCCGCCTCAACGACGAGGTGTCGTACGTCGACCTTGCCCGCAACAACCGTTCGGGTCTTACTTTGGACGAAGGGCGTCATCATGTCAGCGCCAATGTCGCCGCCTGCGATGGAGACCGCGCCGCTGGTATCCAGAAGGATAGTCACGCCGCTGGGAATCACCCAGTCAAACTCTCCATCAACACCACCAAGGACGCCGCCGGTACCGGAGAAACTGAAGGCTGCCACAAGAGCACCGTCACCCCAGATCGCACGGGGCTCAGAGAACGGAGCCGTCTGGTCTTCAAAGCCAACAAGGTTGAAGTCCTCCTTGAACTCGTCACCCATGTCCGTCGCAGGAGTCAGCCCCGCGAAGTTAATGATGGTCGACTCGAAGTGGGCAAAGTTGTCCACCTGAAGCTGGTTCCTGTCTCCCACAAGGTCCTCGAACTCCGTGCTGATTACAGCGCGAATCTCCGTGGACTGGGGGAGCATGCCCAAGGGCTGGAGGCGGATCGTTGCACCGGTCTCGGTACAGTTACGCTCCAAGCTGACCTCGGTGGGAAGCGGCTTCCAAGTCGGGGCGCCAAGGGGATCGTCGAGGTACTCCAGGAAGAGGCGCTTACTCGAAATGTTTGCGTCCGCAGGGTTGACCGGTTGGTCGAACTCGATCAGAACGGCAACATCAGTTGTGCTGTCGCTGAAGAGGTTCAGTCCCTGGTTGAGAGGCATGTTGAAGAGCTGGGTCACGGTGTCAAACGTAAATTCGACGTCGGCACCTGCCCCACCAGCAGACTCAATATAGGTCACTTGATCTTCAGGATTGAGCGCAGCTCCCAGACTGTCAAGCTCGCGAACAACGGGCGACGGAGGCCCGGTTTGCGTATCGGCGAATGCCACGGCGGGCAGGCTCGAAGTCGGGGTCACGAACTGGCGCAACTGGGCGTCTTTGACTCCCAAGCCGGTGGCCGACTTGACCGTAAGACCACTGCCGGAAGCCGAACCGAGAACCGTGATTTGGTACTCGATTCCACCAATCTTGAATCCGGAGTCCGAAAGGTCTCCGAGCACAGGGCAGGTGGGCTGGAACCTGACCGTGGTCGAGTTCACCAGGGTAAAGGCGCCTGAAGCGGGAAGGCCATTGAGATCTCGGATTGAAATCGTGTTCAGGCTGACGGAGCTGAAATCAACGTCTTGACTGAAAACAAAGTCGATAGGCCGGTTGACCTGCCAAATAGCATCCTGCTGGACGGTCATGGAGAAAAGCTGGAAGCCATTTCCAACAGGTCCCCCCGCGCCAGATCCGCTACCGCCGCAGGCCGAAAAAATAGAGAGTGCGGCGATTGCCGACAGTCGAAGAGTGTTCATGTTTGACTTGGTGTGGGCCATGTCGAGCCAGCATCATTGCTGATGCCGGCCCTAAGTGAAGATTTCTTTGGGGGGGGAGAGGCTGATTAGGGACGCTGGTAAGCGAACCCAAGGCCTGAGAGCTCGGGGAAGGTACCCGCAGCAGGATTGTTGATGAAAGTGATACGCACCTGATAGAACCGAAGTCCATCGAGATCGCTCATTTCGGGCGTCCAGGCTTGACCGGGTCCACCGACGGTTGTGTCGAAGGTGATCCCGGGGTTGGTCTCGAGGACAGTGTTTACATAGGTGCCGGGATTTCCGTCTCCGGGAATGTTGCCGTACATGTCGAGCATGTTGGCGTCATCGAAGGCGACAGCGTTGCCGACGTTGCTCGCTCCACGGAAGTGCAGTTGTACACTCGTGCCGGCGGGTTGCTTCTCATTGCGGGGCTCAATAACGGGCTCTGCGTAGAGGGGCGTTGGTAGGACAGTAGACGTCCACACGGTCTGGACTCGACTGATGCGGATCACGAAGTCCAGCTGCCCCATGTAGAAGACGTTGTCAGCAGAAGCGCTGGCAACTCCAAGAGGGGCCAACAGCGGCTCGTAGTTGAAGCCACCCCGGGGGGTGGGCTCCAGGTCCGGGTCACGGTAGACGTCACTTCCACTGGTATCGGTGCCACCGGATGAATGGATGCGCATGAAGGGCTGACTTGTACCGAGCACAAGTCCCGCGACACCGCCGCCGGACCAGCTAGGGTCCATGGCAAGGGAGGTATCCAGACGGTTGATACCAATGGCATCGTCCGAGGAGTAGCAACGGAACTCCGTAAGAATCGGAAGGCCGAAGGAAGGAACTAGGTCCCCCGTTGCGATCTCCGTGTGGATTATCCTGGGGTCGGACTCCAGGTTACTCGTCACTGCAGAAGAACCAAAGCCCACCAAGCCGGGAGGCTCGAGCGTCTTGTCGTAGAAGGAGTCGAAAAGAACTGGAGGCTCCAGCCCGATCAATGGATCGCTGCCACCCACTGCTTCAATCGCGGTGTCGCGGAATGTCCAGTAGAGGAAATCCTCCGGTTGGCGATACTTGTTCATCGGGTACGGGAACATCAACGTCTGGGAATCAGACTTGAACTTCTCGATCGGGTCGATGAAGTAGCCCTCATCGCGCTCGTGAACGATGGTCTTCGGGTTGTTCGGATCCAACAGGACGTTCTCGTCGAAGGTCGTCGTCGTCAGGCCCGAGGTCGGGAAGATGAGTGCGTTTGGAGGTGCAACCCAGGTCTCATCAGGCGTCCGGTTGCTGGTGGCAAACGAAATGGAGAAGTCCGGGTAGAACTCGGAAAGGACCTTGGACCCAATGGGTGCCCAGTTGACGTGCTCGATGTCAATGTTGACGAAAGCCTCGTCAATAACGTCTAGCCCCATGTCGAAGTAGCGCCAGATGGACATCATCTTGCAACCCAGGGGGTTGAGGGGCTCTTGGAAGGTTCCGATCAGGAAGCCGGGGTTATTGATCACCTCTGCGTTCGGGACCATCCAGCCTGGAACACCGACGTTGCGGTCGATGGTCTGGGAGAAGCGGTCCACGGGACGGGGACTGATCACACCACGAATGGGGTTGAAGATGAACTGGCCGCGAATGTCGCTGCCACCCGTACCGTCATCGTCGACGACGGCGCCGCCGAGAGGCTCCTCGAAAGACAGGCCGAAGCGCATGGCGCGGGAGTCCATCTCAATGGTCGGGGCTGCCACATCCATAAAGAATGGGACTGCGGGGAAAGCGTCAGCAAGGGCGTTTCCGGCCAAGTCGACGATGCCTTCCTCTTCGTACAGTTGAACAAAGTAGTCTTCGACCACTCCCTGTATGTGCTGCATGGGCACGCGGGGGACGTAGCGGAAGCGCTTGAGGTCCGGAGCCGGGAAGGACTCACCGATCACCCAATGGTGGGTGAGAAGTTCCGCCAAGGGGCGGTCCTGGCGAGCGACGACAAAAGCGTCAAAGGGGCTCATGCGCTCCGGATCCATGGGCTCGCTAAAGCGCACGATGATAGAGGCCGTCGGGTCGACACCGACATTGGTGCCAGTGCCCGCGGGAGGGTCGAACTCGACGAAGCAGTCAGCTCCAATCACGCCATCCGGGTTCCAAGAGTATCGGTAGCTTGCGCCATCCGGGAACGGGACGCCTGAGTTCGTAGTGAGCAGGCGCACGTTGACCGCAAACAGCTGGCCGCCGACGGGCGCTGCACTGGTTGTTGTGACTTCGGCAAAAACACCCGGCTGAGTAATGATATCCCCCACCTGCGCGGTGGTCGCGCAAGCAGTGTTGGCAAAGCTAAGGTCAAGCAAGTACTGGCCAGGAGTCGCGTCAGCTAAAACATTGTCGATGGAGACCGCCTGGTTTCCGATCACCTTAGGCGCGATCTCGTCCGGCAAGAAGCCGTTGTTGATGTCGCCAACCTTCGCTTCCGAACCACCCGTACGCAGTGCACGAATAACGTCCACTGTTGCTCCGGAATAATCAAAGGGAGAGTTGTTGGATCCATTGAGGGCGTGCCCCGTCGGATTTTCCAGGCGTGTGAACTGACCAGCGCCAAAATCAAGGGTGGTCGGAATACGAACTGCAAGGTTTGGCGTGGCCGTGGTCACAGCACCGCTGAAACCGAGCCCGTTAATGGGCAAGCCAGTCGCCTGGGACTCCGCTTCGGTGATGACTGGGTCCACGATAACGCGCGTGGAATAGAACACGTCATTGACCGTTGAACCGAAGTTCATGTCCGGGAACAGACGAGTCGTAAACGGCGTGGTTGGCGTGTAGCCAGCCTGAATCATGATGTTGTCAGCGTTGACCGTGCTCGCATCGAGCAGGTCAGAGAAGCGAAGCACCATCACTGAGTTCCGAGGAACCATCGAGTAGGGCGGCAACTCAAAGGAAGCTAGGCTCTTGGGCAGGAGTTCGTCCATGCCGACAAAAAGATCATCGAATGCCGAGATGTAATCGTCAGAGCCAAAGGTGTACAGGATCGTGAGCGTACTTGTCTGGCTGATCGGGTTGGTCGAAATCTGGTAGTTGACTCCGTCCGTGGTGATGTCCGACCCAACCACGAGGTCCCGGTGCACGAGCGTTCCGGTTTCGTCGTAGACCTCTTCGATCAAGCGGCCCCAACTGAGCCCGATAAGGCTCATTGTGGTTGAGGTTCCAGCAGAGTTCTCCTCGGCCCGATAGAACGTACCATCGGTGTGGGAGAAGATCTGGCCGACCGCTTCTGGTGCCGCCTTGGAACCCGCAGAGGGGCCACATGCTGGCAAGAGGGTCGCAGCAAGTGCTGCGAGGGCGAAGCCCTTCAATGAGGTTTGGGAGATCATTTTTTTATAGGAGAGGCTGGGGAGCATCAGGAGTTCCTCAGGAAAGCAAGGCCGAAGGCGGAGAGCTCAGGGGTCAGACCCGTCTCAGTGTTGCCAATCATTGTGAAGCGCACCTGAATGAATTGTCCGCCGTCGACGTCGTCCACACTGGACTGCCAGGGGGCAATCTTGGTGACACTGTCTTGTTGGAGGAAGCCCGTAATATGGGAGTTCCTTTGGCTGGTGAAGCCGTATAGGGAGAGGCCCGTTGTCGGGAACTCGTCACCATAGGCATCGAGACTGTCAGCGTTCAACAATGGGTCGATCTCGGCATCGGCTTGGGCCGAGATCTGTGTCGAACCACGGTATGCCATGATCAGCTCCGTACCGGCCGGCTGATCATCAGCACGAGGCTCAATCACAGGGCTCAGGTAGTCCGGGGCACCCTCTTCCGTGTTCAACCATCTCGTGTGAGTTCGGCTGACGCGGACTACAAGGTCGAGTTGACCGTAGTAGAAGACGTTGTCGGTGTTAGACGTGTTCGCGCCGATCGCGATCGACAAAGCGGGGTTCGCGTTGAAGCCGCCAGTGGGCGAAGGCTGCGTGTCGGGGTTCTTCACCTGGGGGTTGCCAGCCGTGTCGTAGCCGCCCGTCGAGAAGATCCTAAAGGTAGGCTTCGGAGACGAGTTGATGGCGATCGCACAGTCCAGGGAGTTGAGGCCAACGCCCGTGTCGGACGGGAAGCACTTGAACTCCATCAAAAGAGGCAGACCAATGGTCGGGATGTGGCCCGTGGGCGCGATGTCGCCGGGTAATCCAGAGGCCAGGATGCCCGCGTCCTGCTCGATGATGGCGGGAACACCCGTGTTGCTGGGGCCGCCAACAGACTGGTTGGCCGTGTCGCGCCAAGTGAAGTAGCTGTAGTCGGCGATCGCCTTGTTGCGGTTCATTGGCCAAGGCATGAACTTCGTGCCCGAGTCACCGGCAAACAGCTCAGCAGGGTCGATCAGGTAGCCAAGCTCTTTGGGGTGGGCTGAGATCTGACTGGCGTTCTCATCGGTCAGGATGTTTGCCGTAAAGAGGCCTCCGGCAAGTCCCGACTGGGTGAACTGGGGAAGCAGGCTGGGCAGGCGGTGCTCATCTGGCATTCGGTTCGAGTGCGCGAGGTTGATCTCAAACTCCTCGAAGATGTCCGCTTGCACCTGCCCGGCTAGGGGAGACCAGTTAAGGCCTTCCACGTCCATGTTGTACGTCGAGCTGTCCGTGATCGAGAAGCCCACATCGAAGTAGCGGTAGAGACCCATCATGCGGCTACCGAGGGGCGAAAGAGGTGTCTGAACGCCCGTCGTCAAGGCGATCATGATGCTGGGTACTGCCTGGGTCTTGTCGGCAGCTGCAGACCTGCGCTCCACAGGACGGGAGCGAATCAAGCCACGGTTGATGTCCAAGAGGAACTGACCAGAGTACTCGGTAAGCGGAACCCCGTTGGCCTCGTCGCCGTCTTCGTTCGGGTTCTCGAAGCGAAGCACCAGGCTTCCGTTGCGCTCGGTGGCGGCGGTGGGGTTCAAGTCGAAGCTGATCTGTTCGATCGTCTCGGCAAGAGCGTTGCCCGCGAGGTCCGTCACGCCCAAGTCGCCAGCAACCAGATTCATGAAATAGCTCTCGCTAACCCCGTTGGTGTGAGCCATCGGGAGGGAAGGAACGAAGCGGAACTCCTTGAGGTCCGCCGAGGCGTTCACGTCCCCCACCACATAGCCAGTGATGCCCGGGTTGAGCGATGTCCTCGTCACCGTGAAGGTGTCGAAGGGTGTCAGCGTCGAGGGGTCCATGGGCTCGCTGAAGCGAATGACCATCTGAGCGTCGGGTGAGACCGAGCTGCTTGGCAGGCTAGCGGCCAGCGGGGAGAAGGAGACGAAGCAATCAGAGATGCTGCCGCCTGCCCCATTGAATGGAGCAAGCACTTCAGCCGGACCCGAGTGGAAGTCAAATGCTTCACCAGACAGAAGTCGAACGCGAATGTCGCCGACCTGGCCAAGGCTGGGAGGTCCGGACGGGGCTGTAACCTCGGCAAACACACCGGGCAAGCGAATCACGTCTCCCTCAACGAGGGGCTTGGAGCAGGCTAGTGAGACGTACTCGAGAGAGACGATGAAGTCCTTCTCGGTCCCGTTGGCATCCGGGACAACCGACAAGAGGCTGGCGGGCTGAGAGCCGACGATTCGGGGAGAGTTCAGGTCGAGCAGGAAGCCGTTAT